>JAEZEB010000074.1 GCA_023438115.1 Pseudomonadota bacterium | reverse complement strand
GCCGCGCACCATCTGGCGCGATCCGAACTGGTCTTCGATGGTGGTCGTCATCGCCACCGCATTGCCCTGCGCGTCGACGATGCTGATGTGGGAAGTGCCGTATTCGGGCTGGTCCGGCATGGGCGCCAGGCCCGTGGCCGCGGCCGGTGCGCCGGGCTGCGCCGTCTTCATGCTGGGGCCGTCCACCTGGATCAGGCGCGCGCGCTGCGCGAGGTAGCCGGGGGCCAGCAGGCTCTGCCAGCTGCCGCCGGGAGGCTGGACGAAATCGGGGTCGGCGACATATTGCGCCCGGTCGGCGAATGCCAGGCGCGCAGCCTCGGTGTACAGGTGCAGCCATTGCGCCGTGGGCAGGCCGTCCTGCAGTGGCAGCGTGGCCGCCGGCGTCCGGTCCAGGATGCCGAGGATCTGCCCGACCGCGATGGCGCCGGAAGAGGGCGGCGGGAAGCCGCAGATCTCGAAGGTGCGGCCGTGCGAGCTGTAGTCGTGGCACAGCGGCGCGCGCTTCTTCGGCTGGTAGGCGGCCAGGTCCGAAAGGTTCATGCGGCCCGGGTTGGTCGGGTGCTTCTGCACCTTGTCGACGATCGCGCGGGCGATGTCGCCTTCGTGCAGCGCGCGCGAGCCTTCGGCGGCGATGCGCTTGAGCACGGCGGCGAGTTCCGGATTGCGCAGCACATGGCCGACGGGATGCGGCTCGCCGCCGGCGCCGTAGAAGTAGGCCGCAGCGACCGGGTCCTTCTTCAGGTGCTGTTCGGCCTGCAGCACCGCGTGCAGCCGCGGCGACACCTTGAAGCCGTTTTCCGCCAGCGTGATCGCCGGGCGGAACAGCGTGGCCCAGGGCAGCTTGCCGTGCTGCCTGTGGGCCGCCTCCAGCATGCGCACGGTGCCGGGCACGCCGACCGAACGGCCGCCGACCACGGCGTCGTGGAAGGCCAGCGGCTTGCCGTCGGCGCCGAGGAAGAGGCGCTCGTCCACCGCCAGTGGCGCCACCTCGCGGCCGTCGAAGGCCTCGACCTCGCGGCCGCTGGCGTGCAGCAGGAAGGCGCCGCCACCGATGCCGCTGGACTGCGGCTCCACCAGCGTCAGCACCATCTGCACGGCGACTGCCGCGTCGATCGCGGAGCCGCCGGCTTTCAGCACCTGGTAGCCGGCGTCGGTGGCCAGCGGGTTGGCTGCCGCGACGGCGAACCTGCTCGTGGCCCAGCCAGGCTTGGCCGTGATGCCGGAAGCCGCCTCGGGCTGGTCCGGCGCGGTGTAGCTGAAGCGGGAAGAGGGGGACGGGCTGGCACAGGCAGCCAGCAGGCTGGCGGCAGCCAGCCAGGTCAGCACGGGGCGGCGCATGTTCTTCTCCTTCGGCCGGGTGTGGCCCGGCGACTATAGGGCGCGCCGCCCGTGCGCGGGGCTTACTTCGGGGCCAGGCGGATCGCGCCGTCGAGGCGGATCACCTCGCCGTTGAGCATGTCGTTCTCGAAGATGTGCCTGGCCAGCTTCGCGTAGTCGTCCGGCGTGCCGAGGCGCGAGGGGAAGGGCACGCTGGCGGCCAGCGCGTCCTGCACTTCCTTGGGCATGCCGAACAGCATCGGCGTGCCGAAGATGCCGGGAGCGATCGTCATGTTGCGGATGCCGTTGCGCGCCAGGTCGCGGGCGATGGGCAGGGTCATGCCGACCACGCCGCCCTTGGACGCGCTGTACGCGGCCTGGCCGATCTGGCCGTCGTAGGCCGCGACGGAAGCGGTGGAGATCATGCAGCCGCGCTCGCCGGTGGGCTCGGGCTCGTTCTTCGCCATGGCTTCGGCGGCCAGGCGGATCATGTTGAAGGAGCCGACCAGGTTGACCATGATGGTCTTGCTGAAGACGCCCAGGTTGTGCGCGCCGTTCTTGCCCACGGTCTTCTCCGCCGGCGCGATGCCGGCGCAGTTCACCAGGCCCATCAGCTTGCCCAGCGACACGGCCTTGGCCACCACCGCCTGGGCATCGGCTTCCTGGCTCACGTCGCACTTCACGAACGCGCCGGCGATGTCCTTCGCGACCTGCTCGCCCTTCTCGGCCTGCATGTCGGCGATCACGACCTTGCCGCCGGCGGCCGCCAGCATGCGCGCCGTGCCTTCGCCGAGGCCGGACGCGCCGCCGGTGACGATGAACACCTTGCCCTTGATTTCCATGTCTGCTCCTGATTGACGTTGACGTAACTCGCCATTATCGAGGACGCCTCCGGCGTCCCGATAACTCTCCTCGGTCGAGGCGGACCTTCGGCCGCTCACCTCGTCGAAACGACAAAGCCCGGCCAAGCCGGGCTTTGTCGGCGAGCGTTGAGCCGCGCGAGGTCGGTCTCGAACGCGAGCGGCGCGCAGCGGCGCCGCAGGCGTCCGCTCCGCGCGTTATTTGAAGCCCACGCGGTCCAGCATCTGCTGGATCTTCACCGTGTTGGCGCCCACGGCGGCCAGCGGGATGGTCTCGGCCTTGAAGTCGCCGCCACCGCTCATGGAGGTCAGCGCCGCGTTGCTCACCTTCACGCCCCTGGCGGTGGGCCATTCGTTGTTGCCGTTGGCGAAGTGGTTCTGCGCCTCGGGGCTGGCGAGGTATTCGAGGAACTTCACGGCGGCGTCGGTGTTCTTCGCGTACCGCGCCACGGCGCCGCCCGCGATGTTCATGTGCGTGCCCCAGCTTTCCTGGTTGGGGAAGACCACGCCCACGCGTTCCATGATCTTCTTGTCGTCGGGATTGCTGGAACGCATCAGGCGCGCCACGTAGTAACTGTTGCTCACCGCGATCTGGCACTCGCCGGCGCCGACGGCCTTGATCTGGTCGGTGTCGCCGCCCTTGGGCGCGCGGGCCATGTTGTCGACGATGCCCTTGAGCCACTGCTCGGCCTTCTGCTCGCCCACGTGCTGCATGACGGCGCCGAACAGCGACAGGTTGTAGGGGTGCGAGCCCGAACGCAGGCAGACCTTGCCCTTGTTCTTGGGATCGGCCAGTTCCTCGTAGGTGTCGACGTCGGCGCGCTTGACCTTGACCTTGTCGTACACGATCACGCGCGCGCGGGTGGACAGGCCGAACCAGGTGGTGCCTTCGGCGGTGGTGGAGCGGTATTGCGCCGGGATGGCGTCTTCCAGCAGCTGCGACTTGACCGGCTTGAAGAGGCCGTCCTGCTCGCCGCGGTACAGGCGCGCGGCGTCGACCAGCAGGATCACGTCGGCCGGCGAGGCGGCGCCTTCGGCCTTCAGGCGGGCCAGAATACCGGCATCGTCGGCGTCCACGCGGTTGATGCGGATGCCGGTGGCCTTGGTGAAGTTGCTGTACAGCGCCTCGTCCGTCGAATAGTGGCGGGCCGAATAGAGGTTCAGGACCTGGTCCTGCGCCTGGGCGGTGAGGGCGGTGGCGGCGAGCAGCGTCGCGCCGACGAAGGCCTTGGAGATCATTCCGGTTTCCTTTGGGAGGCGGGGTTCCTGACGGTGTGCATGATAAGACAAACGCGAATCATTCTCGATCCCATTCTGTCCGCATGGCTGTGGCGCGGCTTGACCTGCGTCATGGCCGCGTTGCTGGCGGGATGTGCCTCCCAGCCGAAAACGCCCGAGGCCCCGCCGGAACCGCCGGTGGCCGTCGCGCCCAAGCCGCCGCCGCGCGTGGGGCTCGCGCTCGGTGGAGGCGCCGCGCGCGGCTTCGCGCACGTCGGCGTGATCCAGGTGCTGGAGGAGGCGGGCATCCGTCCCGCCGTGCTGGCCGGAACCTCCGCCGGCAGCCTGGTGGCGGCGCTGTACGCGAGCGGGCGCAACGGCCAGCAGCTGCAGGCGGTGGCCATGGCCATGGAAGAGGCCGCCTTCGCCGACTGGACGCTGCCGCTCTTCAGCCGCGGCATGCTGCGCGGCGAGGCGCTCGCGCGCTACGTGAACGCGCAGGTGAACCAGCGCACGATCGAGAACATGGCGATCCCGCTGGGCATCGTCGCGACCGACCTGCAGACGGGGCAGGGCATCCTGTTCCGCCGCGGCGACACCGGCACGGCGGTGCGCGCCTCGAGCGCGGTGCCCGCGCTGTTCCTGCCGGTGCGCATCAACGACCGCGAGTACGTCGACGGCGGCCTGGTCTCGCCCGTGCCGGTGCGCCATGCGCGGCAGATGGGCGCGGAGTTCGTGATCGCGGTGGACATCTCCAGCGCGCCCGAGGGCAATCCCTCGGGCGACCCGCTGCAGATCCTGCTGCAGACCTTCGCGATCATGGGCCGCAGCATCAACAGCTGGGAATTGCGCGATGCCGACCTGGTGGTGCGGCCCGCCCTCGCCGGCATGGGCAGCGGCGACTTCGCGGGCAAGAAGCGCGCGATCGAGGCCGGGCGCGCGGCCATGCAGGCGCTGCTGCCGCAGCTGAAAGCCGCGCTCGCGAAGGACATGTAAGCGGCGTCCTCATCGGCGGCGCATCGCCCCCGGAAGCGCGGCTTCGTTGTAGTCTGGCGCGAGGCCGGCATCGTGCCGGCGGCCTTCGCTGCAGGAGAACGTCTTCGTGGCCCAGACCCTCACGTACCGCTATTCCCAGGCCATCCATCCGCTGCATGCCGTGCTGCTGGCCGGCTGCGTGCCGCTGTTCCTCGGCGCACTGCTCAGCGACCTCGCCTACGCCAGGACGTACGAGATCCAGTGGAGCAATTTCGCGTCCTGGCTGATCGTCGGCGGCCTCGTCTTCTCCGGCGTGGCGCTGGTCCTCGCCATCGTCGACCTCGCGCGTCCCCGCCGCCACGCAGCAGGCCTGGGCCGCTACTTCATCGTGCTGCTGGCCACCTGGGTGGTGGGCTTCTTCAACGCGCTGATGCATGCGCGCGATGCCTGGGCCGCGATGCCCTCCGGCCTGGTCCTGTCGATCGTGGGCTTCGTCCTCGCCTTCATCGCGACCTGGCTGGGCTTCGCGAGCTCGCGGACGGGAGGTGCGGCATGAAGCGCGTGATCCTGCTGGCGGGCGTCACCGTCTCCGCCTTGCTGGCCGCCTGCAGCGGCGAGGTCGAGGCGCCGCAGTACGGGCAGAACCCGAACCTGCCCCAGCCCGAGCGGGGCATCCTGCCCGACATGGTGATCGCCGAGCCGGCGCAATGGGGCGACCAGCGCCCGACGGTGCCCGAGGGCTACACCATCACCGCGATCGCGACCGACCTGAAGATCCCGCGCCAGACGCTGCTGCTGCCCAACGGCGACATCCTGGTGGCCGAGGGCAAGGGCGGCAACGCGCCCAGCCTCAAGCCCAAGGACGTGATCGCCGGCTACATCAAGTCCAAGGGCACCAGCCCGGTCCAGGGCGGCGACCGCCTGACCCTGCTGCGCGACGCCGACGGCGACGGCGTGTACGAGCTGCAGCAGGTCTTCGCCGACAAGCTCGACGCGCCCTATGGACTCGCGCTCATCGAGGGCAGCCTCTACGTGGCCAACCAGGATGCGCTGGTGCGCTTCGACTACCGCGTGGGGGACACCACCGCGAGCGGGCCGCCGCAGAAGGTCACGGACCTGCCGTCCCAGATCAACCACCACTGGACCAAGGCCCTGGCCGCGAGCGCGGACGGGCGCTTCCTCTACGTGGGCATCGGCTCCAACAGCAACATCACGGAGCGCGGCATGACGGCGGAAGTCGACCGCGCGATGGTGTGGCAGGTCGACGCCCGCACGGGCGCGCACAAGCCCTATGCGACGGGGCTGCGCAATCCCACCGCGCTCGCCATCCAGCCCGGCACGGGCCAGCTGTGGGCGGTGGTGAACGAGCGCGACGAGATCGGGCCGAACCTCGTCCCCGACTACCTCACCTCCGTGCGCGAGGGCGGCTTCTACGGCTGGCCCTACAGCTACTGGGGCAGGAACGTCGACGATCGGGTGCGGCCGCAGGACCCGGAGAAGGTCGCCTCGGCCCTCACGCCCGACTACGCGCTCGGTTCGCACGTGGCCGCGCTGGGCGTCGCGTTCTCCACCCCTGCGATGGGCCAGGCTTTCGCCGACGGCGGGTTCGTGGGCGAGCACGGCAGCTGGAACCGCTCGCAGCCCGTGGGCTACAAGGTGGTGTTCGTGCCCTTCCAGGGTGGCCGTCCCGCGGGTGATCCGGTCGACTTCGTCACGGGCTTCCGCAGCCCGGACGGCAAGGTCCGCGGGCGGCCTGTCGGTGTGACCGTTGACCCGCGCGGTGCGCTCATCGTGGCCGACGACCTGTCGAACACGGTGTGGCGCGTGACGCGGGCGCAGCCCCGCTGACCTCGAATCCGGCCGTACAAAGAAAAAAGCCTCCGGTCTTGCGACCGGAGGCCAAGGATCCCTGTGCCGGTGAAGGCATCGAAAGGACCCGAGGAGACAACCTGAAGGAACTCGCGTTCCGTCCCTGGCATTCGATGGACGTGAGCCTACCGGCGGAGTTCCCTGGCCAGGCAGATGGCGTCAGGAACCCGCAATGCAAGGCCTCAGGCCGCGCGCTTGGCGCGGCCGGTGGTCTTGCCGGCGTTCACGGCCGTGTTGGCCACGGCGTTGAAGTTGGCTTCGGCCACGTCGGCGGCCTGCTTCACGGCCTTCTGCACCGACTCCAGCGCGTTGTTGCCGGCGGCCACGGCGCTCTTGAACACGGCCACGGCGGTCTCGGAGCCGGCGGGCGCGTTGCGGGCGGCGTTGTCCACGACGGATAGGAACTTCTGCTGGGCCTCGGCGAACTGGCCTTCCAGCGTCTTGCCGAACTCGGCGCCGGTGGCGGAGGTGATGTCGTACACGTGGCGGCCGTAGGCGGCGGTCTTCTCGGCCAGCGGCTGGAACAGCATCGCCTGCACGGCCATCAGTTCCTGCGGGTCCTTGGCGGACAGGAAGGTCTGGGCGGTCTCGGCGGCTTCGGTCAGCGCGGCGCGGGAGGCGGTGACGTTCAGCTCGACGAGCTTCTCGACGCCTTCGAAAGCCTTGGCGCTCAGGCCGAACAGGGTTTCGATATTGGCTTTCTGGGCGGCCAGCACTTGATCGGGGGTCAGCATGGGTGTTCTCCGGTTGGGGTTTGCTTCACTGCCCTGGATCCATGTTGCAGCGCAGCATAGATCAAAGTATAGGGACGTCCGGAGCGATTGCAAGCGGTTTTTGTTGCGGCGCAGCATTCCAGGCGTCCAGCCGACGAACGGCCGCGACAATGGGGGCATGCAGGTCTTCTATGCCGACCAGTTCGTCCTGCCCCTGCCGCCCGGCCACCGCTTCCCCATGGAAAAGTACCGGCTCCTGCGCGACCGGATCGCGGCCGAGCTTCCGGACGTGCGCCTGCAGCGGGCGGAACCCGCAACGGACGGGCAACTCGCGCTGGTCCACACCCCCGCCTATATCCAGGCCATCAGCGACGGGAGCGTCGAGCCGCGCGTGATGCGCGAGATCGGCTTTCCCTGGAGCGCGGCGATGGCCGAGCGGGCGCGCCGCTCCGTCGGCGCGACCATCGCCGCTTGCCGCGTGGCCCTGCGCGAAGGTGTCGCGGCGAACATCGCCGGCGGCACCCACCACGCCTATCCGGACAAGGGCGGGGGCTTCTGCGTCTTCAACGATGCCGCGGTCGCGGCGCGGCTGATGCAGGCCGAACACGCGGCGCTGCGGCGCCGGCCGCTGCACGTGGCCATCGTGGACCTCGACGTGCACCAGGGCAACGGCACGGCGCGCATCTTCCAGGGCGACCCGACGGTGTTCACGCTCTCGCTGCACGGACAGAAGAATTTCCCCTTCCGCAAGGAAGCGGGCGACCTCGACGTGGACCTGCCGGACGGCACCGGCGACGAGGCCTACCTGCAGGCGCTGGAGCGCGCCCTGGAGGAACTCGCGCAGCGCTTCGATCCCGGCTTCGTGATCTACCTGGCGGGCGCCGACCCGCACGAGGGCGACCGGCTCGGGCGACTGAAGCTCACTTGGGACGGGCTCGAAGCGCGCGACCGCCGGGTGTTCGACTGGGCCTGGCAGCGCGGGCTGCCGATCGCCTTCGCCATGGCGGGCGGCTACGGGCGCCGCATCGAGGACACCGTGCACGCGCAGGTGAACACCTTCGCCGCCGCCGCGGCCTACGCGCGGCGCTGGCACAATCGCCCGCGATGAGCGAATCCACACCGGGCCGGCCGCAGCCGGAGGGGCGCGCCGGCTACAAGGCCTTCCGCACGATCTCCACGCGCTGGATGGACAACGACGCCTACGGCCACGTCAACAACGTCGTCTACTACAGCTGGTTCGACACCGCCGTCAATGCGCACCTGATCGAGCAGGGCGTGCTGGACATCCACCGCGGCGAGACGATCGGCCTGGTGATCGAGACGCAGTGCAACTACTTCGCGCCGGTGGAGTTCCCGCAGGTGGTGGAGGCCGGCCTGCGCGTGGCCTCCATAGGCCGCTCGAGCGTCCGCTACGAGGTCGGGCTGTTCCTGCAGGGCGAAGCGCTCACGGCCGCCAAGGGCCATTTCGTGCACGTCTACGTGGACCGTGCCACCCGCCGTCCGGCCGGATTGCCGGACTCCCTCAAGAAGGTGCTGGAGGCACTGCAGTGACGATTTCCCAGGTGGCCACGGTGGTGGCCGATCCCCCGAGCGTGGACGCCGCCATCGGCAGCCGCTTTTCCTGCCGCGCCTTCCTGCGCGAGCGCGAGGTGCCGCGCGAACTGCTGCAGGAGATCCTCGAGATCGCCGCGCGCGCGCCTTCGGGCACCAACACCCAGCCCTGGCGCGTGTACGTGCTGCAGGGCGCCTCGCGCGACGCGCTGTCGGCCAAGGTCTGCGCGGCGCACGACGCGATCTACGCCGATCCTGCGCTGGCGGCGGAATACCGCGAGGAATACGACTACTACCCGGCGCAATGGGTCTCGCCGTACATCGACCGGCGGCGCGAGAACGGCTGGAGCCTCTACGGCCTGCTGGGCATCGAGCGGGGCGAGAAGGACAGGATGCACGCGCAGCACCAGCGCAACTTCCGCTTCTTCGACGCCCCGGTGGGACTGATGTTCACCATGGACCGCGTGATGGGCCGCGGCTCGCTGATGGACTACGGCATGTTCCTGCAGAACGTGATGGTGGCCGCGCGCGCCCGCGGCCTGCATACCTGCCCGCAGGCGGCCTGGAACAGCTATGGGCGCATCGTCCTGCCGCACGTGGGCGCCGGGCCCGACGAGATGCTGGTGTGCGGCATGTCGCTCGGCTACGCGGACCTCGACGCGCCCGTGAACCGCTTCCACACGCCGCGCGAGGCGGTCGCCTCGTTCACGCGCTGGGTGGAGTAGGGCGCTTCCTCAGCGCGGCTTCGTGTCGTCGTCCAGGCGGTGCGCGGGGCTGCGCCGTTCCCAGTCGCTCACCTGGCGGTCGGCTTCCTCGCGCGCGAGGCCGTGCCGCTGCTGGATGCGCCCGAGCAGCTGGTCGCGACGCCCCGCGATCACGTCGAGGTCGTCCTCGGTGAGCCGGCCCCACTGTTCCTTCACCTTGCCCTTGAGCTGTTTCCAGCGGCCCTGGATGCGGTCCTGGTTCATCGTGTGCTCCCGTGGCGCCCGTGCGCGGGCGCTCCATCGCATCGATGCTCGCGCCGCGCCCTGGCTCAACCGGTAGGAAGCCGGCCGCACGCCGGGTAGGCTGCGGCCTACCTGCTGCCCAGGTTGGTATGCTCGGCGGCCTGCGAGAAACCTTGCGCCGGCGCGGCCGGCCACCAACGAGGAGACCCCGATGAAGAAATCCGGGCTGGCCCTGCTGGCCGGCTTGTCGCTGCTGCCGCAATGGGCCCTGGCCGCGGAGTTCGACGGCTCGCAACTTTCCGTCGCCTGGGGCATCCCCTTCGCCGGCATCCTGCTGTCGATCGCGCTGATGCCGCTGCTGCTGCCCTGGGTGTGGCACCACCATTACGGGAAGATCTCCGCCGCCTGGGCGCTGGCCTTCCTGCTGCCCTTCGCGGCTGTCTTCGGGCTGTCCACGGCCGGCGTGGCGCTGGTGCATGCGCTGGTGGCCGAATACATCCCGTTCGTGCTGCTGCTCACGGCGCTGTTCACCGTCTCGGGCGGCATCTACATCCGCGGCAACCTGCACGGCAGCCCGGGGCTGAACACCGCGATCCTGGGCATAGGCGCCGTGCTCGCCAGCTTCATGGGAACGACGGGCGCGTCGATGCTGCTGATCCGGCCGCTGATCCGCGCCAACGACAACCGCAAGCACGTGGCGCACGTGGTGGTGTTCTTCATCTTCATCGTGTCCAATGCGGGCGGTTCGCTCACGCCGCTGGGCGACCCGCCGCTGTTCCTGGGCTTCCTGAAGGGCGTGGACTTCTTCTGGACCGTGCAGCACATCTTCCCGGAGACGCTGTTCCTGGTCGGCATCCTGCTGGCGCTGTTCTATGCGCTCGACTCCTGGTACTACCACCGGCGCGAGGAGATCGTGCCCGCGGACCCGACGCCGGACACCCGCGCGATCGGCTTCGACGGCGCGCGCAACTTCTGGCTGCTGGGCGCCGTCGTGGCGCTGGTGCTCCTGAGCGGCTTCTGGAAGTCGCCCGTCAGCTTCGACGTGTTCGGCACCGAGGTGGGCCTGCCCGGCCTGGTGCGGGACATCGGCCTCATCGTGATCACCATCGTGTCGCTGCGCGTCACGCCCGCGCAGGTGCACGAGGACAACCAGTTCTCCTGGGCGCCGATGGAGGAGGTGGCCAAGCTCTTCGCCGGCATCTTCCTGACCATCATCCCCGTGATCGCGATGCTGCGCGCCGGCCTGGACGGCCCCTTCGCGCCCATCGTGGCGGCCGTCACCCGCGCGGACGGCACGCCCGATCCGGCGATGTACTTCTGGGCCACGGGCCTGCTCAGCTCCTTCCTGGACAACGCGCCCACCTACCTGGTCTTCTTCAACACCGCGGGCGGCGATCCCCAGGTGCTCATGACCCAGCTCGCCCCGGTGCTGGCCGCGATCTCCGCCGGCGCCGTGTTCATGGGCGCGAACACCTACATCGGCAACGCGCCCAACCTGATGGTCAAGTCCATCGCCGAGGACCGCGGTGTCAAAATGCCCAGCTTCTTCGGCTACATGGCGTGGTCCTTCGGCATCCTCGTGCCGCTGTTCATCCTCATGACCTTCATCTGGTTCCTATGACGAAACCCCGCATCCTCGTGGCCCGGGCCGTGTTCCCGGAAACCCTGGCCCGCCTCGCCGAGCACTTCGAGGTGGAGAGCAACACCGGCGACGACGTGCTGTCCAAGCAGGAGCTGATCGCGCGGCTGAAGGACAAGGCCGGCGCCTTCACCACCGGCAGCGAGCGCATCGACGCCGAGGTGCTCCAGGCCTGTCCGGACCTGAAGATCGTCGCCAACATGGCCGTCGGCTTCAACAACTTCGACGTTCCGGCGATGACGGCGCGCAAGGTGCTGGCCACCAACACGCCCGACGTGCTGACGGAGACCACCGCCGACTTCGGCTTCGCGCTGCTGATGGCCACGGCGCGCCGCGTGACCGAGAGCGAGCATTACCTGCGCGCCGGCCAGTGGACCAAGTGGAGCTACGACATGTTCGCCGGCGCCGAGGTGCACGGCAGCACGCTGGGCATCCTGGGCATGGGCCGCATCGGCCAGGGCATCGCCAAACGCGGCGCCCACGGCTTCGGCATGAACGTGATCTACCACAACCGCTCCCGCCTGGCGCCCGAGCTGGAGGCGGCGTGCAAGGCGCGCTACGTCTCGCGCGAGGAGCTGCTCAAGACCGCCGATCACCTGGTGCTGGTGCTGCCGTACTCGGCCGAGTCGCACCACGCGATAGCCGCGAAGGAGATCGCGCAGATGAAGCCGACGGCGACGCTCGTGAACATCGCGCGCGGCGGCATCGTGGACGATGCCGCGCTGGCGCAGGCGCTGCGCGAGAAGAAGATCGCCGCCGCCGGCCTCGACGTGTTCGAGGGCGAGCCCAAGGTGCATCCGGACCTGCTCACCGTGCCCAACGTGGTGCTCACGCCGCACATCGCCAGCGCCACGGTCAAGACGCGCCGCGCGATGGCCGACCTCGCCGCGGACAACCTGATCGGCTTCCTTGTGAAGGGCAAGCCGCTCACGCCGCTCAACCCCGAGGTGCTGGCGTAGTGGAGGAAATCTGGATCGTGATGGCGCTGGGCCTGGCCAGCGTCGTGCTGCTGGTGGCCGTGCTCCTGCGCAAGCCGCCGGTGGTGGAGACCGGCCGCGCCGAGCTGATGGCGGCCAGCGAGCGGATGGAGCGCGAGCTGCGGCGCGAGATCAGCGAGACCTCGCGCGGCCTGCGCGGCGAGCTCACGCAGACGCTCGCGAGCTTCCAGCAGACGCTGATGCAGCAGGGCCAGGAGGCCACGCGCACGCAGAATGCGCAGATCGACGCCTTCGCCCAGCAGCTGACGCTGATGCAGAAGACGCTTGCGGACACGCTGAACACACAGCTGCAGTCGCTCTCCGAAACCAACGCCCGCCGCATGGGCGAGGTGCGCACCACGCTGGAGACGCAGCTGGCCACCATGCAGCAGACCAACGCGGCCAAGCTGGAGGAGATGCGCCAGACGGTCGACGAGAAGCTGCAGACCACGCTGGAGGCGCGCCTGGGCGAGAGCTTCAAGCAGGTGGCCGAGCGCCTGGAGCAGGTGCACCAGGGCCTGGGCCACATGCAGACGCTGGCCCAGGGGGTGGGCGACCTGCAGCGCGTGCTGACCAACGTCAAGACCCGCGGCATGTTCGGCGAGGTGCAGCTCGAGGCCCTGCTGGAGCAGGTGCTGACGCCCGAGCAGTACGGCAAGCAGGTCGAGACCAAGCCGCGCAGCAACCAGCGCGTGGACTTCGCCGTGCGCTTCCCCGGCCGCAGCGCCGACGGCCAGCCGGTGTGGCTGCCCATCGACGCGAAATTCCCGCGCGAGGACTACGAGCGCCTGCTCGACGCGCACGACCGTGCCGACGCGGCGGGCGTCGAGAGCGCCGGCCGCGCGCTGGAAGTGCGCATCCGCGAGGAGGCCAAGTCGATCTGCGAGTCCTACCTGTGCCCGCCGCAGACCACCGACTTCGCGATCCTGTTCCTGCCGATCGAGAGCCTCTACGCCGAGGTGCTGCGGCGTCCGGGCCTCATGGACAAGATCCAGCGCGACTACCGCGTCACGCTGGCCGGTCCCACCACGCTGCTGGCCATGCTGAACAGCCTGCACATGGGCTTCCGCACGCTGGCGCTGGAGCAGCAGGCCTCCGAGGTGTGGAAGGTGCTCGGCGCGGTGAAGACCGAATTCGAGCGCTACGGCAAGTGGGTCGAGGCCGTGAAGGACCAGGTGCACAAGGCCGCCGACACGCTCGACAAGGCGGACACGCGCGCCAAGCAGATGCAGCGCGCGCTCAAGAAGGTCGAGGCGCTCCCCGAGGGCCAGGCGCAGGTGCTGCTGCCGCTGGCCGACGCCGGTGACGACGCCGACGCCTGAGCCGCCCCCACGCCCGGCGCGCGAACTCGCGCGCCTGATCGCCGGCCACGTCTTCCTGCATGCGTGCATGGCCGGCACCCGCATGGCCGCGCCGCTGCTCGCCCTGCGCGATGGCTATGGCGAGGCGGCCGTCGGCGTGCTGCTGGCGCTGTTCGCGCTGACCCAGGTCTTCCTGGCGCTGCCGGCCGGACGCTATGCCGATCGCCACGGCCTCAAGCGGCCGGTGGCCTGGGCTGTCGGCGCGGCGACGCTGGGCGCGGGCCTGGCGGTCGCGTGGCCGGTCTTTCCCGTGCTGTGCCTCAGCGCGCTGCTCACCGGCGGGGCGACGGGTGCGGCGGTGATCGCGTTGCAGCGCCATGTGGGCCGCGCGGTGCACGGTCCCACCGAATTGCGGCGGGTGTTCTCCTGGCTGGCGATCGGTCCGGCGTTCTCGAGCTTCCTCGGGCCCTTCGCGGCCGGCCTGGTGATCGACCACGGGGGCTTCCGCTGGGCTTTCTTCGCCCTGGCGCTGCTGCCGCTGGTGGCCTGGGCCTTCATCCGGGGCGCGCACGAGGCCCCGCTGCCCGAGCCGCCCGCGGGGGCCGGGCGCCAGCGCGCCTGGGACCTGCTGCAGGACTCAATGTTCCGCCGGCTGCTGCTGGCCAACTGGTTCCTGTCCTCGGCCTGGGACGTGCACACCTTCGTGGTGCCGGTGCTGGGCCACGAACGCGGCATGTCGGCTTCGGTGATCGGCACGATCCTGGGATCCTTCGCCATCGCGGCCGTCGTGGTGCGCGTGCTGCTGCCGCTGCTGGCCGCGCGCATCCAGGAATGGGCGCTGGTGGCGGGCGCCATGCTGGTGACCGCGGCGATCTACGCTGTCTATCCGCTGATGCAGACGGCGCTGGCGATGGGCGTGTGCTCGGTGCTCCTGGGCCTGGCCCTGGGCTCGGTGCAGCCCATGATCATGAGCATGCTGCACCAGATGACGCCGCCGCACCGCCACGGCGAGGCCGTGGGCATGCGCGTGCTGGTGATCAACGCCTCCAGCGTGGCGATGCCGATCCTGTTCGGCGGGGCCGGCACGGTGGTGGGCGTCGCGGCGGTCTTCTGGGCGACCGCGGCCATGGTGGGCGCCGGCTCGCGCGTCGCCTTCGGCCTCAGAGGCGATAGAAGGTCTTGATCAGGTTCCAGGCCGTCCCGGCATCGTCGGCGAACTGGAACAGGTCCAGGTCGGCCGGCGAGATGACGCCTTCCTCCACCAGCACCTCGAAGTTGATGAGCCGCTTCCAGTAGTCGGAGCCGAACAGCACGATGGGCACCTGGCGCGCCTTGCGCGTCTGCACCAGCGTGATCACCTCGAACAGCTCGTCGAGCGTGCCGAAGCCGCCGGGGAAGGCGACCAGCGCCTTCGCGCGCATCATGAAGTGCATCTTGCGCAGCGCGAAGTAGTGGAACTTGAAGGACAGCGCCGGCGTGACGTAGCGGTTGGCCGCTTCTTCCATCGGCAACGCGATCGACAGGCCCACGCTCATGCCGCCGGCCTCGTGGGCGCCGCGGTTGGCCGCCTCCATGATGCCGGGGCCGCCGCCGGTGGAGACGAACAGCTTGTCGGCTGGTTCCCTGCCCGCGCTGTACTCTGCGACCAGGCGGCCGAAGGCCCGGGCCTTCTCGTAGTAGTGGGCGTTGCGCGCCAGGGCACGGGCGCGGCGCAGGGCGGCCTCGTCGCCGGCGGCCTCCGCGGCCTGGACCAGCGCGGCCGAATCCTCGGTGTCGCGGAAGCGCGCGCTGCCGAAGACCACGATGGTGTTTTCGATGCCGTGGGCCTGCTGCTCCAGGTCCGGTTTGAGCAGCTCGAGCTGGAAGCGGATGCCGCGCGTCTCGCGGCGCAGCAGGAATTCGGGGTCGGCGAAGGCGAGGCGGCCGGCGTCGGGATCCAGCGGCAGGCCGGAGTCGGCGTGGGACTTGAGGGTGGCCCACGCATCGGCCAGCCGCCGGTCGTGGATGTTGCGGGTCGAAGACATAAGGGGCCATTGTGGCCGGATTCCGGGCCTCCCCCGGCTGGGCTGGCGGGGGATGCCGCTATCCTTCGCCCCAGAACAACCCGAGGGGAAGAGGTTGGAAAAACCGGTCTACCACGTGGTGCTGGAAGGGCGCACGCTCGGCCCGTACGACCGCCGCACCATCGTCGGGATGCGCGTGCGCAAGACGCTGGCCAGCGACAACGTGCTCGTCGACCCGTCGGGCGCACGCCTGACGGTGGGCGAACTCGTGCGCGGCCAGCCGCCGGACCCGCCCTTCGAGCCCAGCCGCGGCGAGGGCTCCGGCAGCTACTCCGTCATCCAGGCGACCCATCCCGCCAGCCTCGTCGAGGTGGAAGGCAAGGGCTACGCCATCCCGCCGTTCAAGGGCGAGATCGAGGTGCGCGTGCAGACCCGCGTGCTGCGCCTGGCCGGGCGCTTCCGCGAGGGCGTGAACTGGAAGGAAGACCGGGTCAAGTTCCCGCTGGAGGACATCGCCCATGCGCGCCTGCGCGGCAGCGTGGTCGACCTGTGGGTGCGCACGGTCGCGGCCAAGCAGGGCCTGCAGCGGCTGACGCTGGAGATGTTCACGCCCGAGGCGGCCGGGGAGTTGACCGAGAAGCTGACGCACACGGCCCCCTGGCCGGGCAGCGAGCCGCTGGCGGGGCGCGGCAAGGGCGATGGCGGGAACCTGCATCCGATGTTGTGGGCGGTGGTGGTGGGCAGCGCGGTGCTGGTGGGGACGATCCTCGTGTGGGTGTTGTCGCGCCGGTATTGAAGGGTGCGCCCCGTGTCGGGGTTCGCTGCGCTCACCGCCGACCTACGAAAAGCGGCCGCCCCTTCGTATCGGGATCCGTAGGTCGGGGTGACGAAGGA
>JAEZEB010000006.1 GCA_023438115.1 Pseudomonadota bacterium | reverse complement strand
GGCCGACACGGTGAACCGGCGCGCGCTGCCGCAGCTGGAAACGCCGCCACAGGTGCTGTTCTCGCGTCCGCCCGCGGGCGCGCGGCGCGCTTCGGCGCAACGCTTCCTCGTCAGCGGCTTCACGTTCACGGGCCACACGGTGTTCCCGGAGGCGCTGCTGCGCCGCGTGGTCGAACCTTATCTCGACCTGCAGCTCACGCTGGAGGAGCTCGATCGCGTCGCGGACCGCATCACGGCCCTCTACCGCGCCCACGGCTACACCGTCGCGCGCGCGGTGGTGCCCGCCCAGCGCGTCGTCGACGGCCTGGTGACCATCCAGGTCATCGAGGGCCGGCTCGAGGCCGCGCGCTTCAAGGGCGCGAGCCGCTACGGCAACGACTTCCTCGATCCCTGGCTGGAACCGCTGGTCGATCCGAACGGCCAGGGCCCGATCGTCAATGACGCCGCGCTGGAGCGCCAGCTGCTGCTGCTCAACGACCTGCCCGGCCTGAATGCGCGCGGCACGCTGGTTCCCGGCGAGCGCTTCGGCGGCACCGTCCTCGAAGTGGAGACGCAGGAGAAGCCGCTGGGCCTGTCGGTCGGCGTCAACAACAACGGCACCGAGGAAACCGGCCGCGAGCGCGGCGACATCGGCCTGGAAGTGAACAACCCGCTGCGCCTGGGCGACCAGCTGCAGCTGCGCGCCATGCAGTCGCGCGACGGCCTGTTCCGCTGGCGCCGCGCGGGCTATTCGGTGGCGCTGGGCAAGAACGGCACGCGCCTGGCCGTGTCGGCGACCGAGACCACCTACCGGCTCGGCGGCGAGTTCGAGTCCCTGGACATCGCCGGCCAGGTGCGCAGCGCCGATGCCACCGTCTCGCATCCCTTCACCCGCAGCCGCACGCGCAACGTGATCGGCGCCCTGCAGTGGCGCGTGACACGCAGCGAGCAGACCGTCGCCGCGCAGCCGCTGTCCGGCGCGAAGCTGCCGGTGGCCATCGCCTCCGTGTACGCGAACTGGGTGCGGCGCGACTCCTCGGCCCACGGCCTGTCGCTGGCGCTGACCACCAACACGCTGCGCCGCGGCCACGACGACGGCGGCGAGGACTACAAGCGCTTCTTCAAGGTCGACGCCGAGTGGACCTATCTCGCCGGCGCGGCGCGCAACTTCGACGTCCACCTGCGCGCGCGCGTGGCCCGTTCCAGTGCGCCCCTGCCGGACCTGGAGCGGATTTCCATCGGAGGCGCCGACAGCGTGCGCGGCTACCAGCCGGCGCAACTGCGCGGCGACGCAGGCTACGAGGCCAGCTTCGAGCTGCGGCGCCAGTTCCTCGTGGGCAACTGGCCCGGCTACGTCTCCGCCTTCGCGGACCTGGGGGGCGTGCAGAACCGAGGGTTCCTCGGCTGGGACCGCATGTCCTCGGTGGGGGTGGGCTGGACGCATTACCTCGGGCGCCAGGCGCAGGTGAGCGTGGCGGTCGCCAAGCCCATGATCGACATCCTGGGCCGCGAGCAGCCGGTGCGCGCCTGGGTCGGGGCGCGGGTTTCGTTCTAGGAAAAGGCATGGCACGACGAGCACCACGGACAGGCATGGCAGGCAAGACGCAGCAGCGCTGCACGCTGCCGCGCCTGGATCGCGCCGCCCTGCTGGTCGCCGCCGCGCTGGCCGCGATGGGCGGCGTGCGCGCGGACGTGCTGCCCTCCGGGCCGCGCGTGGTCGGCGGCTCGGCTTCCGTGTCCCACGTCGGCAACAAGCAGACGGTGCAGCAGTACACCGACCGGGCGATCATCGACTGGAACTCCTTCTCCATCGGCGCCGGCGCGGGCGTGCGCTTCGTGCAGCCGCGCTCCACCAGCGTGATCCTCAACCGGGTGGTGGGCAACGATCCTTCGCGCCTGCTCGGCACCATGAGCGCCAACGGCCGGGTGTTCCTGGTCAACCCGCACGGCATCTTCTTCGGCGCGGGCGCGCAGGTGGACACCGGCGCGCTGGTGGCCAGCACGATGGACATCGCCAACGACGATTTCCTCTCGGGCCGCTTCCTCTTCACGCGCAGCGGCCCGGGCCGCATCGAGAACGCCGGCACGATCACCATCCGCGACGGCGGCTTCGCGCTGCTGGCCGCCGACGACGTGCGCAACACCGGCCGCATCACCGCGCCCGGCGGCAACGTGATGCTCGCCTCGGCCGAGCGCGTGACCATCGACACGCGCGACGACGGCCTGGTGGGCTTCTCCGTCGAAGGCGGCGCGCTGCGCGAGGTCGCGCGGGTGCAGAACAGCGGAACCATCGCGGCCGACGGCGGCCGCATCGCCCTGACGGCACGCGGCGCGCGCGAGCTCACGGGCATGGTGGTCAACAACACCGGCGTGCTGCGCGCGGCCTCCATCGAGGAACGCGACGGCGCGGTGATCCTCTCGGCCGACGCCGGCACCACCACCTCGAGCGGCGGCATCGACGTGTCGGGCCAGCGCGGCGGCCTGATCGAGGTCTCCAATGCCTCGGGCACCGCGCAGGTTTCGGGCGTGCTGGACGCGAGCGGCCAGGCCGGCCGCGGCGGTAGCATCCGCGTGGCGGGCCGTACCACCGGCGTGATGGGCGGGGCCGTGGTCGATGCCAGCGGCACGACGGGTGGCGACGTGCGCATCGGCGGCGACTGGCGCGGCGGCGCGCTGGCGCTCTCGCAAGGCGCGCCGGTCACCTCGCAGGACACCTACGTGGCGGGCAGCGCCACGATCGGGGCCGACGGCCGCGGCGGCGCGGGCGGCAGCGTGGTCGTCTGGGCCGACCGCAACGCGCGCTTCGACGGCCGGATCTCCGCCCGCGGCGCCGGCGATGCGGCCGGGGGCGACGCCGAGATCTCCGGCCGCGAACACCTCGACCTGCGCGGCGACGCCGACCTGGGCTCCGACCGCGGCGCGGCCGGCACGCTGTTGCTGGACCCGGAGCGCATCCTCATCACCGACAGCGAGGGCGACGGCTCCGGGGGCAACCCGGTCGAAGACGCCGACGGCGACCTGCCCGAGATCTTCGCGGGCGATCCCGGCGCCACCAGCAGGGTCTCGCGCGGCAAGCTCGAAAGCCTGGCGGGCAACGCGAACATCGTGCTCGAGGCCACCCAGGAAGTACGCCTGCAGAACCTGGCCGGCAACGAGCTGGCGCTGGCGACCGGCAGCGGCAACTCGGTCACGCTGCGCACCACGGCGGCGGGCAGCAGCATCGTGTTCGACGATCTCGGGGACCGCATCCGCACCAGCGGCGGCGCGATCCGCATCGAATCGGCCGGCAGCGTGTCGGTCGGCAAGCTGGAGAGCCACGGCGGCGCGGTGAGGGTGCAGGCCGGCGGGAATGCCGCCCTGAAGGGCATCGAAAGCGGAGGGGGCGCGGTCACCATCAGCGGCGCGACCGTGGATGGCGGCCCCATCCGCAGCGACAACGGCCTGGTGCAGCTCACCGCCACGCAGGGCCTGACGGCGGGAAACATCCGCGCCGGCAACGGAGACGTGCGGCTTACCGCCGGCACGTCCCTGAGCGCCGCCACGATCGAGACCGACGGCAACGTGCGCTTCCACGCGGGCGGCGCCGTGACCCAGCAGACCGGCACGCGCATCCGCGCCGCGGCCGTGAACGTGGCGGCCGCCGGTTCCGTGGCACTGGAGCGCGACAACGAGGTGGACCGCTTCTCCGCGACCACCAGCGGTTCGACCTCGTTCCGCTCGGTGCGCGACCTGACGGTCGACGCCACCACCGTCAACGGCAGCTCGCTCGACGTGCGTACCACCCGCAAGCTCACGCTCGGCGGCGCCGTGGGCGTCGATGGCGGCAGCAGCACGGGATCGCTGCGCCTGGAGGGCGGCAAGGGGATCGACGTCGGCGGGCATGCCGTCGAGGCGCGCGGCCGCGGCGGCTACGGCCAGCGCGCGGCGAGCGTCGTGCTGCGCGCCGTCGACGGCGACATCACCCAGACCTCGGGCACGATCCGCGCCATCGCGAGCGGCTCGCAGCCGGCGTCCACCTCGAACCTGGCGCACTACGCGGAAGTCACGCTGTCGGCCGACGACGGCCGGGTGAGCGTGCAGAACGTGTCGGCCACCTCGAACGACGGGCGCGCGCAGGTCAACCTCAATGGCCACGACGGCGTGGCGGTGGGCCAGCGGGCGGAGGCGATCGCGGCCTCGCAACCGGGCGTCGTGATCAACGGCCAGCACAACGACGGCAACGCCGACGTCGACACGCGCAACGCGGTGGTTCGCACGGTCCTCACGGCGGAGGCCGCGGTGCACGATCCGCAGTCGGGCTCCACCAGCTACAAGTACATCTTCAAGCCCGTGGACGACGTGGGCGGCATCGGCATCGCGGGCCGTCACCTCTCGCTGGGCACCGTCGAGGCGGTCGCGAGTGACGCGATGAAGCAGGCGCGCGCGCAGGCGGCGTCGCTGGCCGGCATCTCCACGCTGTCGCACGGCAACACGACGTTCCACGGCACGGTGCGCACCGACGCGCTCACCGGCATCAACGTCGGCACTTCGAACGACGGCACGGTCGTCACCGACGGCAGCGCCATCCTGCGTGGCCCGGCGCTGTCGGTTTCCGGGGATCCGGAGGTCTACGGCCGCGGCGTGTTCCGCCTGAAGACCGACGTGGCCTCGCTCACCGTGGTGGGCGGCCGCGGCGTGGATATCGACAACACGGCGCATTCGGGCCAGCTGGTGATCAACGCGCTGGGCCGCATCTCGCCCGAGACCACGCTGCCGGGCGGCGAAGTGGCCGAGGCCACCAACATGCCCATCGGCGGCTTCCGCATCCGCTCGCGCGACATCAAGCTGCTGAGCCTCGATAACCGGACGCAGAAGACCTACCAGTACGACGGCGCCAACACCAACGGCAATCGCCAGGACTTCGTGTTCGAGGCCGACCGGCTGGAAGTGGTGCCGGGCACCATCAAGACGCGGGCGAACACCCTGGTGCACCTGCGGCCGCTGACGTCCACCCGCAAGATCGTGGTGGGCCACGATACGAACCACGCCGACACCAGCGTCACCTACTACTCCGGCGGGCCCTTCGGCCTGCTGGGCATGCTGCATCCCGAGGCGAAGGTCTACATCGGCAACTATGGCGGCCAGACCGGCTACACCGGCGACATCGTCCTGGGCGGCGCGACGGACGTCACCGACCTCGCCAAGCAGATCAGCCTGGGCAGCATGGAGCTGCACTTCTACACGGCCGGCAACGGCCGCGTGATCAACAACTACGGCGGCAACGACGCCATGCCCGTCGCCTGGGCGGACGGCGACGCGCCGACCAAGGCGACGCTGCTGTGCCCCGCCGGCCAGGCCTGCCTGGCGCGCATGACCGACGGCCGCATCTACCTGCGCGACTCGCGCATGCAGGGCAGCGACCGGGTGGAGCGCTATGTCTACCTCGAGGGCCAGGGCACGGGCGCCGGCGGCACGCGGCCGGAGGACGACCAGGGTGTCGACTCCAGCGGTGGTGGCGGCTCCGGTCCCGGCGGCGGACCGGGCGGCTCCAATGGTGGCGGCGGCAACGACTCCGATCCGGGCGGTTCCAACGCGCCGCCGGACGGCCCCGGCGGCGGCGGCAACGGCGAGACCAACGATCCCGGCGACGTCGGCCCGGTGGTGGGCAATCCGGGCCAGGGCGACGGCAATCCGGGCCCCGGCCCCGGTGGCGATCCGACCGATCCGGAGGATCCGACCACGGATCCCGGCGCGGACACGGGCGACGACGGCGGCCTGTCCGGCGGCGGTGAATGGAGCGGCGATCCCGGCGACGACGGCCCGGGCGGCGGCGGCACGCCCAGCGATCCGGCCGATCCGGACCCCGGTCCCGGTGGCGGCGGGGACACGAGCGATCCCAGTGATCCGGGCCCCGGCGGCGGCGGCGAGACCAGCGATCCGGACGATCCGGGTCCGGGCGGCGGCGGGGAGACCAGCGATCCCACCGATCCTGGTCCCGGCGGCGGTGGCGAGACCAGCGACCCGAGCGATCCGGGGCCGGGCGGCGGGGGCGAGACGAGCGACCCCGGCGACCCGGGCTCCGGCCCGGGGGGCGGCGGCGAGACCAGCGACCCGTCCGATCCGGACGGAACCGGTGGCGGCGAAACGAGCGATCCAGGGGACGGCAGCGTCCCGGGCGACGGCACGCCCGATGGGGAGGGCGGGACCGGCAACGACGGCGGCGACCCCTCCGACCCGGGCTCGTCCCCCGGCGGCCCCGGCGATCCGTGGCAGCAGCCCGGCGAGCCGTCCAGCGGCCCCGACGGCGGCGGCGAGTACTCCGGCGACGATCCGGGCGAAGGGCCGTCCGACGGCGGCACGGGCCCGGGCGGCAGCACGCCTGGCGGCGATGGCACTTCGGGGTCCGGCGACGGCACGTCCGGAGGCGACGGGACGCCCGGTGCGGGCGACGGGACCTCCGGAGGCGATGGCTCGCCTGGAAGCGGCGACGGCACGTCCGGCGGCGGGGATGGCACGCCCGGAAGCGGCGATGGCACATCCGGCGGTGGGGATGGCACGCCCGGAAGCGGCGACGGCACGGCCGGCGGCGGCGATGGCACGCCTGGAAGCAATGACGGCACCACCGGCAGCGGCGATGGCAGCGACGGCAGCCAGGGCGACAACACCGCCGGCAACGACAACGGCGACGGCGGCTTCGGCGGCGGCGGTTCTTCCGGCAGCTCGGACGATGGCGGCGGCGACTATGCCGACGGCGGCACGGGCGGGTCCTCCGGCGACGGCAGTGGCGACGCCGCGAGCGGCGAAGGCAGCTCCGGCCAGGATGGCACGGCTTCCGGCGACTCCAGCTCGGGCGGCGATGGCCAGGGCGGCCGCGATGCCTCCCAGGCCGAAGGCGGGGAAGGGGCCGAAGGCGACGAGGCCTTCGTCGGCGGCGCTTCGGGCGAGGCCCAGGAAGAGCGCGCCGAGGCGTCGGAAGAGGAATTCGTGGGTGGCGGCGCGGGCGGCGCGCAATCCGAGGCCGGCACCAGCCGGCAGGCGGCCGCGGAACGCGAGCCGCCGCCCTGTGCGGACGAAAGTGCGCAGGTGCGGGCCCTGTCGCGTCCGGGTGAACCCGCACCCGGGCTGCTCTCGGCCCGGGGCTCAGGCGTGCGGCTGCGCAACGAGACCGGCACTTTGCAACAACAACGGATTGAATGTGAGCAAATGAGTTTCCATCACTGAAGAGTTGTGAGAAATTCACGCACCTTTACCGTCGGCGCGGTTGCGACGGCCGTTCGAGCCACACCCCAGTGAAAGCAGCCGAGGCATGCAGCCCCGGACAGAGGGAGGCCGGACAACAACAACGATTTCACAAAGGAGAAAAACCCATGCGCAATTCGCGTCGCTTCCGCCAGGCCGGTCAGGGCATGACCGAGTACATCATCATCGTGGCCCTCATCGCCGTCGCGGCGATCGGCGTCTACAGCTTCTTCGGCAGCACCATCCGCAACCAGACCGCGGGCATGGCGGCCGAGATGGCCGGCAGCTCCGCCGAGACGGCGCAGGGCAAGGCCAAGGAAGCCTCCACCAAGGCCGGTGAGTCGGGGGCCAAGAAGGTCAACCTCGGCAACTACGGCAACGAGCAGAAGTAAGCCGCCGCGGGCTTGACGCGGGCCGCACCGGGGGACGCACCGCCGGGCGGCCTGGTAACCACAAGGAGGGCCGCGCGACGCGCGGCCGGGGACCCCCAACCGCTTCGCGAGACCGGCGCGGCCTGACGGCCGCCCGCTCTGGCGCAAGCCTGCATTGGAGCAACGAGGAGCCGACGAGTGTCGTCCACGCCCACGATCGCCAGCCGCAGCCGCCCGGGCCGCGCGCGCCAGCGCGGGCAGGCGCTCGTCTTCATCGCCGTCACCACGGTGGTGGTGCTGCTCGGGCTGCTGGCCACGTTCAACGTGGGCCAGATGACCTTCCACCGCATGAAGCTGCAGAACACCGCCGACGCGGCGGTCTACAGCGCCGCGGTGGCGCACGCGCGTGAACTGAACTTCACCGCGTACATGAACCGCGCCGTCATCGCCAACCAGGTGTCGGTGGCGCAGCTCGTGAGCCTGGCCGGCTGGGCCCGCAACTACGAGAACACCTACAACGGCGAGTTCGCGACCATCTCGCAGACCTTCGCCAACATGTCGTCGCTGGGCGCGATGTGGACGGTGCCCTTCAACGTCAACAAGGCCGCCAGCAGCGTCGCCAAGCCGGTGCTCGAGACCGCGGCGCAGGTGGGCGTGCCGGTGCTGGACGGGGTGATCACCGCGCTGGGCGCTGCCGCGACGACCTACCACTACGCGATGGGCCCCTCGATCGCCGCGGACCTGGTGCCGGGCGTCATCAAGGCGAACGAGCCCGAAGCGTCCATGTCGACGCTGGGCACCGCGGCGATGGCAGTGTCGCTGGCCCGCTTCACCACCTTCACCAAGCGCGTGACGGTCACCGGCAACGATCCGCCGGACAAGAACCGCATGGCCTTCGTCACGCAGGCGTCGATGGACCTGTTCTACAAGAACCGGTCGCTGCCGCCGATCTGGCCGCTGCCGATGCTGATCGACCCGACGCGGCTGTTCACCTACGGCTTCGGTCCCATCCTGATGATGCACTTCCACTCCGGTGGCAGCAGCCTCAAGTCGGGCAAGGACACGGCGCACCTGCAGGGCTTCAGCAGCCTGGACGCCACCGGCCTGTTCGTGGTGGTGTCGCTGACCCTGGTGGGCCCGTTCGGCATCCCGATCCCCATCGTGTTCCCGCTGCCGCCGCTGCCGGCGGGCACGGGCGCGGCCTTTTCCGGCAACTCGCAGTGGGGCAACTCCCAGGCGCTGATGCCTTTCGTGAACAGCATCGAGCACCGCAACGGCGCCAACACCGGCGTGGACCCGGCCGCGGCCGTGCAGTTCGGCGCCGCGCACGTCAACCCGATGACGGCGATCCCGGCGTGGATCCAGACCGGCGAGGGCCCCGGCAGTTCCTTCAGCTCCATGACGGGCATCCGCGCCTACATGGAAGTCGCCGACAACGTGAAGAACAACCAGGCGCAGCAGGCCACGCGCAGCGGCACGCAGAACAACTACAACGACGTCGCGCCGCCCTGGGTGCTGGAGATCGAGCGTCCCGGCAACAAGCTGCTGACGTCCGCGTCGGGCGGCTACAAGATCGGCGGCACGGGCACCGGCGACCTGGCCCTGCCGCTCAGCAGCGGCGACTACTACATGCGCTCGCTGGGACGCGCCGAAGCCTACTTCCGCCGGCCGTCCAAGCTGTTCCCGCGCAGCGACAACCGCGTCGAATGGGGCAGCACCTACAGCCCCTACTGGCAGGCCCGCCTGGTGAAGAACGGGCTGGCGGAGCAGGCCGCGTCCATCCTGCGCAACGTGCTGTTCTGAGCGATGTCCATGGAACGCACCCTGCACCCCCGCAACACGCCGCGCCGCAAGCAGCGCGGCCAGGCCATGACGGAGTTCGTGGTCGGCGCGGTGCTGTTCCTGGTGCCGGTGTTCCTGATCATCCCGATGTTCGGCCGCTACAGCGACATCAAGGCCGCTGCCGCGCAGTCGGCGCGCTACGTGGCCTGGGAACGCACCGTCTGGTACGGCGGCGCCTCCGCGCATGCGACCTGGCCGGGGCACGCCAAATCCGAGGAGGAACTGCGCCGCGAAGCCATGGTGCGCGTGGTGCAGCAGGGACGCGGCGTGCTGCGCGCCGACGACAAGGCCTCCGGCGAGGTCCCGGCGCGCCCGCGCGCGATGTGGACCAACCGCGACGGCAGCACCATGCTGAAGACGGCCGCCATCGGGCCCGTCACCAACGCCAAGTCGCCCGACATCGCCACCGGCGACGTGCTGGGCACGCTGACGGACTTCACCTCCTTCCTCGGCTTCTCGCTGGAGACCCGCGGCCTGTACACCGGCGAGGGACGCATCACCGTGACCACGCTGCCGATCGGCGGCACGCTGGGCTCGAGCTCGAAATTCGGGCTGTTCGATCCGGACGATGTCGCCGGCGGACCCCTGGTCTTCAGGGACCGCAACGTGATCCTCGCCAACGGCTGGGGCGCGAACGGATCGAGCCACGTGCGCTCCATGGTCGCCGGCCTGTCGATCACCGGCCTGAGCACCAAGATCCACCTGGACAAGATCATGGAAGTGGCGGCCTGCGCCGCCGCCGTGGCCTTCGTCCCCGAACTGTGCTTCCTGGACATCGGGAAGATCGAGCCGGACATCGTCCCTCCCGACCGCACGACCGCCAACTGATGATCATGCGCGTCCTCCTCCTTTCCCTGCTCGCCGCGGTGGCCGTACCGGCCGCTGCCGACATGGGCTGCGCCGTGCCGCGCGCACCCGCGGGGGCCCGCGAGGAGATGGTCCTGCCCGCGTCCAACAGCAACGGCATGGCGATGACGGTGCGCGCGCTCGACTCCGAGCTGTCGGTGGCCGCGCTGCTGGCGCATTACCGCGAGCTGTGGCGCCCGCTCGCCACGCCCCAGCGGCCCGGCTCCATGGAGCACGACGTGCCGGGCTGGCGCGTGATCTCCACGGTGCACGACCGTTGCTTCATCAGCGTGCAGGTGCGGCCGAGCGCCACCGGCAGCCATGCGCTGGTGACCGTCACGCGGCCGCAGGCCGGCCCGCGCGTCGCTTCCGGCGCACCCGCGTTCCCGGTGCTGCCCGGAAGCCGCATCGCCTCCGACATCGAATCGAGCGACCCGGTGCGCAACGCGCGCACCGTGGTGGCCTTCAACAACTCCCGCGTCGCCACCAACCGCGAGTTCTACGCCAGCGGCCTCGGCAGCCAGGGCTGGGTGGTGGTCAGCCAGCGGCCCGTGCGCACCGGCGCGGGCGAGGGCCACGTGCTGGAACTGCAGCGGGGGACCAACCTGATGAGCGTGGTGATCAGCCCGGCCGCCGACGGCTCGGGCCGCACCAGCATCGTCGCGAACGTGGTGGACCGCCCATGAAGAACATGAAGACCCTGCAGCGGCGCCGCGCGATGCGCGGCCAGTCGCTCGTCGAGTACCTGGTCGTGACCATGCTGGCCGTGCTGATCCTGGTGGAGGGCGGCAAGAGCGCTCCCGTGCAGCAGGTGGTCGGCGCGATGAAGCAGGCCTACCAGGGCTTCACCTACGGGGTGGGCAATTCCACCAACCTCAACATTTTCTGACTGCCGCGAATGAAGCGCGAACAAGGGACCTGAGATGGCGATCCGATTCGGAAAGTTGAAGATCAACCGGCTGTGGGCACTGGTCGCCCTGGCCCTGGTGCTGGGGCTGCTGGCCACCTGGCTGTCGGTGACCTACCTGCGCAACCGCGAGCAGGCGATCCAGGCCGAGATCGTGGAGCGTGCCCGCGGGGGCGCCACGGTGTCGGTGATCGTGCCCACGCGCGACCTGCCCGCCGGCGCCGTGCTGGACGACGGCGTCGTCGCGGCGCGCGAGATCCCGGCCGACCTGGTCTATGCCGACACGCTGGACGTGGAGCAGTTCGAGGCGGTGGCCGGCAAGCCGCTGCTGCTGCCCGCGCTCAAGGGCCGGCCGCTGCTGCGCGCGCAGGTCTTCGACGACCGCCCGCGCGAGTTCTCGCACACCATCCAGGCCGGCATGCGCGCCTTCACGGTGGACATCGACGAGCTCAACTCGATCGCCCAGATGATCAAGCCCGGCGACCGCATCGACATGTACCTGATCAACAACGCGCCGTCGGACGGCTCGGGTTCGAGCAGCGGACAGCAGGTGTTCCCCTTCCTGCAGTACGTCAAGGTGATCGCCACCGGCCGCCGCACCGATGCCGTGGCCGCGAACCCGAATGCCGAACCGCGCCGGCCGGACGAGCAGTACCAGACGGTGACGGTGGAAGTCACGCCGCAGGAAGCCGCCGTGATCGCGCTGGCGCAGCAGAGCGGCCGCATCCGCACGACGCTGCGCAGCCCGCAGGACAGCAACCCGGCGCGCGTGCGCGTGGTGAACACTGCCCACCTCGAGGGCGTGGGCCTGCCGCGCCCGCCCGGCCAGGGCGGCGACGAAGGCGGCCTGCCCTCGCTGCGCGTCGAGTACATCGTGGGCGGCAAGGGCGGCGGCGGCGCCGCGCCCCCGATCAACATCAACGTGCCCAACCTCTCGATGCCGGGTGCGGCCGCGGCCATTCCCGGAATGCCCGCCGCCGTCAACCAGGCGGTCGCCAACGCCGCCGTGGCCAAGTGAACGCCATGCGCTCTTCGAAGAAATTCCCCATGACGAACGTCCTCCGATCCCCGCGCGCTGTTTCCGCCACCTGCATCGGCGCGCTCCTGGCCGCCGCCGTCCCCGCCGCCCTCGCGCAAGGTGAAGTGCGCCCGCGTCCCGCCACGGTGCCGGTGCAGAACCTGCCCGTGACTGCCGCCGGCCAGCCCGTCACCGCGCCGGCCGCCGCCGGCGGCCAGCCCTTCTCGCCCGGCGACAAGCTGGAGGAAGCCGTCGAGGAGATCCGCCTGTTCGTGGGCGAGGCCCGCACGCTGCCGGCCACCGGCGTCTCGCGCGTCGCGGTGGGCAACGGCAAGCTGATCACCGCCAACGTCCTGGACGGCAAGGAAGTGCTGCTGCTGGGCGAGCAGGCCGGCGACACCAGCCTGTTCCTGTGGAGCGGCGGCAAGGTGCGCAAGTACCGCGTGCGCGTCAGCGTCTCCGACAGCAGCGTGGTGGCCCGCAACGTGCGCGCGCTGCTGGACGACATGCCCGGCGTGAAGATCGACACCGTGGGCGACCAGGTGGTGCTGTCCGGCGCCACGAGCAAGATCAACCTGAGCCGCATCGACACCATCGTGCAGAGCTACCGCCAGGTGATCAACCTCGTGCGCGAGGAGGAGGTGACCCTCAAGAAGATGGTCTACATCAAGGTGCAGTTCATGGAGTTCAAGCGCAACGCGCTGGAAAACCTGGGCATCCAGTGGGCCACCGCCATGAACGGCCCGGCCGCGGCCGTCACCGCGGACGTCATCGCCAACTCGCAGTTCCGCTACACGCCTTCGACGCTGGATCCGACCTTCGCGCCGGGCGCCGGCGCCAACCGGCCCCTGAGCATCCGTAGCCAGCCCTGGCGCCTGTACCTGGGCCTGGCCAGCACGCTGACCTCGGTGATCAACCTCGCGGTGAGCAACGGCGACGCCGGCATGCTGGCCGCGCCCGAACTGGCGACGCGCTCCGGCGGCGAAGCGAAGTTCCTCGCCGGCGGCCAGATCCCGCTGCCGGTGACCAACGCCACCGGCCAGGTGAGCGTGACCTTCAAGGACTACGGCATCAAGCTGAACATCACGCCCATCGTGGACGAGAACGACGTGATCCAGGCCAAGCTGGAGACCGAGGTGTCGGCCATCGACCCCTCGGTGAGCGTGCAGGGCATCCCCGGCTTCACGACGCGTTCCACCTCCTCCGACATCAACCTCAAGAGCGGCCAGACCGTGGTGCTGTCGGGGCTGGTGAACGAGAACATGTCCAAGGCCGTCGACAAGTTCCCCTTCCTGGGTGACGTGCCGGTGATGGGCGCGCTGTTCCGCTCGACCAACTTCACGGCCGGCCGCAGCGACCTGGTGGTGTTCGTCACCCCCATGGTGGTGGACCCGTCCTCCACCGCCAACCAGCAGCGGCTGGACAAGGCCAAGGCCATGCGCGAGCGCTTCCAGGACGCGCTGACCGACCAGGGCCTGGTGGACTGAGCGCGGCGGCCATGTTCACGATCACCGTCACCACGGCCAAGGGGGAGACCCAGGCCATCCCCTTCCGGGGCGAAGCCGCCAGCATCGGCAAGGGCGAGGACAACACGGTGCAGCTCAAGGGCTGGACCATCGGCAAGAAGCACGCGTCGCTCGTGCACCGCGACGGCCAGCTGTTCGTCGAGGACCACGGCGGCCTGTCGGTCACCGAGGTCAACGGCAAGGCGATCGACGATCGCTACGGACCCCTGCAGGAAGACGACGTCATCCAGATCGGCGGCTACGAGATCCGCGTGACGGCCGACGGCGGCGGCGCGCGGCCGCAGGCCGCCGCGCCCTCGATCGAGGACCTGCTCACCGCCACGCTGAGCCGGCCCATCCCGGCCTACCAGCCCAAGCCGCTGTCGCCCGATGCGCCGCTGCGCACGCAGGACAGCGCGCGCGCTCCCGCGC
>JAEZEB010000030.1 GCA_023438115.1 Pseudomonadota bacterium | reverse complement strand
TTTTTTTTGGGGGGGGGGGGGGGGGCCGGGGGCGCGCCCCACCCTACGACGCCCTGGGACGCCGAAGCCGGCGCCGCATGGATCCCGGGGTCGCGCCCGGATGACAAGGCCTTAGACGATCGCCAGGTGCTCCGTGCCTGCTGCCAGGTCCTGCGTCTTCGCGCGCTGGCTATTGAGCTTGATCTGCAGCCGCAGGTCGTTCACCGAGTCGGCGTTGCGCAGGGCGTCCTCGTAGGTGATGACGCTGTTCTCGTACAGGTCGAACAGCGCCTGGTCGAAGGTCTGCATGCCCAGGTTGCGGCTCTTCTTCATGATCTCCTTGATCTCGGAGACCTCGCCCTTGAAGATCAGGTCGGAGATCAGCGGCGTGTTCAGCAGCACCTCCACCGCGGCGGCACGGCCCTTGCCGTCCTGCTTGGGCACCAGGCGCTGCGACACGAAGGCCTTGAGGTTCAGCGACAGGTCCATCAGCAGCTGCGGCCGTCGCTCTTCCGGGAAGAAGTTGATCACGCGGTCCAGCGCCTGGTTGGCGCTGTTGGCGTGCAGCGTCGCCATGCACAGGTGGCCGGTCTCGGCGAAGGCGATCGCGTGCTCCATGGTCTCGCGGTCGCGGATCTCGCCCATCAGGATCACGTCGGGCGCCTGGCGCAGCGTGTTCTTCAGCGCGGCCTCCCAGCTGTCGGTATCCAGCCCCACCTCGCGCTGCGTGACCACGCAGTTCTTGTGCGGGTGCACGAATTCCACCGGGTCCTCGATGGTGATGATGTGGCCCTGGCTCTGCTCGTTGCGCCAGTCGATCATCGCCGCCAGCGTGGTCGACTTGCCGGAGCCCGTGGCGCCCACCAGCACGACCAGGCCGCGCTTGGTCATCACCACTTCCTTGAGCACCTGCGGCACGCCCAGGCCGTCGATGGTCGGCAGGATCTGCGGGATCACCCGCAGCACCATGCCCACCTTGCCCTGCTGCACGAAGGCGTTGACGCGGAAGCGCCCCACGCCCGGCGGCGAGATCGCGAAATTGCACTCCTTGGTGCGCTCGAACTCGGCGGCCTGCTTGTCGTTCATGATCGAACGCGCCAGCGCCAGCGTGTGCGCCGCGTTCAGCGGCTGCGGCGAGACCTTGGTGACCTTGCCGTCGACCTTGATCGCGGGCGGGAATTCGGCGGTGATGAACAGGTCGCTGCCGTTGCGGCCGATCATCAGCTTCAGCAGGTCGTTGATGAATTTCGATGCCTGATCGCGTTCCATGCTGGACGTCCTTGCTTAGCCGGGGAAGTTTTCCGGGATCTTGGCCTTGCTGCGGGCCTCGGCGGCGCTGATCATGTTGCGCTTGACGAGGTCGGCCAGGTTCTGGTCGAGCGTCTGCATGCCGACGCTGTTGCCGGTCTGGATGGCCGAATACATCTGCGCCACCTTGGCTTCGCGGATCAGGTTCCGGATGGCCGACGTGCCGATCATGATCTCGTGCGCCGCCACGCGGCCGCTGCCGTCCTTGGTCTTGCACAGGGTCTGCGAGATCACGGCCTGCAGCGATTCGGACAGCATCGCGCGGACCATTTCCTTTTCCTCGGCCGGGAACACGTCGATGATCCGGTCGATGGTCTTGGCGGCGGACGAGGTGTGCAGCGTGCCGAACACCAGGTGGCCCGTTTCCGCGGCGGTCATGGCCAGGCGGATCGTCTCCAGGTCCCGCATTTCGCCCACCAGGATGCAGTCCGGGTCCTCCCGCAGCGCCGAGCGCAGCGCGTTGGAGAAGGACAGCGTCATCGGGCCCACCTCGCGCTGGTTCACCAGGCACTTCTTGGACTCGTGCACGAATTCGATCGGGTCCTCCACCGTCAGGATGTGGCCGTACTCGGTCTCGTTCAGGTGGTTGATCATGGCCGCCAGGGTGGTGGACTTGCCCGAGCCCGTGGGGCCGGTCACCAGCACCATGCCGCGCGGCTTGAGCGCGAGGTCGGCGAAGATCTTGGGCGCGTTCAGCTGCTCCAGCGTCAGGATCTTGGACGGAATGGTCCGGAACACGGCGCCGGCGCCACGGTTCTGGTTGAACGCGTTGACGCGGAAGCGGGCCAGCCCCTCGATCTCGAACGAGAAGTCGCACTCGAGGAATTCCTCGTACGCCTTGCGCTGGCTGTCGTTCATGATGTCGTACACCATGGCGTGGACCTGCTTGTGGTCCATGGGGTCGACGTTGATGCGGCGCACGTCGCCGTGCACGCGGATCATGGGCGGCAGGCCGGCGGACAGGTGCAGGTCCGAAGCCTTGTTCTTGACGCTGAATGCAAGCAGCTGGGTAATATCCACGAATCCCTCTTCTCTTTTCTGGTCCCGCCGACGGTGCCTGGCGCAGCCCGGGGGCGCGCCGGCGGCCGATCCATTATGACGACGATTGCTGCCAACCTCCAGAGCGTGCGCGAGCGGATCGCCAGGGCGTGCGCGGCCGCCCGACGCGACGTGAACGAAGTCACGCTGCTTGCCGTCTCCAAGACCTTCGGCCCCGACGCGGTGCGCGAGGCCTTCGCAGCGGGCGCCACGACCTTCGGCGAGAACTACATCCAGGAGGCGGTGGAGAAGCAGGCGCTGCTCGCGGACCTGCCGGCGCGCTGGCACTGCATCGGCCCGATCCAGAGCAACAAGACGCGGCTGGTCGCCAGCCACTTCGACTGGGCGCACACGGTCGATCGGCTCAAGATCGCGCAGCGGCTGAACGACCAGCGGCCCGAGGGCCTGCCGCCGCTGTCGGTGTGCATCCAGGTCAACATCGACGGCGGCCCGTCCAAGGCCGGCGTGCCGCCCGCCGAGGCGCTCGCGCTCGCGCGCGAAGTGGCGGCGCTGCCACGCCTGCAGCTGCGCGGGCTGATGACGATCCCCGAGCCGGCCGAGGGCTTCGACCAGCAGCTGGCGGTGCACCGCCAGGCGCGCGCGCTCTTCGAGCAGCTGCGCGATGCGGGCCTGCCGCTGGACACGCTGTCCATGGGCATGACCGCCGACCTCGAGGCGGCGATCCATGCCGGCAGCACCCTGGTGCGCGTGGGCACCGCGATCTTCGGCGGCCGCCCCCGCAAGGGCTGAAGCGCCCTACTTCTTCGGCATCTGCGCCGGCTTGACGTTGCCGCAGTCGGCCGACAGCCACTTGCCGCGCGTTTCCATCGTGGTGGCCTGCATCTGGCCGCCGTGCGAGACGTTCACGGTCATGCGGCTGCGGTAGGCCTGCGGCCCCTCGTAGGTGACCTCGCCCTCGCCGCTCGAAGGCGGGTTGGTGCAGGTGAAGGCGAACTTCTGCGTGTTGCCGCTGCGCTGGCTGCGCGTGGTCTTGCAGCCTTCCTGCACCGGCACCTCGTTGCGCGAGACCATCTCCGGCGTCATGCACACCTGCACGGCCATGCCACCGCCGGTGGCGGGCGCCATCTTCACCCCCTGGGCGGCCATCGCGGCCTCCATCTGCTTGCGCTGCGCGGGCGGCATCTGCGCCATCTGCTTGCGCAGTTCGGCCATCGGATCGCTCGCGCCGCCAGGGCCGCCCATCTTGTTGTGGATTTCCCACAGCCCGGGCTTCATGGTCTGGGCCGAAAGCGGGAAGCAGGCGGTCGCGAGCACGGCGCCGGCAAGCAGGGACAGGATGCGCATGGGGGTCTCCTCCGTCTGGAAAAAAAGCGATTCTGGGCGCAAGTGCGGCCGCGCGCAGTTGCCGCACCGGCCCGGGCGTGAAGGGCTGCACGCTTGCGGCGTTTCAGTCGCGGGGCGGGGACGTCGCTCCTGCCTTCAGGCGCGCAGCGGCAGCCGCGTCGTGTCCTTCACCTCCTCCATCACCGCATAGGTGCGCGTCTCGCGCACGCCGGGCAACTGCCACAGCACGGTGCCCGCGAAGTCGCGATACGCCTGCATGTCGGCCATGCGGGTCTTGAGCAGGTAGTCGAAGCCGCCCGCCACCATGTGGCATTCGAGGATCTGCGGATGCGCCTGCACCGCGGCCTTGAAGGCCTCGAAGACGTTGGGCGTGGTGCGATCGAGCAGCACCTCCACGAACACCAGCATGCCCGCGCCCAGCTTGGCCGGATCCAGCCGCGCCTCGTAGCCCCGGATATAGCCCTCGCGCGTGAGCCGCTGCACGCGTGCCAGCACCGCCGTGGGCGACAGCGCCACGGCCTCCGCGAGCTTGAGGTTGGAGATGCGGCCGTCGGCCTGCAGGACCTGCAGGATGCGCAGGTCGATGCGATCGAGATCCTGGATGGAACCGCTCATCGGCCGAATTTCCGGATGCAAACAGCCTCCACTTTAGCGAAACATTCGCACGGCAAAGGCCGACGATAGCGACATCCACCAGCCACGACCGCCGCCATGCAACGCCTGCCCGATCCCTACCGTCCCGAAGCCGCCGTCGTCGAGGACCGCCTGCGGGGTTTGCAGCAGGCGCTCGACTGGGCCGCAGCCGCCGAGGTTGCGGCACCCTGGGTGCAGGCGGTGCGTGACCACCCGCCGCCCTTCTGGGCCATGGAAAGCCTGCTGCAGGAATATCCGATCTCCTCGGCCGAGGGCCTGGCGCTGATGCGGCTGGCGGAAGCCCTGCTGCGCGTGCCCGATGCCGAAACCGCCATCGCGCTCACCGCCGACCAGCTCTCGCGCGCCGACTTCGACGGCGCTACGGAGGGTGCGCTGGCACGCCTGTCGCAGAGCGCGATCGCCCTGTCCAAGCGCTTCCTGCCCGGCGACGGCACGCAGGCCGCGCCCGGCCTGGCCGGCCGCCTGGGCGCGCGCACCGTGGTGGCCGCGACGCTGCGTGCCGTGCAACTGCTCGCGCGCCAGTTCGTGCTGGGCGAAACCATCGACCAGGCGATGCACGAGGCGGCCGCCGCCCGCCGCCGCCAGCCGCATGTGCGCCACTCCTACGACATGCTCGGCGAAGGCGCGCGCACCGCGGCGGATGCCGGGCGCTACTTCGCCCACTACGAGGAGGCGATCGCCGCCATCGCCGCGGCCTCGGATCCGTCCCGCCCGGTGCAGGAGAACGACGGCATCTCCATCAAGCTGAGCGCGCTGCATCCGCGCTACGAGGCGCTGCAGCGCGAGCGCGTGCTGCGCGAACTGGTGCCGCGGGTCGCGGCGCTTTGCGCGCGTGCTGCCGCGGCCAACATCAACCTCACCATCGACGCCGAGGAAAGCGACCGGCTGGAACTCTCGCTGGACGTCTTCGAGGCGCTCGCGCAGCAAGTCGCGCGGGAGCATCCGCGGTGGCAGGGCTTCGGCCTCGCGCTGCAGGCCTACCAGACGCGCGCGCTGGAGCTGGTGCAGCACGTGGCGGACATCGCGCGGCGGCATGGCATCCGCCTGATGTGCCGGCTGGTCAAGGGCGCCTACTGGGACGCCGAGATCAAGCGCGCGCAGGAGCTGGGCCTGCCGCACTACCCGGTGTTCACGCACAAGCACCACACCGACCTCTCCTATCTCGCCTGCGCGCAGGCGCTGCTGCAGGCGCAGGACGCGATCTATCCGCAGTTCGCCACGCACAACGCCGGCACCATCGCGGCGATCGTGCAGATGGCGCGGCGCACCGGCGCGCCCTTCGAGCTGCAGCGGCTGCACGGCATGGGCGAGGGCGTGTACCGCGAGGTGCTGCGCGATCCGC
>JAEZEB010000274.1 GCA_023438115.1 Pseudomonadota bacterium | reverse complement strand
CCGCGGCGCCGTCGACGCGCAGCCGGCCACCGCCCCCGAGGCCCTGGCCGCGCACGGTCTGGGCCTTGTAGCTGCGCAGCGCCACGACCATCTGGTTGAAGGCATCCATGAAGGCCGCCGTGATCACCTTGCCCTGCGCCGTGTTGCTGTAGCCGCCAAGGCGGCCACCGCCGCGGCCGCCGAAGACCTGGCCCATCGCGCCGAAATCCGTCTTGGAGGCGCTGCCTTCCGCGGCGGCGACCTGCACACCGGAACGGTTGTCGATCAGGGTCAGCAGGGTGCTGGCCTCCTTGGTCTGCAGGCTGCCGCCCACCGCCGCCAGCAGGCTGCCGCCGCGGCCGCCCAGCAGGCCGCCCAGGGCGCCGCCCATGCCGCCCGCGTCGTTGTTGCTGAAGACGATCTCGGGCGACAGGCCGTAGTCGGACGCCACCATCTGGCCGCCGCCGAAGTTGCTGCCGCCGCGCATTTCGCCCGATTGCATCAGCGCACGCTCGCGGTTCATGGCGGCCCGGCCGGCGCCGCCGCGCTCCACCACCACGAAGCAGTTGGACTGCTGGATCAGCAGCCGCAGCAGGTTGGCGGTCGGCGGCAGCTTGTACTCGTTGCGCAGGACGGTGTACCAGCCGGCGCTTTCGTTCTCGATCAGCGAGACGGTGCCGAGCGGCGACTCGCATTTCTCGAGCGACGCGTTGGCGTTGGCGGCGGCGTCGCCCGCGGCCGCGCCGGTGGCGACGGTCTTGGCGCCCGCGCCGCCCATCTGCATGTCGAGGCCCGCGCAGCCCGTGAGGAGCAGGACGCCGGCGACGATGGCGCCATGGCGAAGCAGCGAGGTTTTCGTTTCTTTTCGTGGGGACTTCATTCGATACCTTTCAGAACCGACCGCAACGGCCGAGCCGGGAAAGGTAAGTGGCGCCCCCGAACGCCACCAGTGCCGAAAGTCATCCGAGGGTAACAAGGATGCGCCGCAGGGCCGCCGCATCCACCGGCTTGAACAGCACGGCGACGCCGGCCTCGCGCACGCGGCGCATGGACTCCGGCGCCGTCTCGCCGGTGACCAGCAGCAGCGGCCGGGCGATGGCGAAGCGGCGATGCAATCGCAGCCCGATGTCGAGGCCGGTGTCGCTGCCCGGCAAGCGGTAGTCGCAGATCAGCATGTCGAACGGCCGGCCCGCCTCCTCGGCCTGCGCGAGCGCGGTGGTGGCCGCGGCTTCGTCGGCGACTCCGGCGGCCGCGACCGACCAGGTCGCCAGCAATGCGGCCATCGCCTCGCGGATCGCGACCTCGTCGTCCAGCAGCAGCACGCGCCGGGGCAGGCCGGCCCGCGTCGTCCCGGGAATGCCCGGCAAGGAGCCGCGCGAGAGCTGCTCCGGCGGCTCCTTGGCCAGCGGCACGATCACGCGCAGGCGGCTGCCCCGGCCCAGGCGCGAGCGCACTTCCACCGGATGCTGCAGCAGCCTCGCGAGCCGCCGCACGATCGCCAGCCCGATGCCGAGCCCCTTGGAGCGGTCGCGGGCCGGATTGCCCACCTGGTAGAACTCCTCGAAGATGCGCTCGATCTGGTCCGGCGCGATGCCGCAGCCGGTGTCGATCACGTCGATCCAGGCCACCTCGCCCCGCGCCCGGGCCGTGACCATGACGCCGCCCTGGCGCGTGTACTTCACCGCGTTGTCGATCAGGTTCGACAACATGCGCCCCAGCAGTTGCGGGTCGCTGTGCACCCACAGGCCGCTGGCGCGCAGGCGCAGTTGCAGCTGCTTGTGCTCGGCCTGCGGCGCGAACACGTGATTGAGGGACAGCAGCACCGCGTCCAGCCGCAAGGGCCGCGGGTCGGCGGCCACCGCGCCGGCGTCCAGGCGCGAGACGTCCAGCATGGTGTCCAGCGACGTGCCGAGCGTGTTCACCGCGTGCATCAGGCGCGTGGCGTTGCGGCCCTCGCTGCTCCCGCGCAGCGAGGTCTCGAGGGCGGCGCCGAACAACGCGATGGCATGCAGCGGCTGGCGCAGGTCGTGGCTGGCGGCGGCCAGGAAGCGGCTCTTCTCCGCGCTGGCCCGTTCGGTGGCCGCGACCTGCTCGCGCAGTTGCCTGGCGAGCGCCTCGTTCTCGAAGCGCAGCAGCAGCGCGTCGGTCAGGCGGCGATGCTCCTGCGCGCCCACGCGCAGCGTCAGCCAGAGGTTGATGGCCACGAAGGCGGCCAGGAAGAGGTGCCACCCGTCACCCTGCGCCAGCAGGGCCGCGATCAGGCCGCCCACCATCGGGATCGTGTGGGCGTACATCGCCGGCTTGATCGGCCGCAGGGACTGCACCGCGCGGGCGCAGTTGCCCAGCATCACGACCGTCAGCACCGCGGTCACCGGCAGGTTGCCCGCGGGGACGAAGAGCCAGGGCGCGAAGGCGTCGGCCGCCCCCAGCAGCCCGACGATCACGGTCAGGCGGCGCACCCAGCGCGGACTGTCGGCCGCCGGCCGGTCCGGCGTCCAGCGCGGCTGCAGGCTCAGGACCGCGTACAGGAGCAGGTGCCCGGCGACGAAAGCGATCACGGCCGGCGTGCGCAGCTGCCAATAGAGGAAGGCGCCGAACACGCCGATGAAGCCGAAGCGCGCGAGGAAGGTATGGTTGTAGATGAAGTAGACGGACGCGAGGTGCTCCCGCAGGACCCGCTGGTCCAGCGTGATCGCGTCCGGCGCGTCCGCCGCGCGGAGTTCCGGAACCTGCACCGGGACGACTCAGCGCAACTGGCTGATCAGCTGCGCACGCGAGCGCATGCCGAACAGCAGGAGCAGGGTGGACACGTGGTTCTTGACCGTGCCCTCGCTCAACTGGGCGAGCTGCGCGATCTCCTTGTTCGCCTTGCCCTCCAGCACCCACTGGAGCACCTGCGCCTGCCGCGGCGTGAGCGGCTCGGAGGCCGCGGCGCGCGGCTGCCC
>JAEZEB010000271.1 GCA_023438115.1 Pseudomonadota bacterium | reverse complement strand
ATCGACCTGGTGTGGTTCGGCGTGCTGCTGGCGGTGAACATGCAGACCTCCTTCATGCACCCGCCCTTCGGCTTCGCGCTGTTCTACCTGCGCAGCGTGGCGCCGGACAAGCCCTACCTGGACAAGGTCACGCGCAAGGAGATCGCGCCCGTGACCACCGGCCAGATCTACTGGGGCGCGGTGCCTTTCGTGGTGATCCAGATCCTGATGGTGGCGCTGATCATCGGCTTCCCGGAGATCGTCTCGCACGACAAGCCGCAGGTCATCGACCTGGACAAGGTGAAGATCGAGATGCCGACGGACCTGCCCAATTACGGTGCGGATCCCTTCGGCCCGCAGTCCGATCCCTTCGCCACGCCGCCGGCGCCCGGCACCCCCGAAGCCGAAGCGCCCGGCGGCGAGCTGGAAGCCGCACCGATCGAGGGCGCGCCGTCGGAAGACGAGAAGCTCGACGAGCTGTTCAACCAGAAGAAGTAAGTGCCGCACGGACTTCGCCGCTGCGCTATGCTTTTGCAGTGATCGGCAAGTGCAGTTTCCGCTGATGAAGTCCTGGCTCCCGAGCCGCGAGCAGCTGGCGCGTTCGCGCTGGCTGCGTCCGGTCGCGCGGCACCTCGAAGACGACCGCCTCTGGCACATCGAGCGCGGCGCCGTCGCCCGCGCCGTTGCCATCGGGCTGTTCTTCGGGCTGCTGCTGCCCACCGCGCAATTCCTCTTCGCCGTCGCCTTCGCGATCTGGCTGCGCGGCCACGTCGCCGTGGCGGCGGCTTCCACCCTCGTCACCAATCCCTTCACCTTCGCGCCGGTCTACTGGCTGGCGCACCGCCTCGGCGACGCCCTGCTGGGCGGACCCAAGGCCCGCGCTGCCGCGGAGGCGGCGGCGGTGCAGGCGCAGGCGGAAGCGGTGGCGGCGACCCAGGGCTTCATCGCCGCGATGTGGCAGGCGATGGTGGATGCGGGGCCGGCGCTGCTGCTTGGATTGGCCGTGCTGGCCGTCGTGGGCGCCGTGCTCGGATTCGCCCTGACCTGGCTGCTGTGGCCGCGCCGGCCGCGGCAGGCCTGAGCCAGGAGCCGGCCCCCGGAATCCTGGCTCAGCCCGCCGTGCGCTCCAGCACGTGGCGCGTCATCGCCGCGGCGAGTTCGTGCTCGCCGACGAACACCCGGCCGGCCACTTCCTCCTCCAGCCGCCGCGCCTCCTCCTCGTTGTGCGAGCGCACGGCGATCTCGATCGCCGGGTTGAGCTGCCGCGCGAAGGAGGCCATCTGCCGCACGCCCAGGGTGTGGGGCGTTGCGATCACCAGCATGCGGGCGCGCGCCACATGCGCCTGCACCAGCACCTCGGCCTGCGAGGCGTCGCCGAAGACGGCGGGGATGCCGCGCAGGCGCAGTTCCTCCACCAGTTCCCGGTTCTGCTCCGCCACCACGAAAGGCAGGTTGTGGGCGGCCAGCGCATCCGCCAGGCGCCGGCCCACGCGGCCATAGCCCACCAGCACCACCTGCTTCGACAGGTACTTCGGATCGGTGCTCATGGGCAGCTCGGCCAGGGGGTCGTCGCGGGCGGCCAGCGTGCGGGCAAGCTGCGAGCGCCGCAGCAGCCAGCTCTGGATCGGCTCGATCAGCCGGAACACCAGCGGGTTCAGGGCAATGGAGATCAGCGCGCCCGCCACCACCAGGCTCTGCGCCTCGGCGGGCATCACGCCCAGCACGGCCCCCAGGCCCACCAGGATGAAGGAGAACTCGCCGATCTGCGCCAGGCTGGCCGAGACCGTCAGCGCGGTATGCAGCGGATAGCGCAGCAGCAGCACCAGGATGGCCGCGGCGATGGACTTGCCGAAGACGATGATGCCGACCACGACCACCAGGTGCAGCGGCTGCTCGACGACGATGGCCGGGTCGAACAGCATGCCCACCGAAACGAAGAACAGCACCGCGAAGGCGTCGCGCAGCGGCAGCGTCTCCTCCGCCGCGCGGTGGCTGAACTGCGACTCGCGCAGCACCATGCCGGCGAAGAAGGCGCCCAGGGCGAAGGACACGCCGAAGAACTTGGTGGCGCCGTAGGCGATGCTCACCGCCGCCGCCACCACGCACAGCGTGAACAGCTCGCGCGAGCCCACGCGCTGCACCTGCCACAGCACCCAGGGGAACAGGCGCCGCCCGACCACCAGCATCAGGACGACGAAGATGCTCACCTGCACGAGCGTGGTCCCGATCTCGCGCCAGATGGTCGCGGCGCTCACCACCCCGGTGCCGGACAGCGCCGCGGCCACCGGCGGCAGCAGCACCAGCACCAGCACCATGGCCAGGTCCTCGACGATCAGCCAGCCGACCGCCACCCGGCCGGTGAAGGTATCCAGCTGGCCGTTGGCTTCCAGCGCGCGAAGCAGCACCACGGTGCTCGCGCAGGAGAGCGACACCCCGAACACCAGCGCCGCGGCCAGGCTCCAGCCCCACCACAGCGCCGCGCCGACGCCCAGCGCCGTGGCCGCCATCATCTGCACCACCGCGCCCGGCACCGCGATGCGGCGCACGGCGAGCAGGTCGCCCAGGGAGAAGTGCAGGCCCACGCCGAACATCAGCAGCATGACGCCGATCTCCGCCAGCTGCGAGGCGAGCTGCAGGTCCGCCACGAAGCCGGGCGTGAACGGCCCGATGACGATGCCCGCCACGAGGTAGCCCACCAGCGCCGGCAGGCGCAGGCGCGCGGCGACGAACCCGAGCACCAGGGCGAGCCCCAGCGCGGCGGCGATCGTCGTGATCAGGGGCAGGTCGTGGTGCATGTGCGCTGCACTCTACCCGATGGTGCAGCGTGGCCGCGGGCGATTTTTCGCCGGCGGGGATCAGCGTGCGGGCTTGGGGCGCTCGCCGGAGGGGTGGCGTACCACGCGCACCACGTACCAGAGGGCAATGAGCGCGAAGACGGCGGTGGACACGGGGTTCATCCACTTCTCGATGCGCTCGTACTGGCTCTCCAGCAGGTAGCCTGCGAGCGTGAGCAGCGAGGTCCAGATCACCGAGCCCACGACCGTCCACAGCACGAAGGGCGCCAGGCCCATGCGCGCCATGCCGGCCGGCAGCGCGACCACCGTGCGCAGCGCGGGCACGAGCCGGCCGAACACCAGCACCAGCGCGCCCTTCTCCTCGAACAGGCGCCGGCCGCGGTCGATCTCGTCCGGCGTCAGCGCCACCCAGCGCCCGTGGCGCTGCGCCAGGTCCTTCAGGCGGTCGGCGCCCACCTTGCGCCCCGCCCAGTACCAGGGCAAGGCGCCCAGCACCGAGCCGCAGGTGCCGGCGGCGACGACGCCGAAGGGATTCAGCTCGCCGCGGGCGGCGAGGAAACCGGCAAAGGGCATGATCAGTTCGGAGGGCAGCGGCGGGAACAGGTTCTCGGCCAGCATCAGCAGGGCGACCCCGAAGTAGCCCAGCCGCCCGATGACGTCGATGACCCAGTCTGCCATCGTGCGAGTCTAGGACTGCGCCACGGCCGGCGCGCGGCGGCTTGGCGGGACATGCCGTAGGAGGAAGCGGACAGCCGGACGCAAAGGTCGCAGAGGATACGCGAAGGTCGCAAAAGAACATCCATCAAGGTGCTCGGGTTCCTTTTGCGGCCTTTGCGTATTTTTTGCGACCTCTGCGTCCGGCTGCCCGCATGCATGCGCCTCGCGCACGAGCAACGAAAAAGCCGCCCGAAGGCGGCTTTCGCTCGGCAGCGCGAAGGTCAGACCTTCACGGACGCCATGTAGCTGTCGAAGCGGTACTCCGAGAAGCGGGTCCACATCAGCTGGTCGCGCTGGAAGGCGCGCATGTCCTGGTGGATCTTCTTGAACTCGGGCGACTTGGCCTCGTGCTCGGCGAACACTTCCATCGCGGCCTTGAAGCCGGCGTCCATGATCTGCTTGGAGAAGGGCTTCAGCTGCGTCTTGTTGGCCACCAGGCGCTTGAGCGCCAGCGGGTTCTGCGCATCGTACTTGGCCGTCATCTCGCGGGCGGCAACGGCGCCGGCGGCGCGCAGGATCGCCTTGTTCTCGGCGGACAGCGCGTCGTAGGCCTTCTTGTTGATGAAGAACTCGAGCTCGGCGCCGCCTTCCCACCAGCCGGGGTAGTAGTAGTAGGGAGCGACCTTGTTGAAGCCCAGCTTCTCGTCGTCGAACGGGCCGACGAACTCGGTGGCGTCCAGCGTGCCCTTCTCGAGCGCCTGGTACACCTCGCCCGCGGGCATGTTCTGCGCCACCACGCCCAGCTTGGCCATGGTCTCGCCGAACAGGCCGCCGCCCAGGCGCATCTTCAGGCCCTTGAGGTCGTTGACGGTCTTGATCTCCTTGCGGTACCAGCCGCCCATCTGGGTGCCGGTGTTGCCCGCGCTCATGGAGACGATGTTGTACTGGGCGTAGAACTCGTCCATCAGCTTGCGGCCGTTGCCCTGCTCCATCCAAGCGTCCATCTGGCGGGCGTTCAGGCCGAAGGGCACCGCGCAGCCGAACGCGAAGATCGCGTTCTTGCCGGTGAAGTAGTAGGGAGCGGTCTGGCCCATCTCGATGGTGCCGTTCTGCAGCGCGTCGACGTTCGCGAACGGGGGCATCAGCTCGCCGCCGGCGTGCACGGACACTTCGAACTTGCCGCCCGACAGTTCCTTGACGGTCTGCGAGAAGCGCTCGGCCGAGCCGAAGATCGTGGGCAGCGACTTGGGGAAGCTGGAGGAAAGGCGCCAGCGAACGGCGGCCTGGGCATGCACGGCCGGGGCGATGCCCGTGGCCAGCACGCCGGCGATGCCGGCGCGCTTGATGAGGGAACGGCGATCCATGGATGAGACTCCTGACTAGTGCGGGCGATGATGCGGCCGGGTTGTGACCAAACCTTTCAACAGGCTTGCAGTCAGCCCTCGCGCTTGTACCTAGAACCTAAGTGCGCGGCGAACAGTTTCTACAGCCTCTGGCTCTGCATGAAGCGGTCGAACGTGGCTTCGGTGAAGCGGAACCACAGGTTCTGCTCGGAGCGGAATTTCGCGAAGTCGCTGTAGATGCGGCGCCAGTTCTCGTTCTGCCGGCCCAGCTCGTCGTACAGGACGATGGACTGCTTGAAGGCTTCGGTCATCACGTCGGCCGGGAAGGGCCGCAGCTTGGCGCCTGCGGCCACCAGCTGCTTGAGCGCCGCGGGATTGCGCGCGTCGTACTTGGCCTGCGTCTCCACGTGCGCGATGGTCGCGGCGGCCGCCACCACTTCCTTCAGGTCCGCCGGCAGCGCGAGATACGCCTTGCGGTTCACGTACAGGTCCAGCTGCAGCCCGCCTTCCCACCAGCCCGGATAGTAGTAGTACGGCGCCACCTTGTGCAGACCCAGCTTGCGGTCGTCGTAGGGGCCGATCCATTCGGCGGCGTCGATGGTGCCCTTTTCCAGCGCGTTGTAGATGTCGCCGCCGGGAATGTTCACCGGCGCGCCGCCGATGCGCTCCAGCACCATGCCGGCGAAGCCGCCGATGCGGAACTTCAGCCCGCGCAGGTCGGCGCTGCTGCGGATCTCCTTGCGCATCCAGCCGCCCATCTGCGCGCCGGTGTTGCCGCACGGGAAGTTGACGATGTCGTACAGCGCGTAGAACTCGCGCATGAGCTTCAGGCCGTTGCCCTCGAAGGTCCAGGCGCTCATCTGCCGGCTGTTCAGGCCGAAGGGGATCGCGCCACCGATGGCGAAGGTGACGTCCGTCTCGTAGAAGTAGTAGGGCGCGGTGTGCGCGGCCTCCACCTTGCCGCGCCGCACGCCGTCCACCACGGCGAAGGCGGGCATCAGCTCGCCGGCCGCGTGCACGGACACGTCGAAGCGGCCGCCCGAGAGCTGGCGGGTCTTCTGCGCGAAGACCTGCGCGGCGCCGTAGATGGTGTCGAGCGACTGCGGGAAGCTGGAGACCAGGCGCCAGCGCACGGCGGGCTGCGCGTGCACGGCCGGGGCGGCCGCGGCGACCGCCACGCCGGCGAGGCCGGCGCGCTTCAGGAGGGAGCGTCGGTGCATGCCGCCATTGTCGCGCCAGGAGAAAGAGGCCCCCCACGGGGCCTCCTTGCTTGCTGCCGCCGCCGATCAGGCGAACTTCTGCGCCTGCATGAAGCGGTCGAAGGTGGCCTCGGTGAAGCGGAACCAGAGGTTCTGCTCGGTGCGGAATTTCGCGTAGTCCGCGTAGATCTTCTTCCAGTCGGGGTTCCTGGCGCCGAGGTCCTCGTACACCGCCATCGACTCCTTGAAGGCGGCGTCGAGCACCGCCGCGGAGAAGGGGCGCAGCTTGGTGCCCGCGGCCACGAGCTGGCGCAGCGCGTTGGGGTTGCGCACGTCGTAGCGCGCCTGCATGGACGTGTGCGCATGCGCCGCGGCGTTTTCGACGATCGCCTTGTTCTCGGCCGACAGGGCGTCGAAGGCCTTCTGGTGGATGAAGAAGTCCAGCTGCGGGCCGCCTTCCCACCAGCCCGGGTAGTAGTAGTAGGGCGCGACCTTGTTGAAGCCCAGCTTCTGGTCGTCGTAGGGACCCACCCACTCCGCGGCATCGAGAGTGCCCTTCTCCAGGGCCTGGTAGATCTCGCCGCCGGGGATGTTCTGCGGCACGCCGCCCAGGCGCTCGAAGATGCGGCCGGCGAAGCCGCCGATGCGCATCTTCAGGCCCTTCACGTCGCCCAGCGACTTGATCTCCTTGCGGTACCAGCCGCCCATCTGCGCGCCGGTGTTGCCGCCGGGGAAGCTGGTCATGCTGTAGTTGGCGTAGAACTCGCGCATCAGCTTCAGGCCGTTGCCCTCGTACATCCAGGCCGTCATCTGCCGGCTGTTCAGGCCGAAGGGGATGGCGCAACCCAGGGCGAAGCACTCGTTCTTGCCGAAGAAGTAGTACGGCGCCGTGTGCGCCACTTCCACGGTGCCCTGCTGCACGCCATCGACGACACCGAAGGCCGGCATCAGCTCGCCGGCCGCGTGCGTGGAGATCTCGAACTTGCCCCCCGACATCGCCTTGACCTGCTGGGCGAACACTTCGGCGGCGCCATAGATCGTGTCGAGCGACTTGGGGAAGCTCGAAGCCAGGCGCCAGCGGATGGCGGGTTGCGCATGCACGGCCGGCGCGACGCCGGCGGCCAGCACGCCCGCGATGCCGGCGCCCCGGATGAGAGATCGACGATCCATGGACACTCCTCGGATGATTGGAAAGCGTTAACCGAACAATCCTATGGCAACTTTTGGATGCCATCGAAAGATCTCATTCTAGGAATGCAAGCTTTCCGTCAGCCCGGGGTTTTCCCTGCGGAAAGAGAACTTTCCGCCTGCTTCAAAGCTTCTGCGCCTGCACCTTCACGCGCGCGGCGAAAACCTCGGCGCCGCCGCAGAGCGTGTCCAGCGATTTCGCGGCGAACGGGTTTTCCCTTCCTCCAGCGAAAAGGCCGCCCGGGGGGCGGCCTTTCGATCAGGGCAGGTCCACCCTAGCCCACGACCTTGAGGCTCGGCGCCTGGCGTTCCAGCACGCTGCCGAAGCGCGCGCGGATCGAAGCCTCGATGCCCGCGGCGTCCAGGCCCTGCATCGCCAGCAGCTTGGCGGGATCGCCGTGCGGCGCGTATTCGTCGCGCAGTCCCAATTGCAGCACCGGCTTGGCGATGCCCGCCGCATTGAGTGCTTCCACGACGGCGCTGCCCGCGCCGCCCATGACCGCGCCCTCTTCCACCGTCACGAAGGCATCGTGGGTCGAAGCGAGCTGCAGCAGCAGTTCGGTGTCGAGCGGCTTGGCCCACCGCATGTCGGCCACGGTGAGGTCCAGCCGCCCCGCAGCCTGCAGCGCAGGATGCAGCAGCGTGCCGAAGGCGAGCACCGCGATGCGCTGGCCCTGGCGGCGCAGCGTGCCCTTGCCGAAAGGCAGCGGCTGCAGCGACGGTTCGACCGCGGCGCCGATGCCCGCGCCGCGCGGATAGCGCACGGCCACCGGATGCTCCTGCTGGTAGGCCGTGGTGAGCAGCTTGCGCGCCTCGTTCTCGTCCGAGGGACAGGCGATGCTCATGTTGGGGATGCAGCGCAGGTAAGCGATGTCGTACGCGCCGGCATGCGTGGGCCCGTCGGCGCCCACCAGCCCCGCGCGATCGAGCGCGAAGACGACCGGCAGGTTCTGCAGCGCCACGTCGTGGATCAACTGGTCGTACGCGCGCTGCAGGAAGGTGGAATAGATCGCCACCACGGGCTTGAGGCCCTCGCAGGCGAGGCCGGCCGCGAAGGTCACGGCATGCTGCTCCGCGATGCCGACATCGTGGTAGCGGTCGGGGAAGCGCTGGTGGAATTCCACCATGCCGGAGCCCTCGCGCATGGCGGGCGTGATGCCCACCAGGCGCTGGTCCTGCGCCGCCATGTCGCACAGCCACTGGCCGAACACCTGCGTGAACGTCGGCTTGGCCGGCGTCGCGGGCTTGACCAGCCCCACGGCCGGATCGAACTTGCCGGGACCGTGGTACGCCACCGGGTCGGCCTCGGCCAGCTTGTAGCCCTGGCCCTTCCTGGTCACCACGTGCAGGAACTGCGGGCCCTTGAGCTGGCGGATGTTCTCCAGCGTGGGCACCAGCGACCCGAGATCGTGGCCGTCGATGGGGCCGATGTAGTTGAAGCCGAACTTCTCGAACAGCGTGGCCGGCACCACCATGCCCTTGGCATGTTCCTCGAACCGCTTGGCCAGCTCGAACAGCGGCGGCGCGACGTGCAGCACCTTCTTGCCGATGTCCTTGGCCGCCGCGTAGAAACGCCCGCTCATGAGCTGCGCGAGGTAGCGATTGAGCGCGCCCACCGGCGGGCTGATCGACATGTCGTTGTCGTTCAGGATCACGAGGATGTCGCACTCGGCGACGCCCGCGTTGTTCAGCGCCTCGAAGGCCATGCCCGCGCTCATCGCGCCGTCGCCGATCACTGCGATGGCATGGCGCTGCTCGCCCTTCTGCCGCGCGGCCACCGCCATGCCCAGCGCCGCGGAGATGCTGGTGGACGAATGCGCGGTGCCGAAGGTGTCGTATTCGCTCTCGGCGCGCTGCGGAAAGCCCGCCAGGCCGCCCAGCTGGCGCAGCGAGGCCATGCGCTCGCGCCGGCCGGTGAGGATCTTGTGCGGATAGCTCTGGTGGCCCACGTCCCACACGATCCGGTCCCACGGCGTGTTGAAGACGTAGTGCAGCGCGATGGTGAGTTCCACCGTGCCGAGGTTGGAGCTCAGGTGGCCGCCGGTGCGGGCCACGGATTCCAGCACGTAGGCGCGCAGCTCGTCGGCCAGCAGCGGCAGCTGCGTGCGCGGCAGGCGCCGCAGGTCGGCCGGGTCGTTGATGGTTTCCAGCAGCGTTGCCATGCTCGTTCAGTTCTCCCTGTGGACCACCATGTTCGCGAGTGCGGAGAGGGCCCGCGTGTCCGCCAGGCTCGCGGAAGCCAGCGCGTCCTGCGCCTGGCCCAGCAGTTCGCCGGCATGCGCGCGGGCGCGGTCCAGTCCCAGCAGTGAAACATAAGTGGGCTTGTCCTGGGCGGCGTCCTTGCCTGCCGTTTTCCCGAGGGTAGCCGAATCGGCGGTCACATCGAGGATGTCGTCGACGACCTGGAAGGCCAGGCCCAGCGCGCGGCCGTAGGTTTCCAGCGCGGCCAGCGCGCGCGCATCGGGCTCGCCGCAGGCGGCGCCCATCATCACGCTGCCTTGCAGCAGCGCGCCCGTCTTCAGGCGATGCATCTGCCGCAGTTCGTCCTCGCTGAGCGAGCGGCCCACGGCGGCGAGGTCGATCGCCTGCCCACCGGCCATGCCCGCATGGCCCGCGGCGACGGCGAGCAGCCGCGTGAGGCGCGCCTGCATGCGATCGGGGATGCCCGCATCCCCGGGCGTGAGCAGCTCGAACGCGAGCGCCTGCAGCGCATCGCCTGCGAGCAGCGCGGTGGCCTCGCCGAACTGCACGTGCACCGTGGGCTTGCCGCGGCGCAGGACGTCGTTGTCCATGCACGGCATGTCGTCGTGCACGAGCGAATACGCGTGGATCAATTCGACGGCGCACGCGGCACGCAGCGCGGCGTGCGCGTTGCCGCTCACCGCTTCGGCGGCGCCGAGCACGAGCAGCGGACGCAGCCGCTTGCCGCCATCGAGCACCGCGTAGCGCATCGCTTCACCCAGCTGCGCGGGCGCCTGCGGCGGCACCCAAGCCATGAGAGCCTGCTCCACCCGTGCGAGTCGTTCGGTCGACCAGTCCTTCAACGAAAAATTCACTCGCTCGCCCACGGCTTCAGGACACCGGCGTCCAGGACCTTGATCTGCTCCTCGACGGCCTGCAGCTTCTCGCGGCAGAACTTCAGGAGTTCGGCGCCGCGTTCGTAGCCGGCCAGCAGCTGCTCCAGGGGCAATTGGCCGGACTCGATGCGCGCGGTGAGCTGCTCGAGCTCCTCCATCGCCGCTTCGTAGCTGGCAGGGGGTGATGAGGGCGCTTTGGACATGCAAATACTTTGGATCAGCGGTGGATTTTAGGCCCTGGCCCCCCATCTCTCCACGGCGGGTAGAATCCCGCCCTCTTGTCGCGCTCCCGAGCGTGGCCCTGCCCCTTCATAGGGGGAGTCTCTAGGTCAGGTGAAATGTCTGATTTAAGTCTTCAGTTACAGCAGGCCGCAAGCCAACTTCCCGTTTCCAGCTATTTCGACCGTGCGCTGTACGAGCGCGAGCTGGAGCTGATCTTCGAGCGCGGGCCCCGTTACCTGGGGCATGAACTCACCATCCCCGAGGTCGGGGACTACCACGCCCTCCCGCACGAAGGGGAGGGGCGGGCCTTGCTGCGCACGCCGCAGGGGATCGAAGTGATCTCCAACGTATGCCGCCACCGGCAGGCCGTGATGCTGCGCGGGCGCGGCTCGGTGCACGCGACGCCTTCGTCGGGGGGCAACATCGTGTGCCCCTTGCACCGCTGGACCTACAGCGCGGGCGCCAGCGCGCCCGCGGGCACGCTGCTGGGCGCGCCGCACTTCGCGTCCGATCCCTGCCTGGACCTGCAGAAGTACCCGCTGCAGAACTGGAACGGCCTGCTGTTCGAGGGCAACGGCTACGACGTGGGCCGCGCGCTGGCGAAGCTGGGTCCCAAGAAGGACCTCGATTTCTCCGGCTACGTGTACGACCGCACGGAGCTGCACGAGGTGGACTACAACTGGAAGACCTTCATCGAGGTGTACCTCGAGGACTACCACGTGGGTCCCTTCCACCCGGGCCTGGGCAACTTCGTCACCTGCGACGACCTGCGCTGGGAATTCGGCCGCGAGTACTCGGTGCAGACCGTGGGCGTGGCCGGCGCGCTGGGCAAGGCCGGCTCCGACGTGTACCGCCGCTGGCATGACGCCGTTCTGCGCTACCAGGAAGGCCGCCCGCCGCGCAACGGCGCCGTGTGGCTCACGCTCTACCCGAACGTGATGGTGGAGTGGTATCCGCAGGTGCTGGTGGTCTCCACCCTCTTCCCGCGCGGGCCGCAAAAAACCCTCAACGTGGTGGAATTCTTCTACCCCGAGGAGATCCAGGCCTTCGAGCGCGAGTTCGTCGAAGCCCAGCAGGCCGCCTACATGGAGACCTGCGAGGAGGACGACGAGATCGCCCTGCGCATGGACGCCGGCCGCCGCGCGCTGATGGAGCGCGGCGAGAACCAGGTGGGTCCCTACCAGAGCCCCATGGAAGACGGCATGCAGCACTTCCACGAGTGGTACCGCGAAGTGATGGGCCGCCACGTGCCCACCCGCTGAAGCTTCTTCTTCCTCCATCTCCCCGGACCGCGGCATGCAGGCCCTCTGGATGCTCGCGGCATCCTTCTTCTTCTCGTCGATGGCGGTCTGCATCAAGATCGCCTCGCAGTGGTTCGGCGCCGCCGAGCTGGTGTTCTGGCGCGGCCTCATCGGCATGGTGCTGATGGGGCTGTGGGCGCGCTCGCGCGGCGTGTCGCTCGCCACGCGGCATCCGGGCATGCATGCCTGGCGCAGCCTCATCGGCGTGCTGTCGCTGGGCGCCTGGTTCTACGCGATCGCGGGCCTGCCGCTGGCCACGGCGATGACGCTCAACTACATGAGCAGCGTGTGGATCGCCGCCTTCCTGGTGGGCGGCATGCTGCTGGCGTGGAATCCCCGCTCCGGGCGGCCCTGGGCCGGCCGCCAGGCCGCGCTGGTGCTGGCGGTGCTGGCCGGCTTCGGCGGCGTGATGCTGATGCTGCGGCCCACGATGGCGCAGGACCAGGTGTTCGCCGGCCTCGTGGGCCTGCTGTCGGGCCTGCTCGCCGCCTTCGCCTACCTGCAGGTGATGGCGCTCGGCAAGATCGGCGAGCCGGAAACGCGCACGGTCTTCTATTTCGCCGCCGGCTCCGCGCTCACGGGCGGCGCGTGGATGCTGGTAGCGGGCACCTCGGCCTGGGACTGGAACCATGCGCTGTGGCTGCTGCCCATGGGCCTGTTCGCCTCGCTGGGCCAGTGGTGCATGACGCGCGCCTACAGCCACGGAGCCACCCTCGTCGTCGCCAACCTGCACTACACGGGCATCGTGTTCGGCGCGCTGTACGGGCTGCTGCTGTTCGGCGACGACATCCCGCTGGAAGGCTGGGCGGGCATGGCGCTCATCTGCACCAGCGGCATTGCGGCGACGGTGCTGCGCGCGCGCACCGCGCCGCAGGCGCCGGCGGAGGAGCACTGAACCCCGCGGGCCGATTCGCCGCAGAATAGGCGCATGCACACCACGCTCGTTTCCGCGGAGCAGCTGAAGGACCTGATCGACGCCAAGGCGCGACTCATGGTCTTCGACTGCACCTTCGACCTCATGGATCCGTCCAGCGGCGAGAAGCAGTACCTGCAGGCCCACATCCCCGGCGCGGTCTACGCCGACCTCGACCATGCGCTGAGCGACAAGGGCACGCCCGACGCCGCCACGGGCGAGCCGCAACCGCATCCCGATGCCGCGTCCGGCGGGCGCCATCCGCTGCCCAGCCGCGAGAAGTTCGCGATGTGGCTGTCGCGCGTGGGCTTCGCCAACGACATGCAGGCGGTGGTCTACGACCGCAACGGCGCCAACTACTGCGGCCGGCTGTGGTGGATGCTCAAGTGGGCCGGGCACGAGGCCGTGGCGGTGCTGGACGGCGGGCTGCAGGCCTGGCAGGCCGCGGGCGGCGCCCTCGCCTCGGGTCCCGAACCTTCGCACTTCCAGTCGAACTTCGAGCTCGGGCCGCCGCTGCGGCGCCTGGTGCGCACCGGGGACGTGGTGCGCGGCCTGGGCCAGCCGGGGCAGACGGTCGTCGACGCGCGCGCGGCGCCGCGCTTCCGCGGCGAAGTCGAGCCGCTCGATCCCGTGGCCGGGCACATTCCGGGCGCGCTCAACCGCCCCTTTACGCAGAACATCGGTGCCGACGGCCGCTTCAAGCCGGCGGAGCAGTTGCGTGCCGAATTCGAAGAGCTGCTGGGCGGGCGCGATCCCGCGACGGTGGTCCACCAGTGCGGCAGCGGCGTGAGCGCCGTGCCCAACCTGCTGGCGATGGAAGTCGCGGGCTTCGGGCCCACCGGGCTTTATGCCGGCAGCTGGAGCGAGTGGAGCCGCAACCCGGCCCTGCCCGTGGAAAGAGGCTGAGCCGCAGGAAGAGCAGAAAGGAAAACGCCGGGCAAGCCCGGCGTTTTTCATGGGGACGGCTGCGCCTTCAGCGCTGGCCCACCGCGCTGGACGAGGTGGTGTTCGCGCTGCCATCGGGCACGGCGGGCGCGCCACCCATGGCGGCGCTGCCGCCGTTGCCCAGGCCGCCATCGAGGCCCACGCCGGGCTGCGCCGGCTGGCCGCGGCTGCCC
>JAEZEB010000245.1 GCA_023438115.1 Pseudomonadota bacterium | reverse complement strand
GCGCGGGCCAGCTTGCCCACCCGCACCCCCAGCAGCCGCAGCCGCCGCGCGAGGTCCACGCGCTTGAGGCACAGCCCGGCCGCGCGGCGGATCGTCGCGGCATCCGCCGTGTAGTGGTCCAGCGTCTGGTCGCGCGTGGCGATGCGGAAGTCGTCGTAGCGCAGCTTGATGCCGATGGTGCGGCCCACGTAGCCCTTGCGCCGCAGGTCTTCGGCCACGCGGGTGCACAGGTCGGTGAAGATCGCGCCCAGCTCCGCGCGGTCGCGCACCGCGTGCAGGTCGCGGTCGAAAGTGGTTTCGCGGCTCATGGACACGGGTTCGCTTTCGGTGACCACCGGGCGCTCGTCGCGTCCCCAGGCCGCGTCGTGCATCCACGCGCCGTAGGAGACGCCGAAGTTGTCGACCAGCCATTCGCGCGATTGCGCCGCGATGTCACCGATGGTGTGCAGGTGCAGGCGGTGCAGCTTGGCTTCCGACTTGGGGCCGATGCCGTTGATCTTGCGCACCGGCAGCGGCCAGATCTTCGTCTGCACGTCCTGGGGCCACACGATGGAGATGCCGTTGGGCTTCTCGAACTCGCTGGCCATCTTGGCGATCAGCTTGTTCGGCGCCACGCCGATGGAGCAGGTGAGGCCGGTGGCCGCATGGATCGATTTCTGGATCAGGCGCGCGAGCACGCGGCCGCCTTCGCGCTGCCCGCCCGGTACGTCGGTGAAGTCGATGTAGACCTCGTCGATGCCGCGGTCCTCCACCACCGGCGCGATGTCGCGGATCACCGCCTTGAAGGTGCGCGAGTGGCGGCGCACCTCGTCGAAATCCGCGGGCAGCACGATGGCATGCGGGCACAGCTTCGCCGCCTTCATCATGCCCATGGCGGAGCCCACGCCGAACTGGCGCGCGGGGTAGGTGGCGGTGGTGATGACGCCCCGGCCCACGTAGTCCCTCAGCAGCGGGAAGGCTTCGACCGGCACTTCCGACAAAGGCCGGTCCGCGTAGCGCTCGCGCAGGATCTCGTCCACCTTGCGGCGGCCGCCGCCGATCACCACGGGCAGGCCCTTGAGCTGCGGGTAGCGCAGCAGCTCCACGGACGCGAAGAAGGCATCCATGTCGAGATGGGCGATGCGGCGGACGGGGCTCACCCGCCGATTGTGCAGTGCCGGCGCGCCGTGCTTCAGTAGCTCCCGGGCAGCAGGATCGAGCGGTCGACCTGGCGGATGTCGGTGCGACCGCAGAAGGCCATCGACAGGTCCAGCTCGTTGCGGATGATCTCCAGCGCGCGCTCCACGCCTTCCTGGCCCATCGCGCCCAGGCCATAGAGCATGGCGCGGCCGATGTAGACGCCGCGTGCACCCAGCGCCACGGCCTTGAGCACGTGCTGGCCCGAGCGCACGCCGCCATCCATGTGCACCTCGATGCGGTCGCCCACCGCTTCCACGATGTAGGGCAGCGCGGAGATGGAGGAGGGCGCGCCATCGAGCTGGCGGCCGCCGTGGTTGGAGACGATCACGGCATCGGCGCCGGAGTCGGCGGCCAGGCGCGCGTCCTCGACGTCCTGCACGCCCTTGAGGATCAGCTTGCCGCCCCAGCGGCTCTTGATCCACGCGACGTCGTCCCAGGACAGGCGCGGGTCGAACTGCTTGTTGGTCCACTCGGCCAGGGAACCCATGTTCTCGATGCCCTTCACGTGGCCGACGATGTTGCCGAACTGGCGGCGCTTGGTGCCCAGCATGCCCAGGCACCAGCGCGGCTTGGTCGCGAGGTTCAGGAGGTTGGCGAGCGTGGGCTTGGGCGGCGCGGACAGGCCGTTCTTCAGGTCCTTGTGGCGCTGCCCCAGGATCTGCAGGTCCAGCGTGAGCACCAGCGCGGAGCAGTTGGCGGCCTTCGCGCGGTCGATCAGCGACTCGATGAAGCCGCGGTCGCGCATCACGTACAGCTGGAACCAGAAGGGGTGGCGGCCGGTGCCTTCCGCCACGTCCTCCAGCGAGCAGATGCTCATGGTGGACAGCGTGAAGGGCACGCCCATGTTCTTCGCCGCGCGGGCCGCGAGGATCTCGCCGTCGGCGTGCTGCATGCCCGTCAGGCCGGTCGGGGCGATGGCCACCGGCATGGCCACGTCCTGGCCCACCATCGTGGTCTTCAGGCTGCGGCCTTCCATGTTCACGGCCACGCGCTGGCGCAGCAGGATGCGCTCGAAGTCGGCTTCGTTGGCGCGGTAGGTGCTCTCGGTCCAGGAGCCGGAGTCGGCGTAGTCGTAGAACATGCGCGGCACCCGCTTGCGGGCGAGGACGCGCAGGTCCTCGATGTTGGTGATCACAGGCAATTCAGTCTCCTCGTCTGTGGGGCGGGATCGTACCGGCCCCGGCGCCACCTCTTCCCTGAAGTTTCTTGAACGTGGCCACCGCTTTCTTCAAGCGGATCCCGTCGTTTACTGTTTTTAAACCCAGTTTAGGTGCTTGCCTTAACCAAGCTGACGGGAAAACCCGTCCGACAGCCGGGCTGTTTGTAAGATCGGCGGCGTTTTCTGCTTGCATTTGAAACATATATTTACATCCATTCCTTCCGGCTGTAACAACTTTCCGCCGCCGGAACGCCGATCCAACAGGAGATTGCCCGTGAAAAGCCAGAGCTCCTCACTGCGCGCCGCGCTGTTCGCCACCACCCTGCTCGTGCTGGGTTCCGCCGCCTGGGCCCAGCCGAGCGTCCAGACCGAACTGGTCGCCGAGAAGGTGGTGCGCACCCCCGCCGGCGAAACCTCCCGCCAGAGCGCGACGGCCGCCCGCCCCGGCGACGTCGTCGTCTACACGGCGAAGTATCGCAACACCGGCAAGGATGCCGCCCGTTCGCTCGTGGCGACGGTGCCGGTGCCCGCCGGCATGGAATACCAGGGCCGCCAGGCCGACGAGAAGCTCGCGCCCACGCACGCCAGCCTCGACGGCCGCCAGTTCGCGCCCATCCCGCTCACGCGCAAGGTGCGCACGCCCCAGGGCGAGACCGTGCAACCGGTGCCGCTCGCCGAGTACCGCTTCCTGCGCTGGAACCTGCCGGAACTCGCGGCCGGCGCCAGCGTTTCCGTGCAGCTGACCGCGCAGGTCAGCACCCGTCCCTGAGCCGCCGCCAGAGCCGGTGACCGTGACCAACCAGAAAGAGGCTTGAAATGAAACCCAGAGCTCACTGGCGCAAGGCGTTGGGGGTCGCGTCCGCGGCCCTGGCGGTTGCGCTTTCCACCTTGCTGCCGGCCTCGCCGGCCGCAGCCGCACCGGCCGCCGGCACGGTGATCGGCAACCAGGCCAGCGCCACCTACACGGACGGCTCGGGCACTTCCCGCACGACGACCTCGAACCTGGTGCAGACCACGGTGTCGCAGGTCAAGAGCTTCACGCTGACGGCCGACGGCTCGCGCACCGCCGCCCCGGGCCAGACCGTCTACTACCCGCACGTGATCACCAACACCGGCAACGGCACCGACACGTACACGCTGTCCGTGCCCACCACCGGCGGCGACTTCACGCATGCCGCGCCGACCTACTACGCCGACGCCAACGGCGACGGCGTGCCGGACAACGCCGTTGCGATCACCAGCTCCGGTTCCGTCGCCGCGGGCGCGCAGTTCCGCTTCGTGGTGGCCGCGACCGTTCCCGGCAGCGCCGCGCTCGGCGCGACCGGTACCCTGGGCGTGAGCGTCAGCGACACGGGCACCACCACCGCCTCGAACACCGACACCACCACGGTGGCGGCCTCGGCGGTGACGGTGACGAAGAGCATGAGCGTCACCGCGGGCCCGTCGCCCTCCAGCGGCAGCATCACCGTGACCCTCGCGTACATCAACGCGGGCACGGCGGCGGCTTCCACCCTGGTGCTGACGGACACGCTGCCGGGCGGCATGACCTACGTGCCGGGCCAGGCTGCCTGGAGCGGCCAGGCGCTGACCGACGCCGCGGGCGGTGACCCGGCGGGTATCGCCTACGCCTACAGCGCCGGTGTGGTGACCGCCACCGTGACCTCGGTCCCCGCGGGCGGGTCCGGCCAGGTGACCTTCCGCGTCAACATCAACAGCGGCCTGTCGCCCACCAACAGCACGCTGGGTGCGTCGTGCACCACCGCCGGCTGCCCGGCGCTGACCACGAACACCGCGCGCTTCCAGACGTCCACGCAGGCCCTGACCAGCACCAACAGCGTCACCTACGTGGTGCAGCAGACCGGCTCCGTGGTCCTCAACGGCTCGGAGGACGACGACGCCCCGGCCGCCGACGAACCCGTCGTGCAGACCGCCGGCGCCCAGGGCGGTACGGTGAACTTCCCGATCCACGCCTGGAACACCGGCAACGGCAGCGACACCCTCAACATCAGCAACGCCAGCATCGGCACCTTCCCCACGGGCACGACCTTCCAGGTCTTCCGCGGCGACGGCACCACCCCGCTGATCGACACCAACGGCGACGGCATCGTGGACACCGGCCCGATGGCCGCCGGCGCCCGCATGGCCCTGGTGGTGCGGGCCACGCTGCCCACCACCGGCACCACCGGCAACAACGGCGGCAACGGCTTCACGGTCACCTTCACCGCGGCCAGCGCCTTCGCGCCGGCCTCGACCGAAGGCGTGCCGCTGCGCCTGGACAGCATCACCGCCAACTCGGTGGACGCGACGGTGAACGTCTCCGTCGCGACGGCGACGCCGGCCCAGGGCCTGGGCAGCACCGGCACCACGGTGGTCCAGAGCACCAACGTGACCCCGGCGCCGAGCACGTCGACGACCGCCGTGTTCAGCATCTTCGTGAACAACACCGGCGGCGCCGCCGACGCCTACGACCTGTCGCTGCAGAATGCGCTGCCCACGGGCTGGAACATCTCGTTCCGCGCCGATGGCGGGGCGGGCAATTGCTCCACGACGGGCGCCGCGCTCACCAGCACCGGCACCATCGCCGCCGCTGGCAACCGCCTGGTCTGCGCGGTCGTGACCGTGCCCAGCATCCAGAGCGGCAACGCCGCGCCGGGCAACCGCGCGCTGCAGGTGCAGGCCCAGTCCGCCTCCACCTCGGGTTCCAACGACGTGGTGACCGTGCAGGTGGCCGTGCAGACGGTGCATGCCGTCTCGCTGAGCCCCAACGGCATGCAGCAGACGTATCCCGCCGCCGCGGTGACCTACAGCCACACGATCGCCAACCTCGGCAACGTGTCCGAGAACCCGGTGTTCGCCAGCGGCTTCCTGAGCGACTCGCAGCAGGCGGCGGGCTGGACCTCCACGGCCTACCTCGACACCAACGCGAACGGCACGCTGGACCTCGGCACCGACACGCTGCTGGCGACCGATGCCACCTTCGCCCTGGGCGTGGGGCAATCGCGCACGCTGTTCGTGCGGGTGTTCGCGCCGGCTTCGGCGACCTCGTCCAACCCGGCGAACGTCACCACGCTGACCGCGACCTACAACACCACCGCCACGACGAGCGCGACCGACACCACGGGCATCACCGAGGGCCTGCTGCTGCTGAAGGAACAGCAGGTCGCCAACTGCACCGGCGGCGCGCCGGGCGGCACCTACACCAGCAACCCGATCGCGGCCAGCACGGCCACGGCCCCGGGCGCCTGCATCGGCTACCGCATCACCGCCACCAACACGACGGCGCAGACGATCACCAACGTGCAGGTCACGGACACCGTGCCGGCCAACACGCTGCTGATCACCTCCTGCGGCGCGCCTGCGGGCAGCGCGGGCGTGACGATGAGCGGCACGGCGGCCAACGGCACCGGCGGCACGGTGACGGCCACGGCCGCGACCCTGGCGCCGACGGCGTCCTTCACCGCCACTTTCTGCGTGCAGATCGATCCCTGACGCGGGCGACGCGGCCCCACGAAGGCGGCGTCCCCGGGCGGGCGCCGCCTTTTTCCTTCCAGGAGGAACCTTCCAGTGCACGATGCAGCCGGCATGATCCCCGCGGCCGCAGGAGCGATCCTGCGCGGCGTGGCCTGCCTGCGCGCCATCCCGGGGCGCGCCCGGGCGGCGCTGCTGCTCGCGGC
>JAEZEB010000232.1 GCA_023438115.1 Pseudomonadota bacterium | reverse complement strand
GCCCACCAAGCGAGCTATCGCACCGTCAACCGCGCCCCACCCGCCGCGGCCGTCTCGCCGATCACCGCCGCCTGCCCGAAGCCGTGCGCCTGGAACACGCGCAGCACCTCGTCCACGCTGTCCGGCGTGCACGACACCAGCAGCCCGCCGCTGGTCTGCGGATCGGAGAGCAGGGCGCGCTCCTCCTCGGCGAAGCCGGCGGGCAGCGCGACCTCGGCGCCGTACCCGGCCCAGTTGCGCCCCGACGCGCCGGTCACCAGGCCCGCGCGCGCGAGTTCGCGCACGCCGTCCAGCACCGGCACCTTCGCCCAGTCGATCGCGATCGACAGGTTCGCGCCGCGCGCGAGTTCCAGTGCGTGGCCCGCCAGGCCGAAGCCGGTGACGTCGGTCAGCGCATGCACGCCCGCGATCGCGGCCAGCTCCGGTCCCGGGGTGTTCAGCCGCGTGGTGGTGGCGATCATGCGCTCGTAGCCGGCGGCGTCGAGCTTCTCCTTCTTCAGCGCCGCCGACAGCACGCCCACGCCCAGCGGCTTGCCCAGCACCAGCACGTCGCCCGCGCGCGCATCGGCGTTGCGCTTCACGCGTTGCGGATGCACGAGGCCCAGTGCGACGAGGCCGTAGATCGGCTCCACCGAGTCGATGGTGTGGCCGCCGGCGACCGGGATGCCGGCCGCCTTGCACACCGCCTGGCCGCCCTCGAGGATGCGGCCGATGGTGGTGGTGGACAGCACGCTGATCGGCATGCCCACCAGGGCCAGGGCCATGATGGGCTTGCCGCCCATGGCGTACACGTCGGAGATGGCGTTGGTGGCGGCGATGCGGCCGAAGTCGAAGGGATCGTCGACGATCGGCATGAAGAAGTCCGTCGTGGCGATCAGCGCCTGCTCGTCGTTGAGGCGGTACACCGCGGCGTCGTCGGCGGTCTCGATGCCCACCAGCAGCTCGGGCGGGACGGGCAGTCCCGTGCCGCTGCGCAGGATCTCGGACAGCACACCGGGCGCGATCTTGCAGCCGCAACCGCCGCCATGCGACAGGGAGGTGAGGCGGGGCTCGGCGGCCGGGGTGGGCAGGGCGGCGTTCATGGGGAGGCTTCCAGTTCTTGCAGGAGGTTCAGGAGCGCGCGGCGCTCGGCGCCCGCGTCGAACAGCGGGGCGCGCAGCGCGCATTGTGCGGCCAGCCGGCCCGGCAGCCCGCCCGCGGGGTCATTCGCCTGGCCGGCCCGGCACAGGCGCAGCAAGCCGGCCAGCGCCTGCGCGTCGCCGGGTGGAAAGTAGCCGGCGTAGTCCTCGCCGAGCATGCCCACGTTGCCGTCGATGCGGCTCGCGAGCACCGGCGTGCCGCAGCGCACCGCCTCCATCACGACGTGCGCGCCGCCCTCCATGGCGCTGGTGTGCACCAGCACGTGCGCCTGCTGCATGCGGCGCAGCGTTTCCTCGTGCGGCAGCGGCCCGAGCCAAGCGTAGCCGGGGCACTCCCGCTGCGTGGCCTGCGCCAGCGCCGCCAGCGCGGGTTCGCCGCTGCCGTCGCCGATGTGTGTGATGCGTATGCCGGCGTCGCCGCGCAGCAGCCGCGCCGCGTCCCACAGCACCTGCGGCGCCTTGGCCGCGCGCAGGTGGCCGACCATCACGGCCTGCAGGTGGTGATCGTCCTTCGGGAGTGCGCGACGCTCAGGCGTCGACTGGTAGATGACGCGCGCCCGCGGCCGCAGCCCGGCATCGAGCGCGTCGACGCCGCGGTCCTGCAGCACCACCAGCCGCTGCGCGACATGCACCGAATGGCGCGCCTGGCCGTCGCTCGCGAGATCGCCGTAGAGGTCGGTGCCCGTCAGCACCACGGCGAGTCCGCGGCCAGGATGCGCCTCGGCCCAGGCGCGCACGGCCGCAGCGGAGCGGCGCGCGTGCAGGGCGAGCATGCAGGTGTCGGCATCGGCTCGTGCGTCCGGCCATTCGCGCACGATGCGCACCGCGTGCGTCGGCGCCAGCAGTTCCCGCCAGCGCAGCGCGGTGCGCCCGTTGCCGTTGTTGGCGTCGGCCCGGGCAGGGCTTACGATGACGACCGATGGAAGCCGGGACATCGGGCGGTTATAGCGCGGCCGGCCCTGCCGAAGCCGTCGTGCTGCGGCAAGGCTCGGCGCGCGCGGTGCGCACGGCCTTGCTGGCCACGCGCGAGCGCACGCTGCACCTGGCGGAGGATTTCCGCGCCGCGCTCGGGCCGCAGCCGCGCCTGCCGTACGCGGCCGAATCGAATCCGCCGCTCTGGGAGCTGGGCCACGTCGCCTGGTTCCAGGAGTGGTGGGTGCTGCGCCAGCCGCAGCGCGCTCTCGGGCTGCGCGCGCCCGTGGACGGCGAGCGCCCCGCCTCCTGCCTGCCGCACGCGGACCAGTGGTACGACTCGAGCCGCGTCGCGCACCGCACCCGCTGGGAACTGCCGCTGCCGGATGCCGAAGGCACGCTGGCCTACTTGCAGCGGACGCTGGACCGCACGCTGCAAGCCCTCGATGCGCTGCCGCAAGACGCCGGCCACGACGACCTCTACTTCTTCCGCCTCGCGGTGCTGCACGAAGCGATGCACGCCGAGGCCGCGGCCATGATGGCGCAGGCCGCGGGCCTCCCCCTGCGCGAGACGCCAACGCCGCCTGCAGCGCAGCCTGGCGAGGTCACGGTGCCGGCGGCGCGGGTGATCCTCGGCGAACCCGTGCAAGGCTTCGTCTTCGACAACGAACTCGGCGCGCACGCGGTGGACCTCGCGCGCTTCACCATCGATGCGTCTCCGGTCACGTGGAGCGCCTTCCTGCCCTTCGTCGACGCCGGCGGCTACGAGGGCGAACGCTGGTGGACACCCGCCGGCCGCGCCTGGCTGCGCGCGCTGCCGCGCCGGCAACCCCTGCACCTGGAGCGCCGAGTGGCGACCTGGATGTGCATGCGCGGCGGCACGTGGCAGCCGCTGGATCCCGCGCAGGCTGCCGTGCACCTCAACGCCCACGAAGCCGAAGCCTGGTGCCGCTGGGCCGGACGCCGCCTGCCGACGGAAGCCGAGTGGCAACAGGCGGCGCTCAGCCAGCCCGCTTTCCGCTGGGGCCACGCCTGGGAATGGACGGCCACGGACTTCGGCCCCTGGCCGGGTTTCCAACCGCATCCCTACCGCGACTATTCGGCGCCCTGGTTCGGCAGCCGCCGCGTGCTGCGCGGCGCCTCGCCGGCAACCTCGGCATGGCTTGCCCATGTCCGCTATCGCAACTTCTTCGAGCCGCATCGCCGCGACGTCATCGCCGGCTTCCGCAGCGTTCGCATGGACTGAACGCGGCAGCGCGGCCGTTGCACCGGCGCAGGCGGCTTCCTACACGCGGCGCGCCCCGTCCTCGCTATGCTTGCGCAGCCTGCGCGGGGCCGCCGCGCGCACCCGGGCATGAACATGATTGCCACCGCTTTGAAGGTCGAGACCCTGGACGGGAGCCCGGTGCTGGCCGGGCGCCTGAAAGAGATCTTCGGCTCGCCGTCCGATCCGATCGAGGCGGTCACGGAGCGCGCCGGCCGGCTGCTGCCGGACCTGCCCGTGATCGTCTGGGAAGGCGACCCGCAGACCTTCATCTTCGGCTACGTGAGTCCCTCCGCCGAGAAGGTGCTGGGCTATCCCGTCGCCATGTGGCGCGAGCCGGGCTTCTGGGCCAAGACCGTGGTGCACCCGGACGACGAGCTGGATGCGGTGGCGTATTGCGCGCTCGCGACGGGGCAGGGGCGCGACCACGATTTCCACTACCGCGCCCGCACCGCGAGCGGCGAGACCGTGCTGCTGCACGACGTGGTGCACGTGATCAAGAGCCCGCTCGGCCTGGCCGCGCGGCTGCGCGGCATCATGGTGCCGGTGGCGCGGGAACTCCCCGAGGACTGAGCGAAGCCGCCTGCGCGAGCAGGGCGCGTGCGAGCGCGGCCTTCGGCCCTTCGGTCCACACCATCCCCATGCGCCGCACGGGCACCGGCGGCGGCAGCGGGATGCGCACCACGCGCAGGCCCTCGGGCCAGGGCGGCGTCCAGTCCGGCACCAGGGCCACGCCCAGTTCCTCGTTGACGAAGGCGGCGATCGCGTTGAGCGCGTCGATCTCGATGCGTTCCTGCGGCTGGATGTGGCGCTCGCGCAGCCAGGCGTCCGCCATGCGGCCGCCCCACATGCCGCGGTCGTAGCGGATGAAGGGCTGCGACGCGAGCAGGTCCAGCGGATCGCGCCCCGCGAGCGACGCCGGGGCCAGCAGGCACAGCGGCTCCTCGGCCAGCACCTGCCAGCCGCAGGACTTGGGCAGCGTGAACGGCGGCTCGACCAGGATCGCGGCATCGAGCAGCCCGCTGGTCACGCGCTGGTACAGCGTGGCGGAATTGCCCGGCTCCATGTACACGGCCAGCTTCGGGTGCTCGCGGTAGACGCCGCGCAGCAGCGGCGGCACCAGGCCCGTGAGCGCGGAGGCCGATACGCCCAGGCGCCATTCGCCCAGCGGCGTATCGTCGTTCGCCAGCGCGTGCAGGTTGCGCACGTCGCGCAGAACGCTGCGCCCGTGGTCCAGGATGCGCAGGCCGGCCTCGGTGGGCTGCACCGTGCGCCCGACGCGCCGCACGAGCGCCGTGCCCATCGCCTGCTCCAGCGACTTCACCCTCGCCGCCACGGCCGCGGGCGTGATGTCCAGGCGGCGCGCCGCCTCGGCCAGCGAGCCGCTGTCCACCACCATCACAAAGCTTTGCAGGAACTGCGTGTCCATGCCGGAAGAAAACTTCATTATCGATTGAAGATGGCGGCCCGCGATTGCCTCGCGCGCGCGGGCCGCCGATGATGCCGCCATGATCGAGATCTCGCGCAAGCGCACGGCCGGCCCCGTCATCCGCCTGCATCCCGGCGACAACGTGGTCGTCGCGCGCGTGGACGTCGGCATCGGCACGGCGGTGCCCGGCGAAGGCTTCACCACGCGCAGCCAGGTGCCCGCCGGCCACAAGATCGCAGCGCGCGCGATCCGCGCCGGCGAAGCGATCCTCAAGTACAACGTGTGCATAGGCTTCGCCGCCGTCGACATCGCGGCGGGCACCTACGTGCATTCGCACAACGTGAGCTTCCGCGAGTTCGACCGCGACCCGGCGTACGGCCGCGACTACGTGCCCACGCCGGTGCTGGCGCCGGAGCAGCAGGCGAAGTTCATGGGCTACGTGCGCGCCGACGGCGAGGTGGGCACGCGCAACTTCATCGGCATCCTGTCCACCGTCAACTGCTCGGCGACCGTGGTGCACAAGGTGGCCGAGTGGTTCACGCCCGAGCGGCTGGCGGCCTTTCCCAACATCGACGGCGTCGTGGGCCTGTCGCACGGCCTGGGCTGCGGCATGGAGATGAGCGGCGAGCCCATGGACCTGCTGCGCCGCACGATAGGCGGTTACGCACGCCATCCCAACTTCGCGGCCGTGCTGGTCATCGGCCTGGGTTGCGAGCGCAACCAGCTCTCCGGCCTGATGGCGCAGCAGGGCCTGCAGGAAAGCCCGCGCCTGCGGACCTTCGTGATGCAGGAAAGCGGCGGCACCCGCAAGACCATCGAGGCCGCGGTGGCCGCCGTGCAGGCGATGCTGCCGCGCGCCAACGACGTGGTGCGCGTGCCGGTGCCCGCGAGCCATCTCAAGGTGGGCCTGCAGTGCGGCGGCTCCGACGGGTTCTCGTCGATCACCGCGAACCCCGCGCTGGGCGCGGCCATGGACATCCTGGTGCGCCACGGCGGCACCGCCATCCTGTCGGAGACGCCGGAGATCTACGGCGTGGAGCACACGCTCACGCGGCGCGCGGCGAGCCGCGCGGTGGGCGAGAAGCTGATCGAGCGGGTGCGCTGGTGGAAGGAGGAGTACTCGCCGGGCCGCGACGTGCAGATCAACGGCGCGGTGAGCCCGGGCAACCACATGGGCGGGCTGGCGAACATCTTCGAGAAGTCGCTCGGCTCCTCGATGAAGGGCGGCACCACGGGCCTGATGGAGGTGTACCGCTACGCCGAGACCGTGGTGCAGCCGGGCTTCGTCTTCATGGACACGCCGGGGTTCGATCCGTGTTCAGCGACGGGGCAGATCGCGGGCGGGGCCAACATGATCCTGTTCACCACGGGACGGGGCTCGATGTTCGGCGCCAAGCCGGTCCCTTCGGTCAAGCTCGCGACGAACACGCCCATGTACGAGCGCCTGTCCGAAGACATGGACTACAACTGCGGCACCATCCTCGACGGCACGAAGACGCTGCCGGAAAACGCGCAGGAGATCTTCGAGCTGACGCTGCGCATCGCCTCGGGCGAGCGCAGCAAGAGCGAGCTGCTGGGGCTGGGCGACCACGAGTTCGTGCCCTGGAACATCGGCGTGGTGAGCTGAAGGCGCGTCAGTTCGCGCCCAGCATGGCCGGCAGCGTGACCGGCCCGCGCACGACGCCCAGGTTGCCCAGGGACATCAGCGCGACTTCGAGCGCGTCCTCCAGCGCCGCCGCGGCGGTGGAGTGCTCGCCGGCGCTGGCGAACTTCGCCACGCAGGGGAAGGCGTCCCAGTAGCTGGACGGACGGCCGCGGCAGACCTTGGCATAGGCCACGAACCGGCCGCCCGCGTGGAGGGGCGCGGCGTAGGCGGCCACCATGTACTCGGTGCCGGTGGGCAGGAGGCGTTCGACGGCTGGGATCATGGCCCTTCGAGTAGACCAGTTCCACGGTCAGCTCATCCAGGGAATTTCCGTAAGCATGCTTACGGAGAAGCCGGAGTTCCGGCCGCTCAGAGGGGGGCGTCGCGCAGGATCTGCAGGGCGTCCTGCTGCAGCCGGGTGGCGGCTGCGTGCAGGTCCAGCATCCGCCGCAGGTCGTCCGGCGCCGGTGGTTCGCCGGCGCCCAGTTCATGCTGACGGGCCCGCAGGATGAAGGCGCGTTCGGCTGCCTCGGCGGCGGCCTGGGCCGTCCACCAGCCCGCGTAGCGGCGCTCGAACTCGGCGAGCAGCTGCCGCTGGGGGGCGGCCGGGGGCGGGGACGCGGTGGGCATGGGCGCAAGTAAACCGCGCGGCACGCGGCACGGTATTGATCGAGATCACGCGCGGTTTTCGCGGGCGCCTAGGAATCGTCCTAGCCCTCCTAGTCGCAGGACCAGCGCCGTTTCGGACTGCGCCGAGCCGGCGTTTCAGCCGTCGCCGATGGTGCGCAAGCGCCCCGCAGAGGACAGTACGGGTCATGCAAACGCAAGCCCCGTCCCCCGCCGTGAAGGTCTTCCTCGCCGAGGACTCCGCCCCGATCCGCGAGCGCGTCGCCGCCGCGCTGGTGGCGCGCGACATGCAGGTGGTGGGCGAGGGCGCCACGCCCGCCGACTGCATCGCCGGCATCCTGGATTCGCATCCCGACGTGGTGGTGCTGGACATCCACCTCGAGGGCGGCACGGGCCTGCAGGTGCTGCAGGCCGTGCGCGCGGCCGGCGAGTCCGCGGGTTTCGTCGTGCTGACCAACACCGCCGATTCGCCCTACCGCAGGCGCTACGTGTCGCAGGGAGCCGCCGGCTTCCTGGACAAGCTGACCGAGTTCGAGCAGCTGCCCGATGCCGTCGCCGCCGCCTGCGTGCGCCACTGAATCCCAAAGAAACCCAAGAGAACGAAGCCATGCTGAACGTCGCCACCCCCTCCGCCGCTCCCCTTGCCTTCGTGCGCGACGCCGCGCACGCCGCGCCGCGCAGCGTCCCGCCCGCGGACTGCACGCACTGCCACATGCGCGAGCTGTGCCTGCCCGCGGGCCTGAACGGCGTGACGCTGGAGCAGCTCGACGGCATGAAGTTCGCGCGCCGCCGCGTCAAGGCCGGCGAGGCGCTGTACCACGCGGGCGAGAAGTTCGGCTTCATCTACGCGGTGCGCAGCGGCACCTTCAAGACGGTGATCACGCTGCGTGACGGCCGCGAGCAGGTCACCGGCTTCCACCTGGCCGGCGACGTGATGGGTCTCGACGGCCTTGCCCACGGCAAGCACGCCACCATGGCGATCCCGCTGGAGGACGCGGAGATCTGCGCCATCCCCTACCACCAGCTCGCCGACCTCGCGGCACAGCACCCCAGCCTGCACGGCGCGATCGCCCGGCTGATGAGCCGCGAGCTGGTGCGCGAGCACGAGGTGATGCTGCTGCTGGCCAGCATGAACGCGGAGGAGCGCCTTGCCGCCTTCCTGCTGAACGTGTCGACGCGCATGCGCAACCGCGGCTACTCCGCCACCGAGTTCCACCTGCGCATGTCGCGCGCGGAGATCGGCAGCTACCTGGGCATGAAGCTGGAGACGGTCAGCCGCACCTTCTCGGCCTTCCAGCAGCAGGGCCTGCTGAAGGTGGACAAGAAGCACGTGCGCATCCTCGACCTGGCCGCGCTGGCGCAGCGCTGCGAGATGCGGATGCAGTGAACCGCGTCAGGCCAGCGCCTGCGCGTCGGGCATCGTGAAGCCTGCCTGGTCCAGCGCCGCGCCCAGCGCCTGCTGCTGGTCCGCCGTGAGCTCCACCAGCGGCGGGCGCACATGCACCCAGTCGCGGCGTCCCGTCTTCAGCGCGATGGCGGCCTTCATGGCGGGGATCATGGGGAACTGCGCGAAGGCCGCGCGCTGCGCGTCGAGCTTCTTCTGCTGTTCGTCCGCGTCGGCCTGCTGCCAGCTGCGGTAAAGCCGCACGATGGCGCTGGGGTTCACGTTGCCCGTCGCCGTGATGCAGCCCGCGCCGCCGCCCCGCATGTTGGCCAGCAGGAAGTTCTCGCTGCCCGCGAAGACGTCGAAGCCGCGCGGCTGGAAGCGCTCCAGCATCGCGGCGGTGTTCTTCCAGTCGCCGGAGCTGTCCTTCACGCCCGCGATCACTGGACCGAAGGTGGCCAGCAAACGGTCGATCAGCGTGAGCGGGATGGGCACGCCCGACACCGGGGGGATGTGGTACAGGTAGATGCGCAGGCGCGCGTCGGCCACCGCGTCGATCACGCCGGCGTAGTAGCGGAACAGGCCATCGTCGCTCACGCCCTTGTAGTAGAAGGGCGGCAGCATCAGCACGCCGCCGCAGCCCGCGGCCACCGCCTCGCGCGTCAGTTCGATCGCGTCGGGCAGCGCGCAGGCGCCGGTGCCCGGCATCATGCGTGCCGCGGGCAGTCCCGCTTCCAGCAGCGCGTCGAGCAGGGCGCGCTTCTCGACCACCGTCATCGAGTTCGCTTCGGAGTTGGTGCCGAAGGCCGCGAGCCCGACCTCCTGCGCCAGCAGCCAGCGGCAGTGGCGGATGAAGCGGTCCGGGTCCGGCGCGCCGTCGGCGCCGAAGGGCGTGAGCACGGGCGAGAAGATGCCTTGCAGTCGGGACGGGGCGGTCATGGCGGTCTCCGGAAGTGGGCGGCCCGGGCATTGTGTGGCGCCGACAGCAAGATTTCCTTGCGTTCTGAAGATAGCGCCGCGCGGGTTTCGCGCGCGCATCGGGCGGCCACACTCCGGGCGGGATTGAAGACCCGCCACCCCAACGGAGACAAACCATGCCCCAGATCCTGCGCCGCGGCCTTTGCGCCGCCTTCGTCACCGCCGCCTTGCTGCCGGCCGCCGCGCTGGCGGCCTGGCCCGACCATCCGGTGAAGCTCGTGGTGCCGTACCCGCCCGGGGGCGCCACCGACGTGATCGGCCGCATCGTGGCGCAGCGCCTGTCCACCGCGCTGGGGCAGCAGGTGGTGGTCGACAACCGCGGCGGCGCCGGCGGCAACATCGGCGCCGACCTGGTGGCCAAGGCCAAGCCGGACGGCTACACCCTGCTGATGGGCGCGATGACCTCGCACTCCACCATGGCGCGGCTGGAGCGCGGCAAGCTCTCGTACGACCTGCAGAAGGACCTGACCGCCGTGCAGGTGGTGGGCTACGTGCCGCTGGTGTTCGTGGTGCATCCCTCGGTGCCCGCCAGCAGCTTCCAGCAACTGGTGAGCTTCGCCAAGGCCAATCCGCAGAAGCTGACCTACGCGTCGTCCGGCCCGGGCGCGCCGCAGCGCATGGCCGTGGAGATGTTCCGCGTGCAGAGCGGGGCCGACATGATCCACGTGCCCTACAAGGGCAGCGGCCCGGCGATGAACGACCTCATCGGCGGCCAGGTGCTGATGGCCGCCGAGACGGTGCCGGCGGCGCTGCAGCAGGTCCGGGCGGGCAAGCTGCGCGCGCTGGCGGTGACCACCCCGCAGCGCATCTCCATGCTGCCCGAGGTGCCGACCGTGGTGGAGGCGGGCTGGAAGGACTTCGACGTGGTGTCCACCTTCGGCGTCATGGCGCCGGCCGGGACCCCGGCCGACATCCTGGCTCGGCTGAACGCCGAAATCGGCAAAATCATGCAGGACCCCGCGGCGAAGGAGCAGTTCCTGCAGCAGGGCGTCTATACGCTGCCGCCGCAGACGCCCGCCGAAGCCTCGGGACGCCTGAAGGCGGAGATGGCCAAGTGGGCCAAGGTGATCGACGAAACCGGCGTGAAGGCCGGCGAATGAAGCAATGACCCAGTCCAACGATTCCGGCGGGATGAGGAAGGGCCTCACCAACTACGGTGACGCCGGCTTCTCGCTGTTCCTGCGCAAGGCCTTCATCAAGGGAGCGGGCTACACCGACGCGGCGCTGGACCGGCCGGTCATCGGCATCACCGACACCGGCAGCGGGTACAACCCCTGCCACGGCAACATGCCGCAGCTGCTGGAGGCCGTGCAGCGCGGCATCATGCTGGCCGGCGGCCTGCCGGTGAAGTTCCCCACCATCTCGATCGGCGAGAGCTTCGCGGCGCCCACGAGCATGTACCTGCGCAACCTGATGTCCATGGACACCGAGGAGATGCTGCGGGCGCAGCCGATGGACGCCGTGGTGCTGATCGGCGGCTGCGACAAGACCGTGCCCGCGCAGCTGATGGGCGCGGCTTCGGCCGGCCTGCCGGCGGTCCAGCTCATCACCGGTTCCATGCTCGCCGGATCGCATCGTGGCGAGACCGTGGGCGCGTGCACCGATTGCCGCCGCTACTGGGCACGCTTCCGCGCCGAGGACATCGACGCGGCCGAGATCGCCGACGTCAACGACCAGCTGGTGCCCAGCATAGGCACGTGCTCGGTGATGGGCACCGCCAGCACCATGGCGTGCATCGCGGAGGCGCTGGGCATGACGGTGCCGGGCGGCGCCTCGCCGCCGGCGGTGAGCGCCGAACGCATGCGGGTGGCGGAACGCACCGGCGAAGTGGCCGTGCAGATCGCCCGCAGCCGCCTCACCGTGGACCGCGTGCTGACGGAGAAAGCCTTCGAGAACGCGATGCGCGTGCTGCTCGCGATCGGCGGGTCCACCAACGCGATCGTGCACCTCACCGCGGTGGCGGGCCGGCTCGGTTTCGAGGTCGACCTGCAGGCGCTGGACCGCATGGGCCGCGAGACGCCGGTGCTGCTGGACCTCAAGCCTTCCGGCCGGCACTACATGGAGCATTTCCACGCGGCGGGCGGCATGGCCACGCTGCTGCGCGAACTCAAGCCGCTGCTGCACCTGGACGCGCTCACCGTCACGGGACGCACGCTGGGCGAGGAACTGGAGCGCGCGCGCCCGGCGTTCCCGCAGGACGTCGTG
>JAEZEB010000195.1 GCA_023438115.1 Pseudomonadota bacterium | reverse complement strand
CGCGGTGGCGGTCTTGCGCACGCGCAGCTCGTCGAGGATCGCGAGTATCAGCAGCGACACGAGGCCCTGCGTCGGCGGCATCGTGTTGTAGAGGGTGCCCACGCGATGCTTCACCTGCAGCGGATCGGCGAGACGCGCGCGGTGCGCGCCCAGATCCTGCAGTTTGAGCGGACTGCCGCTGCGCTCGAGATCTTTCGCGACGGCGCGGGCGAGCTCGCCGCGGTAGAAGTCATCGGTACCCTTGTGCGCAATGCGCTCCAGCGTCGCCGCGAGGCGCGGCTGCACGAACAGCGCGCCGGTCTCCGGCACCTTGCCGCGAATCAGGAAAGTCGATGCGAAGCCGGAGTGCGCGCGCAGCTCGCCCGCCTTTTTCGCGGTGATAGACGCCTGGCTGCGCGTCACCGGCACGCCGCGACTCGCGTAGAAGATTGCGTCTTCGAGCAGGCGGCGAAAAGGTATGCGCCCGCGGAGCGCGCTGCGCGAGAGCTCGTAAGCGGCGCCCCAGCCTGCGATCGTGCCTGCGACGGTGTTCGCGGCAAGACCGCCGCGGAACGGGATCGCGGCTTCGATACGATGCTCCCGATACCAGTCGATGGAAGCCTGCGCAGCGGCGGCCCCGCACGCATCGATGGCGCCCGGCGCGTGGCCCGGCGTATGCATGAGCCAGAAGCTGTCGCCGCCGATCGAGTTCATGTGCGGATACACGACTGCGATCGTCGCGGCGGCGGCGATCATCGCTTCGATCGCGTTGCCGCCTTCGCGCAACACGTCGAGCGCGGATTGTGCGGCGAGCGCGTGCGGCGCGACGGCCATGCCGCGCCGTCCCTGTACTGCTGTCAACATGTGCTCGCGCCGCGCTTTCGAAAAGCGCTGATTGTAACGCCGACGATTATCGCCTTCGCGTGGGCGCTGGCGTCGCACGGCATCCGACGGGTTGAGCGTCGCATCGCAACGTTCGAACCCGCCGAATTAAAGCGCCGCGCAAAACAAGGCGCGACGCTTTAATCGTCTGTAGGTCTTGTACGGAAGGAACTTGCCCGAGAGCACGACATTCACCCGATCGCCTTTGGGGTCGGGCTCGCGCTGGATGTCCATCTTGAAGTCGATCGCGCTCATGATGCCGTCGCCGAACTCCTCGTGGATGAGTTCCTTGATCGTGGTGCCGTACACGTTCACCACCTCGTACCAGCGGTAGATCAGGGGATCGGTGGGGATGGCCGTGGGCAGCGAGCCCTTGTACGGCACCACCTGCAGCCACTTCCGCTCTTCCTCCGTCAGGGCGAACAGGTCGCCGAGCACGCGGGCCTGCTCGGCGTCGGCCGTCATCTGGCCCAGGCACAGCGCCGTGGTCCATTCGGGCGAGCGCCCCACCTTGCCGGCGATTTCCGCCCAGGTGAGGCCGCGGGCGACCTTGGCGGCGATGATCTTCTCGGTGACGTCATTGCGGTTCATGCTGGCTCCTTGTGCTGGTTGGGTGCGGTCCCCGCGTGCGCGCGCGAGACCAGGAAGTCGACGATGTGGTTGCGGAACTCGTAGTAGCCGGGCAGGTGGTGCAGCCCGGCGCGCGTGCGCTCGCGCGGCAGCGGATTGGCGACGGCCTCGGCGATCCCGCCGGGCACGTGGCCGGCGGGCGTATCGCGGGCGTTCGTCATCAGCAGGATGCGGTCGGCCAGCAGGATGGCCTCGTCCACGTCGTGCGTGATCATGAAGACGGTCTGCTGCGTCTCGCGCACGATCGCCATCAGCTCGTCCTGGATGCTGCCGCGCGTGAGGGCGTCCAGCGCGCCGAAGGGTTCGTCCAGCAGCAGCATGCGCGGCTGGATGGCGAAGGCGCGGGCGATGCCCACGCGCTGCTTCATCCCGCCGGACAGCTCCGAGGGCTTGCGGTCGATGGCGCCCGCGAGGCCGACCATGCGCACGTACTGCTCGACGTGCGCATCCACCTGCGCGCGCGACCACTGCGGCCAGCGCGATTCCACGGCGAAAGCGATGTTGCGTCTCACCGTGAGCCAGGGCATGAGCGCATGGCCCTGGAACACGACGCCGCGTTCCAGTCCCGGGCCCGCGATCTCGCGGCCCTCCATGAAGACGTGGCCTTCGGTGGCGCTGTCCAGCCCCGCCAGCACGTTGAGGATGGTCGTCTTGCCGCAGCCGGAGTGGCCGATGATGCAGACGAACTCGCCTTCGCGCAGCGTGAAGTCCACGCCGGCGAACACCGGCCGGCCGGCCCCGAAGGACTTGCCGAGGTTCTCCACCTTCAGGAAAGGCGTGCCCGCGGGCGCAGGCGTCGCGGCTTGCGCGGCGGGCAGGACGGCCGCGGCCGGCAGCACCTGGCGTTCACTCCACATAGGTCACCAGCCTTTGCAGCCGGGCGAACGCCAGGTCCAGCAGCATCCCGACGACGCCGATGACCGCGATCGCGAAGATCACGTTGGTAAGCGAGAGGTTGTTCCACTCGTTCCACACGAAGTAGCCGATGCCCGTGCCGCCCACCAGCATCTCCGCCGCCACGATCACCAGCCAGGCGATGCCCATGCTGATGCGCATGCCGGTGAGGATCGTGGGCGCGGCGGCGGGCAGGATCACGCGGAACGCCTTGCGCAGCGGCTTCACCTCCAGCGTGCGCGCCACGTTCAGCCATTCGCGCTTGACCGAGGCCACCCCGAAGGCGGTATTGATCATCATCGGCCACACCGAGCAGATGAAGATCACGAACACGCCGGAGACGTTGGAATCCTTGATCGTGTAGAGCGCGAGCGGCATCCACGCCAGCGGCGAGATCGGCTTGAGCACCTGGATGAAAGGGTCGAAGGCCTTGTGCAGCAGGGGCGACATGCCGATCACGAAACCCAGCGGCACCGCGACCAGGCAGGCGAGCAGAAAGCCCAGCGCCACCCGGCCCAGCGAATGCGCCAGCTGGATCGCGATGCCCTTGTCGTTGGGACCGTTGTCGTAGAAGGGGTTCGCCAGCTGCGAGGCGAAGGTGGACGCGACCTGCGCCACGGTCGGGAAGCCCGAGGTCTTCTGCGAGCCCGGGTCCTTGCCCATCATCTTCTGGTACTCGATCTGCTCCGCCGTCAGGCCGGTGGCCGCCGCCTGCCCGGCGGCGGGCAGCGTGGCCACGTGCCACACCGCCAGCACGCCCAGCAGGATCAGCAGCGAGACCAGCGCCGCCTTCAGGTCCAGGGATTTCATGCGGCGGACGCCTTGGAGATGGCGAAGCTGCGCACGTAGTCCTCGGGCCGGGCCGGATCGAACTCCTTGCCCATCACCTTGAACTTGCGGTACGCGCCCTCCGGCGGGCGGAAGCCGGCCTGCGCCATGTACTTCTTGGCGTCGGTGAGCAGGAAGACCTTCTCGGCCACCTGCCGGTAGTTCACGTCGCCCTTGATGTAGCCCCAGCGCTTCATCTGCGTGAGCATCCACACCGCCATGCCCTGCCAGGGCACGGGATCGAAGGTGGCCCGGTCCGGCACGTTCTTCACGTTGCCCAGGCCGTCGGCGAACTTGCCGGTGAGCACCTGCGCGATGACGGTTTCGGGCTGGTTGAGGTATTGCGCGGGCGCGATCACCTTGGCGATCAGGTCGCGGTCCTTGGGCTGGTTCGCCATGTACGAAGCGGTCAGGATCGCGCGGTACAGCGCCGCGAAGGTGTTGGGATTCTTCTCGATGAAGGCGCCGCTGACGCCGAAGGCGCAGCACGGGTGGCCGTCCCAGATCTCCTTGGACAGGATGTGGATGAAGCCCACCTCGTCGTACACGGCGCGCTGGTTGAACGGGTCGGGGCCGAGGAAGCCGTCGATGTTGCCCGCGCGCAGGTTGGCCACCATCTCCGGCGGCGGCGTCACGCGGATCTGCACGTCGGTGTCCGGGTTGATGCCGTGCTCGGCCAGGTAGTACCGCAGCAGGAAGTTGTGCATGCTGTACTCGAAGGGCACGGCGAAGCGGAAACCCTTCCAGGTCTTCGGGTCGCGCTTGTCCTTGTGCTTCACGTGCAGCGTGATCGCCTGCCCGTTGGTGTTCTGGATGCTGGCGACGTTCATCGGCACCTGGTTGGAGCCCAGTCCCATGCTCATGGCCAGCGGCATGGGCGAGAGGAAGTGCGAGGCGTCGTGCTCGCCGTTGATCATCTTGTCGCGGATCAGCGCCCAGCCCGCCGTCTTGTTCAGCTGCACGTTCAGGCCTTCCTTGCGGTAGAAGCCCAGCGGGTCGGCCATGATCAGCGGGCTCGCGCAGGTGATCGCGATGAAGCCGATCTTCAGGTCGTTCTTCTCCAGCGCGCCGCGCTCCTGCGCCATGGCCTGCAGCGCGCCGATCGGCAGCACCGAGGCGATCGCGGCCCGGGCCGTGTTCGCGCCCACCGCCTTCAGGAAGCCGCGGCGCACGCTGTCGACGGGGAACAGCGCCTTGACCAGGCTGGCCTCGACGAAGCGGTCCGAGAGTTCCTGCGCGCTGGCCGGGCCCGCCTGCGGATGCTCGCCGGGCGCATGGTCCTCGCCACAGGCGCAGCGCAGCATCAGGGGACGGTCGGGATCGTAGGCGTCGTAGCGGTCGGTCATGGGGCACCTCGTTGTGGCGGATGCCCTTGCACTGCAAGCACGGTGCCCGTCCGGGCGGCGGCGGCCGGCACGCCGCAGATCGTGCCCTCGCGCACTAGGCCTTGTAGTGCCAGCCCTACGTGGCGGGCGGCCGCGCGTGCCTTTCCGCGTAAAGCGCCAGCTCCACGTCGTTTCTCGCGCCCGTCTTTTCCAGGATGCGCGCCCGGTAGGTGCTCACCGTGTTGGGGGCCAGCTGCAGCTGCGCACCAATCTCGCTCACGCTGTGCCCCGCGGTGAGGAGGCGGTAGACCTGGTACTCGCGGTGCGACAGCGCTTCGGGGCCGAAGCGCGCCGCGGCGCCACCCACCGCGCTGGCCAGGGCTTCGGCGGTGGCGGGCGTCACGTACACGCCGCCACCGGCCACCTTGCGCACGGCGGCGATGATGTCGTCGGCATCCGCGCCCTTGTTCAGGTAGCCCGCCGCGCCCAGCTTGATGCAGCGCACGGCGTACTGGCGCTCGGGATAGGTGGACAGCATCAGCACCGGCAACGCGGGCCACGCGCGGCGCAGCGCCTGCAGCACGTCGAGGCCGTCGCGGCCCGGCATGGCGATGTCCAGCAGCACGGCGTCGAGTCCCGCGTTGCCGCGCAAGGCTTCCACGGCACGCAGCACTTCCTCGCCGTCCGCCGCTTCGCGGCACACGTCGATGTCGGGTGCGTCGGCGAACACCTGCTTCAGGCCTTCGCGCACGATGCGGTGGTCGTCGCCCAGCAGGATGCGGATGGGTTCATTCATGGGATAGCGGCAAGGACAAAGTGAAGGTGCAGCCCCGGCCCGGCGCGCTGGCGACGGCCACGGACCCGCCGAACTGGCGGGCGCGCTCGCGCATGCCCAGCACGCCGTAGGCCGTGGCGGCCTCGAAGGCTTCGGCCGGCGCGCCCACGCCGTCGTCCTGCACGGACAGGCGCAGCACGCCATCCTCGCGCGCGATGCGCACGGCGACGCGGCTCGCGTGCGCATGCCGGCCGACGTTGCTCAGCATCTCCTGGAAGATGCGGAACACCGCCATCGCCATGCGCTCGGGCAGCAGCGGCGGATCGGGCACGTGCAGCTCCCACTCGAGCGCCAGTTCCGCCGACGCCACGAACTCGTGCGCCTGCCATTCCAGAGCCGCCCAGAGACCCTGGTGGTCGAGGATGCTGGGACGCAGGTCCGTGATGATGCGGCCCACGTTCTCCACCGCGGACTCGATCAGGCGCGCCATGTTCCCGCACTTGCAGCGCATGCGCTCGCGCAGCTCGCCGGGCGCCGGCGCGTCCAGGCGGCGGCCCAGCCAGTTCACGTCCATCTTCAGCGCCACCAGCAGGCTGCCCAGCTCGTCGTGGATCTCGCGGGCGATGCGCGTGCGTTCCTCCTCGCGGACCTGCTCCGACCAGGCGGCCAGCTCGCGCTGGCGCGCGAGCGCCTCCGACAGCGCGCGCGTGCGCTCGGCCACGCGCTCCTCCAGTCCGTCCTTGGCACGCCGCAGCGCGTCGGCCGCGCGCTTGCGCTCCGTGATGTCGACGAAGGTGATGACGGCGCCACGCACCTCGCGGTGGTCCACGATCGGGTGGCTCGAATACTCCACGGCGAATGGCGTGCGGTCGCGGCGCCAGAACACCTCGGTGTCAATCCGGCAGGGCAGGCCCTGGCGGAAGGCGTTGAAGATCGGGCACTCGGTGTCCGGATAGGGCCGCCCGTCCGCGTGCGAGTGGTGCGTGAGCTCGTGCATGTTGCGCCCGAGCACCTCGTGCGGCGCGTAGCCCAGCATGCCGGCGGCCGCGCGGTTGATGAAGGTGCAATGACCGCCCAGGTCGATGCCGAAGATGCCGTCGCCCGTGGATTCCAGCAGCAGCCCCAGCCGGTCGCGCCAGAGCGGCTGCGCGGCGCTGGCCGGCAGCGCGGTGCCCGGGGCGAGCACGGCGGAAGGCGCGCGCATCTCAGAGCCCCAGTTCGGACAACCCTGGGTGATCGTCGGGCCGCCGCCCCAGGGGCCAGTGGAACTTGCGGTCCGCGGCGGCGATGGGCAGGTCGTTGATGCTGGCGTGGCGCACCCGCATGAAGCCGGCGGCGTCGAACTCCCAGTTCTCGTTGCCGTAGCTGCGGAACCACTGGCCGGAATCGTCGTGCCATTCGTAGGCGAAGCGCACCGCGATGCGGTCGCCGGCGCAAGCCCACAGCTCCTTGATCAGCCGGTAGTCCAGCTCGCGCGCCCACTTGCGCTGCAGGAAGGCGCGCACCTGCTCGCGGCCCACGGGGAATTCGGCGCGGTTGCGCCAGCGCGTGTCTTCCGTGTAGACCTGCACCACGCGGTCCGGGTCGCGCGTGTTCCAGGCGTCTTCGGCCAGGCGCACCTTGCGTGCCGCGGATTCTGGGGTGAACGGGGGAAGCAGCGGTCGGGGTTCCATGCGGGCTCCGGGTGTTCGCCCGGAACTAGCAAGGAAGATGCCTCAGCCTTCGAACAGCTGCCACTCGCCGACGAGCCGCACGCGCGCGTCGGGATCGAGCTCGTCCTGCACGGGAACCTGCGGCGCCACATCCGCGGCCGAAGCCGAGGGAACTTCGGCGCGCACCGGCACGGCGGCCGCGGGAAGCGGAGCCGGTTGCTGGAAGAGGGCCGAGAAACGCATGAGGTTCACCTGCCCACAGTCTAGGCAGAAGAACGTGACAGCGGCATGACCTTCGCGTGCGGATGCGCAAACCTGCGCACGCGTGTCGCCGTCCTCCAACTCGGCCATCCGGAGGATGGCGGACGCCTCCAGGGCCTGCTGGCGCTTCAGGCGACGGTGGAAAGGGGCAGGTCCGCCATCTCGCACAGCATCCGCGCGAGTTCGCGCGCGCCGGCCTGCAGCACGGCCTCGCCCTTGGCCGCCGTGGCACCGGCCGCATTGCCTGCGGCGCCCTGCGGGTTGTAGTCGCGCATGGCCCAGCCGAGCTTGGCGCTGCGGCCGTTGCCCAGCACGGCGTACTTCGCCGCGCGCTCGCGCGAGCTGGAGGGAAAGTCGCGCGCCTCGCCCATGCGCACCGTGTCGGGCGCGAGCGCCAGCATGAGCGAAGTCTCGATCTCGCCGGCATGAACGCCGAAACGGTGTTCGTCGGCGCTGAACTGCCCGTTCGCGTCCTCGCCCAGCGGCAGGTTCCACCAGCTGCAGCCGTAGACGATGAGGCCGCAGCGCACGCGCAGCTCGCGCGCCACGATATCCAGCAGGCTCACCTGGCCGCCGTGGGCGTTGAAAAGCAGCAGCTTGCGCACGCCGGCGCGGGCCACGCATTCGCCCAGCGCCACCCACGTGGCGATGACGGTCTCCACCGGCAGCGTGAGCGTGCCCGCGAAGTCGGCGTGCTCGGGGCTGTAGCCCACGGCCTGCGTGGGCAGCACCAGCACGGGCGCCTCCGCGGGCAGCAGGGGCAGTGCGCGCGCCACGATGCCGTCGACCAGGCTCTGGTCCACCGACAGCGGAAGGTGCGGCCCGTGCTGCTCGGTCGCGCCCACGGGCAGCACGGCCACCGTCCGCGCCGCGTCGAGCGCGGCGAAGTCGGTGGTGGTGAGCTGGGACCAGAAGCGGGACGGCAAAGCCATGCGCGCATCTTACGGGAGCCACGCGCAAGGCCCGCGATAAGAGGCCGGAAGCCGGCGTTCTTCGCGCCATTGCGTGAGCGCACCCCGCCGGAGAATTTTTCCGGCCGGCGCGTGCGCCGCACGCGTGCTTCGCATCCGCTGCGGAGCCGGCGTCCCTCTTCCTTCCGCCAGTCCATGCCCGTCCCTCGTCTCCGGCTCTCCCCTTCCCTTCGCATCGCGCTCGCCGCCCTGGCCCTCCTCCTCGCCTCCTGCGGCGGCGGAGGCGACGGCGGCGGTTCTTCCGGAGTCCTGCAGTCCGAGACCACCCTGCAGGCGATGGACCCGGGCCACTGGGAGATCGGTCCCGTCATCGGCGGCCGCAACTATTCGCGTTCCATGCCCGCGCATCCTTCCGCCTCGAAGGACGGTTCGGCCTGGGTGATCGAGATGCCCCAGCCCGATGTCGAGGCCGGGTCGGTCCATTACGTCACCATGCCGAGCGGCTCGCTCCTGGACAAGACGCTGGTGCGCATGCGCTTCCGCGTGGAAGCGGACGAAGGCGTGAAGATCGAGCCGCGCACGCGCCCCGGTGCGCCCGCCATCCTCACGCTGTATTTCCAGCGGCAGGGCGACGACTGGTCGGCCCGCGGCAGCTACGAAGCCTTCCGCTGGTATGCGACCTTCGCCAGCCACCGCCCGATCCAGGCCGGCGAATACACCGTCGAGGCGCGCTTCGACCAGAACTGGACCGCCGTGCTCGGTTCGTCGCGCGAGAAGAACCTCGCGGCGTTCGAGGACGCGCTCGCCGGCGCCGCACGCATCGGCTTCGTGCTGGGCGGCGGCGATGGCTACGGCCACGGCGTGTACGCCACCGGGCCGGCGCGCCTGGTGGTCACCGCCTTCGAGATCGAATAGCCGAAGAGGCTAGGCCCGCAGCGCGTGGGCCGCGGCCTTCACGATGCTGGCCGCATCCACCCCGAAGAAGGAGCGCAGCGCCGCGCGCGTGTCGCTGCGGCCGAAGCCGTCGGTGCCCAGCGTGACGTAGCGCCGCCCCGCCGGCACGTAGGCGCGCACGCTTTCCGGCACCGCGCGCACGTAGTCGCTGGCGGCGATCACGGGGCCGCTGCCCGCGAGCAGGCCGGTGATGTAGGGCGGCTCGGTGCCGCCCTCTTCCATCGCGCGACGCTCCTGTTCCATGCCGTCGCGCGCCAGCTCGCTCCAGCTCGTCACGCTGAACACGTCGACGGGGATGCCGTCGTCGGCCAGCTGGCGCGCCGCCTTCAGCGCCTCGGTGAGGATGGCGCCCGAACCGAGCAGCGTCACGCGCTGGCGCGCCGTCTCGTCGCCGAAGCGCGCGAAGCGGTAGGCGCCGCGGATCACGCCCTCGTGCGCCTCGGGCGGCAGGTCCGGCTGCGCGTAGTTCTCGTTCATCAGGGTGACGTAGTAGAAGACGTCGCGCTGCTCCAGCAGCATCTCGCGCATGCCGCGGTCCACGATCAGCGCCATCTCGCCGGCGAAGGCCGGGTCGTAGGCCTTGCAGTTGGGGATGGTCGCGGCCACCAGGTGGCTGCTGCCGTCCTGGTGCTGCAGGCCTTCGCCGCCCAGCGTGGTGCGGCCCGAGGTGGCGCCCAGCAGGAAACCCCGCGCGCGCTGGTCCGCCGCCGCCCAGATCGCATCGCCCACGCGCTGGAAGCCGAACATCGAGTAGTAGATGTAGAAGGGCAGCATGGCCACGCCATGCACGCTGTAGCTGGTGGCCGCGGCCGTCCAGCTCGCGATCGCGCCAGCCTCGCTGATGCCTTCTTCCAGGATCTGCCCGTCCAGCGCTTCGCGGTAGGACAGCACGGAACCGATGTCCTCCGGCTCGTAGGCCTGTCCCGCGCTGGAATAGATGCCCACCTGCTTGAACAGGTTGGCCATGCCGAAGGTACGCGCCTCGTCGGCCACGATGGGCACGATGCGCGGGCCCAGCTGCGCGTCCTTCAGCAGCGTGCCCAGCATGCGCACGAAAGCCATGGTGGTCGACATCTCCTTGCCGCCGGCCTGCAGCGCGAACTGCGCATAGGAAGACGCCTCGGGAACGGGCACCACGTCGCAGGCCGTCTCGCGACGGGGCAGGTAGCCGCCCAGCGCCTCGCGGCGCGCGTGCAGGTAGCGCATCTCGGGGCTGTCCGGTTCCGGCTTGAAGAAGGCCAGCGTGGTCGCCTGCTCGTCGGAGATCGGCAGGTTGAAGCGGTTGCGGAATTCCAGCAGCGCCGCGTCGTCCAGCTTCTTCTGGCTGTGCGTGGTCATGCGGCCCTGCCCCGCCGCACCCATGCCGTAGCCCTTCTTGGTGTGGGCCAGGATCACCGTCGGCTGGCCGCGATGCTTCGCCGCCGCGGCGTAGGCGGCGTGGATCTTCACGAGGTCGTGGCCGCCGCGCTTGAGCCGGTCGATCTGTTCGTCGGTCATGCCCTGCGCCAGCCGCGCAAGCTCCTCGTCCTGGCCGAAGAAGTTGTCCCGGTTGAAGCGTCCATCCTTGGCCGCGAAGGTCTGCATCTGGCCGTCGACGGTATGCGCGAAGGCGCGCACCAGCGCATGCGTGGTGTCGCGCGCGAACAGGCCGTCCCAGTCGCTGCCCCACAGCAGCTTGATGACGTTCCAGCCGGCGCCGCGGAACAGCTTCTCGAGTTCGTCGACGATGCGGCCGTTGCCGCGCACCGGGCCGTCCAGGCGCTGCAGGTTGCAGTTGACCACCCACACCAGGTTGTCCAGCTTCTCGCGCGAGGCCAGCGTCAGCGCGCTGGTGCTCTCGGGTTCGTCCATCTCGCCGTCGCCGAACACGCCCCACACCTTGCGGCCGCCGCAATCGAGCAGGCCGCGGTGCGTCAGGTAGTGCATGAAGCGCGCGTGGTAGATCGAGCTGATCGGCCCCAGGCCCATCGAGCCCGTGGGGAACTGCCAGAAATCCGGCATCAGCCAGGGATGCGGATAGCTGGAAAGCCCGCGGGCGCCGTTGGCCGGCGCCACGATCTCCTGGCGGTAGTGCGCGAGGTCGTTCTCCGACAGCCGCCCTTCCAGGAAGGCACGCGCGTAGACGCCGGGCGCGCTGTGCGGCTGGAAGAACACCAGGTCGCCGCGATGGCTTGCGTTGCGCGCCTGGAAGAAGTGGTTGAAGCCCACCTCGAACAGGTCCGCGGCACTCGCGTAGCTGGCGATGTGGCCCCCGAGCTCGCCGTAGGCCGCGTTGGCGCGCGCCACCATGGCCAGCGCATTCCACCGCATCAGCGAGGCGAGCTTCTCCTCGATGGCCAGGTCGCCGGGGAACGGCGGCTGCTGTTCCACCGGAATGGAGTTGACGTAGGGCGTGACCAGTTCCGGCGACCAGGCCACCGCGGGATGGCGCGCCAGCACGGCCAGCTGGTCGAGGATGTAGCGCGCACGGGCCGGCCCTTCGGTGGCGACGAGGGCCAGGAAGGCCTCGCGCCATTCGGCCGTTTCGCCGGGATCGGGATCGCCGGCCGCGTCGGTGAGGTAACGGGTGATGCTCTGGTCCGCCATGGCGCCACTCTAGGGCGCCGCGATCCGCAGAGGATATCGAAAAGCGGCGTCACCGCTGGGTTTGAAGCATAAAATCGCGCCGACCTCCATCTTTCCGGCATTTCATGCAACTGGACCCGATCGACCTGCGCATCCTCTCCGAGCTGCAGAACGACGGCGCGCTGACCAACGTGGAACTCGCGCGCCGGGTCCACCTGTCGCCCTCGCCCTGCCTGGCACGCGTGAAGGCGCTGGAGGCCGCGGGCGTGATCGAGCGCTACGTCGCCCTGGCCAACGCGAAGCTGCTGGGGCTGGGGCTGAACGTCTTCATCAGCATCAGCCTGAAGGACCAGTCCAAGCAGTCGCTGGCGGAGTTCGAGCGCCGCATCGGGGAGCACGAGGAGGTGATGGAGTGCTACCTCATGACCGGCGACAGCGACTACCTGATCCGGGTGGTGGTGGCGGACATCGCGGCGCTCGAGCGCTTCATCCTGGAGCAACTCACGCCCATCCCCGGCATCGAGAAGATCCGCTCCAGCTTCGCGCTCAAGCAGGTGCGGGCCAAGACGGCCTTGCCGCTGCCACGCCAGTCGGCCAGGAACTGACAGGCGTCATCGCAAGGCGACCTGCCCGGCCGCCGCCTTCCCGCAGCGAATGCCGCTTCCCGGCGGCTGGCAGGCCGCGGCCGGCGCGGGATCATGGACTGCATGAAAGCCAAGGTTGCACTCCTTGCCGACCCCCAGTCCCGCCGCGAGGCGCTGCTGCTGGTGGTGCTGTCGGCAGCGGCGCTGGTGCTGCCTTCCATGGACCAGTGCACCCGCGGCCCATCGATCACCGCGATGGTCCTGATGAATCTGCATTGGTTCATCTAAGTCGCACACTGGTTGGCAAACCAGTCCGCAAAACTTCCGACATCCTTTTGTAAATCAACGGTTTACAAGATCAGCCGACTTGGCAACAATGGCGGCATGTACGACCAGCCGCACCAGTTCGAGCCGCTGCTGCCGGCCGAGGCTCGACTCGAGCCGCTGCTGGCCCAGGCGCACGACCTCGCCCGGCAAGCCACCGCCCTGGCCGGAACCCGCGTGCCGCCCGAGCTGCGCACCCTGCTGCGCAGCATGAATTCCTACTACACCAACCGGATCGAAGGGCAGCACACGCGGCCTCACGAGATCGAGCAGGCGCTGCGGCAGGACTTCTCGCGCAACGCGGACCTCGCCGCACGGCAGCGGCTGGCAGTAGCCCACATCGAGGCCGAAGCAGCCCTGGAAGCCCGCTACGCAGGCGCGGAGGGCGCGCGTGCGCTCTACGCGCTGGATGCGGTGCAGGACCTGCATCGGGAGCTGTTCGCTCGCCTCCCGGCGAAGGACCTGGTGACATCGGAAAGCGAGCCGATCGTTCCCGGGCAACTGCGGGGGCGCGAAGTGCGCGTCGGGCAGCACGTCCCGCCGACGCACCGCAGCCTCGGAGCCTTCCTTCAACGCTGGGCAAGCTTCTACGGCAACGTCAGGCCTGGGGAGGCCGCCCTCGTCGCGCTGGCCGCCGCGCACCAGCGCCTCGGATGGATCCACCCCTTCATCGACGGCAACGGCCGGGTGATGCGGCTGCACACGCACGTGCTGCTCAGCGCCCTGGGCTACACCGGCGGACTGTGGTCGCCGCTGCGTGGTTTCGCGCGCGACAGCGAACGCTACTATGCCTTGCTTGCCGCTGCGGACGCACCTCGCCACGGCGACCTGGACGGACGCGGCAACCTGAGCGAGCAGGCCCTGGTGGCCTGGATCTCCTACGTGCTGTCGACCTGCATCGACCAGGTGGGTTTCATGGCACGCATGCTGGACTTCGGTTCGATGAAGGAGCGCATCGAAGCCTGCCTCGTGTTCGAGTCCCGGGCCCTGAAGTCCGGCGTGCGGCAGGAAGCGCTTCACCCCCTGCACTACCTTTTCCTGAGCGGCGGCGAGCTGACGCGCGGCGAGTTCAAGGCGATGCTGGGACTGGGCGAGCGCAGCGCCACCGACGCATTGGGTGCGCTCGTGCGGCGCGGGCTGCTCAAGTCCGATTCGCCGCAAGGCAAGGTCCGTTTCGGCCTGCCGCAGCACGCCCTGCGCTTCCTGTTCCCGAACCTCTGGCCGGAAGCCGAGGCCGACGCCGGCGGCGCCTGATCGCCTTGCCCCCACGTGCGGGGCGCCCTGCGAAAACGCCGACAATGACGGGATGACGCAAGAGCTGTTCCGACAGGATGCGTACCTGCGCGAGACGCCCGCCGCCGTGGTGGCCGTGGACGCGCAGGGCGTGGTGCTGGATCGCACCGTGTTCTATCCGCTGGGCGGCGGCCAGGCCGGCGACAGCGGCGTGCTGCTGCTGGCCGATGGCCGCGCGCTGCAGATCGCGGACACCCGCAAGTTCAAGGATGCCGAAGGCCGCCCCACCGGCGCGATCGCCCACGTGCCGGCGCCGGGCCAGGAAGAATTGCTGGCCGAACTGCGCGCCGGCACCTCGCTGGTGGCGCGCGTGGACTGGGAGCGGCGCCACAAGCTGATGCGCTTCCACACCACCACGCACCTGCTGTGCCACCTGGTGCCGCAGCTGGTCAACGGCTGCTCCATCACGCCCGACTACGCGCGGCTGGACTTCAACATGACCGACCCGCTCGACAAGGACGCGCTCACCGAAGGCATCGCGCGCCTGGTCGCCGCGGGCCACGCGGTGGAGGTCGGCTCCATCACCGACGAGGAACTCGACGCCAACCCCGCGCTGGTCAAGAGCATGTCGGTGCAGCCCCCGCGCGGCACCGGGCGCATCCGCACCATCCGCGTCGGCGCGCCCGATGCGGCGATCGACTTCCAGCCTTGCGGCGGCACGCACGTGGCCAACACGGCGGAGATCGGCCGCGTGGTCGTCACGAAGATCGAGAAGAAGAGCGCCACCACCCGACGGGTGGTGCTCGGCTTCGCCTGAGCGGGCGGAACTTGGCCCGCCCGCTGAGCTCCACTCCTGCGATGACCTTCCTGCGCCTCCTCGCCGCCTGGCTGACGCTGGCCCTCCTGCCCTGGACAGCGTTCGCGCAGGGCCAGAGCACCGTCGTCACCGAGCGCGTGCGCGCCGAGCTGCTGGCGCACGCGCCCGAAGGCGTGGAACCCGGCAAGCCCGTGTGGGTGGGCCTGCAGCTGGCGCACCAGCCCGAGTGGCACACCTACTGGAAGAACTCCGGCGATTCCGGCCTGCCCACCGAACTCGCGTGGACGCTGCCGCCGGGCGTGGTGGCCGGCGACATCGCCTGGCCGGTGCCGAAGAAGATCCCGATCGGCAACCTCGCCAACTACGGCTACGAGGACACCGTGCTGCTGCCGGTGCCGCTCACGATCACGCAGGACTTCCGGCCCTCGCCGCTGTCGAACGCGCTCGAGGTCAAGCTGAATGCCAACTGGCTGGTGTGCAAGAAGGAGTGCATCCCCGAGCAGGGCGAGTTCACGCTGAAGCTGCCGCTGCGCAGCACCACCGCCCTGCACGGCGCGGCCTTCGAGGAAGCCTTCGCGCGCCAGCCCAGGGCGGTGGTCGGCCCCACCGGCATCCTCCCGGAGAGCACGCTGCGCGTCGACGGCGACGCCATCGCCGTGACCGTGCAAGGCCTGCCGGTCGCGCTGCGCGGCAAGACGCTGGCCTTCTATCCCGAGACGCCGGAAGTGATCGACAACGGCGCCGCCTGGACGCAGGACTGGAACGGCGCCGCCTGGACCGCGCGCATCCCGATCTCGGCACACCGCAGCGCCAGCCCCGACACGATGCCGGTGGTGCTGGGCCACGGCGGCGACGGCTGGCGCACGGAGCTGCGCGTGGTGGGCGGCTGGCCGCAGGTGGCCGCCGCGGCGACGGTGTCGCCGGCACTGGCGCAGGCGCTGAGCGAAAACGCGGCCGCGCCCGCTCCGCCGCCCGCCTCCTCGTCCATCGGTCTCGCCGCGGCCCTGCTGGGCGCCCTGATCGGCGGGCTGATCCTCAACCTGATGCCTTGCGTCTTCCCCGTGCTGGCCATCAAGGTCGTGGGCTTCACGCGCCATGCGGAAGACCGTCGCAGCCAGCGCATCGGCGGCCTGGCGTACACCGCGGGCGTGGTGGTGTCCTTCGCGGCGCTCGGCGGCGTGATGCTGGCGCTGCGTGCCGCCGGCGAGCAACTGGGCTGGGGCTTCCAGCTGCAGTCGCCCGCGGTGGTGGCGAGCCTCGCCGCGCTGTTCACGCTGATCGCGCTCAACTTCGCGGGTGTGTTCGAATTCGGCTCGCTGCTCCCCAGCCGCGTCGCCACGCTGCAGGCGCGGCATCCCGTCCTCGACAGCTTCCTCACCGGCGTGCTCGCCGTGGCCGTCGCTTCGCCTTGCACGGCTCCCTTCATGGGCGCCTCCCTGGGGCTGGCCATCAGCCTGCCGGCCTGGGAAGCGCTGGCGATCTTCGCCGTGCTGGGCGTGGGCATGGCCCTGCCCTACCTGGCGGCGAGCTGGATCCCCGCCGTCGCCGGCTGGCTGCCGCGGCCCGGCGCGTGGATGGACACCTTCCGCCGCCTGATGGCCTTTCCCATGTTCGCCACGGTCGCGTGGCTGGTGTGGGTGCTGGGACAGCAAAGCGGCATCGATGGCGCCGGGGCACTGCTCGCGCTGCTGGTGGCACTGAGCATGGTCGTGTGGGCGCTCACGCTGCGCGGCCGCGCGCGCATCGCGCTGGCCTCCATCGCCCTCGCGGGCTTCGCGGCGCTCGCCTGGACCGCGGGCGGCGCCATCACCCGCATGGCGGACACGCGGACGGTCGCTTCCGCGGACGCCCGCTGGCAGGCGTGGGCACCGGGGCGCGTGGACGAACTGCTGGCCGCCGGCCAGCCGGTGTTCGTCGACTTCACCGCGGCCTGGTGCGTGACCTGCCAGTACAACAAGAAGACCACGCTGGCGCATCGCGAAGTGCTCGACGCCTTCGACGCGGGCCGCTATACCCTGCTGCGTGCCGACTGGACCCGGCGCGACCCCGACATCACCGCGGCGCTGGCCCGGCTCGGGCGCAACGGCGTTCCGGTGTACGTGGTCTACCGGCCCGGGCGCGCGCCGGTGGTGCTTTCGGAAATCCTCGGCATCGAGGAAGTGCGCGCCGCCCTGTCGTCCCCGCTCTAGGAGGCCACCATGAACCGCCGTGCCTTGTGGGCCCTGCCCGCCCTGCTGCTCGCCGCCGCCGCGCAAGCCGTTCCCGCCGTCGGCCAGGAAGCCCCGGACTTCGCGCTGCGCGATGCGGCCGGCAAGACCGTCAGGCTGTCCGATTTCCGCGGCAAGCCCGTCGTGCTGGAGTGGACCAACCCGGGCTGCCCCTACGTGCGCAAGCACTACGACAGCGGCAACATGGCCGCGACGCAGCAGGATGCGACCTCCCGCGGCGCCGTGTGGCTGTCGATCAACTCCACCGAGAAGGACAGCGGCGACTACCTGGAACCGGCCAAGCTCGCCGCGTGGCAGAAGGAGCGCAAGGTGCAGCCCACCGCCACGCTGATGGACGAGGAAGGCACCACCGGCCGCGCCTACGGCGCGCGCACCACGCCCCACATGTACATCATCGATGCGAAGGGGCGCCTGGCCTACGTCGGCGGCATCGACAGCATCCCCTCGGCCAATCCCGCCGACATCCCCAAGGCCACCAACCACGTGAAGCAGGCGGTGGCGGACCTCGTCGCGGGCCGTCCGGTCGCAATGGCGGTCACCCGCCCCTACGGCTGCTCCATCAAGTACAAGGGCGCGGCCTCGTGAGCACCATCCACGCGCTGCGCCGCATCCTCGGCAGCTGCCGCACGCTGGCGGTCGTGGGGCTGTCGCCGCAATGGCACCGCCCCAGCTTCTTCGCGGCCAAGTACATGCAGGAGCACGGCTACCGCATCGTGCCGATCAATCCTTCGGCCACGGAGATCCTGGGCGAGCGCTGCCATCCCAGCGTCACCGCAGCGGCCGAGGCCGGCGAGAAGATCGACATGGTGGACTGCTTCCGCCGCAGCGCCGACATCCCGCCGCTGGCCGACGAAGCGATCGCCATCGGCGCGAAGTGCCTGTGGATGCAGATCGGCGTGGTGAGCGAGGAAGCCGCCGCGAAGGCGCGCGCCGCGGGCCTGGACGTCGTGATGGACCGCTGCGTGAAGATCGAGCATGCCCGCCTCTTCGGCGGCCTGAACTGGGCCGGCGTGAACACCCGCGTGATCTCGGCCCGCCGTCCGCAGCAACTGTTCTACTGACACGATGGCCGACCAGGACCGCGACTACGGCTTCGGCACCCGCGCCATCCATGCCGGCGCTATTCCCGACCCGGTGACCGGCGCGCGAGCCACGCCCATCCACCAGACCACCAGCTTCGTGTTCGACTCCGCCGAACACGCGGCCAGCCTGTTCAACCTGCAGACCTTCGGCAACGTCTACAGCCGCATCAGCAATCCCACCGTGGCGGTGCTGGAAGAGCGCGTCGCCTCGCTCGAAGGCGGCCGCGCGGCCCTGGCCTGCGCCACCGGCATGGCGGCGCAGATGACGGCGCTGCTCGCGATCCTCAAGGCCGGCGACCACATCGTCGCCGCTTCCACACTGTATGGCGGCACGGTGGGCCAGCTGGGCATCGGCTTCGGCCGCCTGGGCATAGAAACCGCCTTCGTCGATCCGGAAGACCCGGAGAACTTCCGCCGCGCGATCCGGCCGACCACGCGCGCGGTGTACGGCGAGACGCTGGGCAATCCGCTGGTCAACGTGTTCGACATCGAGGCCGTCGCGCGCATCGCGCACGAGCACGGCCTGCCGCTCATCATCGACAACACGGTGGCGAGCCCCTACCTGTGCAACCCCTTCGCCTTCGGCGCCGACATCGTGGTGCACAGCGCGACCAAGTACCTGGGCGGGCACGGCACCACCATGGCAGGCGTCATCGTGGAGTCGGGCAAGTTCGACTGGGGCAGCGGCCTGGCGAAGGAGAAATTCCCCGAGATGCTGGAGCCCAGCCGCGCCTACCACGGCGTGAAGTTCTACGAGACCTTCGGCGACTTCGGCTACACCATGAAGGCGCGCATGGAGGTCAACCGCACCTTCGGCGGCACGCTCTCGCCGCTGAACGCCTGGCTGATCCTGCAAGGCATAGAAACGCTGCACCTGCGCATGCAGGCGCACTGCCGCAACGCGCTGCGCGTGGCGCAGTTCCTCGCGGACCATCCGCTGGTGGGCTGGGTGAACTACCCGGGACTGGAAAGCTCGCCGCACCACGCGCTGGCAAAGAAGCAGTTCCGCGCGATCGACGGCGCGCCGGGCGCCTCGGGCATCCTCACCTTCGGCATCCGCGCCGACGACGCCGCGAAGGCCGGCGAGCGCTTCATCGATGCCTGCGAGTTCCTCAGCCACCTCGCCAACATCGGCGACGCCAAGACGCTGGTGATCCATCCGGCCTCCACCACGCACCGGCAACTGGACGAGGAAGAACTCGCGCGCGCCGGCGTGCGCCCGGACATGATCCGGCTCTCGGTGGGCATCGAGGATGTCGAGGACATCCTCTGGGACCTGGACCAGGCGCTGCGCCAGGCGGTCTCCTGAAGCACGGATCCCGCAGGTTTTCGTAGGTCGGGGTGACGCAGGAACCCCGACGCGCACCCGCTACGCCTTCTCCATCCAGTAGAACAACCCCGCCACCGCCTCCCGCTGCTCCTGCCGCAGCGCCCGGCGCTCCGCGTGCACGACGGCGAAGCCATGCTTCCCCGCCTGCGCGCGCACGTACCCATCCGAATGCGCATACCGCAGGCTGGACCGCAGCACCAACTCCTGGCTGCCACCATCCTCCACCGTGAAGCAGAAGCTGCCCCCGGCCGGCATGCGCTGCGCCAGCGCAGCGAACACCTCGTCCAGCGCCCCCACGTAGATGAACACGTCGGCCGCCACGACGAGGTCGAAGGCCTCCATCGCACCGGCCAGGAATTCCACCGCCTCGGCCTGCCGGACCTCGTCATAGACACCGAGGCGCGCGGCGCGCTGCACCATCGCCGCCGACAGGTCCACGCCCGTCAACCGCGCGGCCAGCGGCCGCAGCAGCGGCCCGCACACGCCGGTGCCGCAGCCCAGGTCCAGCGCGTGCTGCCACTTGCGCCCCGATGCGGCCAGGCGGCGCACCAGGACCTGCGGCGCGTCGTAGCGCAGCGCCTGCAAGTGCCGGTCGAAGTCGCCGGCATAGCGATCGAAGAGCGCCTCGACGTAGCGGCGCGGCGGATGCACCGGCGCCTGCGAGCCTTCCACCGAGGCGAGGTAGTAGCGCAGGAGCTCGGCGTCGCCCCCGCGCGCCAGCGCCTCGCGAAAGCAGGTGGCGGCCTCCTCGGCCTGGCCCGTCTCGCGCAGCACGGTGCCGCGCAGCATCCACAGGGCGGGCGAGCGGTCGTCCGCGGCCAGGGCGCGCTCGAACAGGGCTTCGGCTTCGCGCATGCGTCCCAGTTCCGCCAAGGCGGTTGCGCAATGCCCCAGCGCTTCCGCGTTGCCCGGCTCCGCCGCCAGCGCTTCTTCCAGCACCGCCAGCGCCTCCTCGGTGCGACCCAGCTTCAGGCGCACGGCGCCCAGGTTGGTCAGGACCGAAGGCCGGCCGGGCACCAGGGCAAGCGCCGCGGCGAACTTCTGCTCCGCCGGCGCCAGCCGGCCGGCCTGGTAGTGCACCACGCCTTCCTGGAACAGCGTGCGCGCGGCTTCGAAATGGCTGTCCATGGTCCTCCGCCAGAGCGGCGATCATAGGGCCTGCGACAATGGCGGGAATGTTCCCGCCGCTCTCCAACGACACCTTCCTGCGTGCCTGCCTGCGGCAGGCGACGCCTTACACGCCGCTGTGGCTGATGCGCCAGGCCGGCCGCTACCTGCCCGAATACAAGGCCACGCGCGCCCGCGCCGGCAGCTTCATGGGCCTGGCCACCAACGTGCAGTACGCCACCGAGGTCACGCTGCAGCCGCTGGAACGCTTTCCGCTCGACGCCGCCATCCTGTTCTCCGACATCCTCACGGTGCCCGACGCGATGGGCCTGGGCCTGAGCTTTGCCGAGGGCGAAGGCCCGCGCTTCGCCCGGCCCCTGCGCGACGAGCAGGCGGTCGCCGCGCTGCAGGTGCCCGACCTGGAGAAGCTGCGCTACGTCTTCGACGCCGTCACCTCCATCCGCAAGGCGCTCCACGGCCGCGTGCCCCTGATCGGTTTTTCCGGCAGTCCCTGGACGCTCGCCTGCTACATGGTCGAGGGCAGCGGCTCCGGGGACGACTGGCGCGGCGTCAAGAGCATGCTGTACCGCCGGCCGGACCTGGTCCACCGCATCCTGTCCATCAACGCCCAGTCCGTCGCGGCCTACCTCAATGCGCAGATCGACGCCGGCGCGCAGGCCGTGATGGTGTTCGACAGCTGGGGCGGCGCCCTGGCCGACGGCATCTTCCAGGAATTCAGCCTGCGCTACACGGCCGACGTGCTGGCCCAGCTCAAGCGAACCGGGCCCGACGGCAGCACCATCCCGCGCATCGTCTTCACCAAGGGCGGCGGCCTGTGGCTGCAGGAGATGGAGCGCCTCGATTGCGACGTGCTGGGCGTGGACTGGACGGTCAACCTCGGGCGCGCCCGCGCCCTGGTCGGCGGCAGCAAGGCCGTGCAGGGCAACCTGGATCCGGCCGTTCTCTTCGCCTCACCGGAACAGGTGGCCGAAGCGGCGCGCCGGGTGCTGGACGATTTCGGCACGCCGCACGCCGGCGCCGGCACCGGGCCCACGCACATCTTCAACCTCGGGCACGGCATCAGCCAGCACACGCCGCCTGACAACGTGCGGGCGCTGGTCGAGGCCGTGCATGAATACTCGGCACGGCTGAGGCAGCCAGCCACCGGCGGATGAGACGCACATCGGGAGCTTCCCTAGCTGACGGCGGGGGTCGAATCCTCCGCCTTGCGGCTTGACTTGTGCACAGAAACCGTGTTGCGGAGCAGCGAAGCCGCGTTCGCGCGGCGCGGCCCGCTCCAAAAAGCGTAGCGCGCGTAAGTCGTTGATTTTGCTAGGGTTGATGTGCATGCACTTTTTCCGCCCAGCCTCGGCAAGCCCTTGATTTTTCGGGGCTTGGGGCGCGTGGCAGGCGCTGTATCAACAAAGTTATCCACAAGACGGCGACCTTCCGTGCAAAACGCTCTGGAATCAACGACTTACCCGGGTTTTCGAGATCGGGGGTTAAGCGTCGAGCTTAAGCGGGCCTGCGCATGATCCAGGAGATCCACGTCGTCGTTCCCACGCCGGCCCACAGCAGCCTGGCCGGCGCCCTGAGCTACCGCAGTGAGTTGCCACTTGCGCCGGGAGCCCTGGTCCGCGTGCCCCTGGGCAAGCGGGAGGTGTGCGGCGTGGTCTGGGACGCGCCGGCGGACCCTGGGGAGGCGCTCACGGCCGGGCAGCTCAAGCCGATCGGCGAGCCGCTCCCCGGCTTGCCGCCCCTGTCGGCTGCCTGGCGCGAACTGGTGGCTTTCGCCGCCGGCTACTACCAGCGCAGCCTCGGCGAGGTGGCCTTGGCCGCCTTGCCGCCCCAGCTGCGGGGCCTGGACGCCGTGCAGCTGGCGCGCCGGCTGAAGCGCGCGACGGCGGTGCTGGCGCCGCCCGCGGCGATCCAGCGGCCGGAGCTCACGGCCGACCAGGCCCAAGCGCTGGCGGCGATCGAGGCCGAGGCCGGACCCTTCCTGCTGTTCGGCGCCACCGGCAGCGGCAAGACCGAGGTCTACCTGCGCGCCGTCGAGGCGCTGCTGGCCCGCGATCCCGAGGCGCAGGCCCTGGTGCTGGTGCCGGAGATCAACCTCACGCCTCAATTGCAGGCGCGCTTCGAGGAACGCTTCGGCGCCGGCGCGGTCGTGCCGCTGCACAGCGGCATGACGAACCCCCAGCGCCTGAAAAGCTGGATGGCCGCGCACCTGGGCAGCGCCCGCATCGTGCTCGGCACGCGGATGGCCGTGTTCGCCTCGCTCCCGCGGCTGGGACTGGTCGTGGTCGACGAGGAACACGACCCGAGCTACAAGCAGCAGGAGGGCGCGCGCTACTCGGCCCGCGACCTGGCCGTGTACCGGGGCAAGCTCGAAGGCGCGAAGGTGATCCTGGGCTCGGCCACGCCTTCGCTGGAAAGCTGGCAGGCCTGCGACCGCGGCCGCTACCGCTGCCTGGAGATGCCCACGCGCATAGGCGCCGGCGTGTTGCCCAAGGTGCGGCTGGTGAACATGCAGAACCAGCCGCGCGGCACCGTGTTCGCGCCGCCGCTGCTGGCGGCGATCGGCGAGCGCATCGCGCGCGGCGAGCAGTCGCTCGTCTTCCTCAACCGGCGCGGCTACGCCCCGGTGCTGGCCTGCAACGCCTGCGACTGGCGCAGCGAGTGCGCCCATTGCAGCGCCTACCGCGTCTTCCACAAGATCGACCGCACGCTGCGCTGCCACCACTGCGGCTTCACCGAGCGCGTGCCGCGGGCCTGCCCGAAGTGCGGCAACGTCGACATCGCCCCGCTGGGGCGCGGCACGGAGCGGCTGGAAGAACAGCTCGCCGCGTTGCTGGGCGATGCCCGGCGCCCCGACGGCACGCCGGCGCGCATCGCGCGCATCGACGCCGACAGCACGCGGGCCAAGGGCGCGCTGGAAGAGCAGCTTGCGCAGGTGCATGCCGGAGAAGTGGACGTGCTCGTGGGCACGCAGATGGTCACCAAGGGCCACGACTTCCGCCGCATCACGCTGGTCGCTGCCGTGAACGCGGATTCGGCGCTGTACGCCAGCGACTTCCGCGCGCCCGAGCGCCTGTTCAGCCTGCTGATGCAGGCCGCCGGCCGCGCCGGGCGCGACGCGCAGCAGGCCGCGGCCAGCGAGATGTGGGTGCAGACCTGGAACCCGGAGCATCCGCTCTTCGCCGCGCTCAAGAAGCACGACTACCCGGCCTTCGCGCAGCAGCAGCTCGTCGAGCGGCAGCAGGCCGCCATGCCGCCTTTCGCCTTCCAGGCGCTGCTGCGGGCCGAGGGCCGCACGCAGGAGGTCGCGCAGGCCTTCCTGGCCGCGGCGGCCGCGGGCGCCGAGGGCCTGCCGGGCAGCGGCCATGTGGTGGTGTTCGCGCCGGTCCCGATGACGGTGCAGCGCGTGGCGAACGTGGAGCGCGCGCAGCTGCTGCTGGAAAGCGGTTCGCGGCCGGCGCTGCAGGCCTTCCTCGCAGCCTGGCAGCCGGTGCTGCACGGGCTGCGGATGCGCGGCTTGATCCGCTGGGCGGTGGACGTGGATCCGCTGGCGATCTGACGCAGCGGGGGAGCCGGACAGCCGACAGCCGGACGCAAAGGTCGCGAAGGTCACGCGAAAGTCGCAAAGAATATCCATCAAGGAATTCCTTTGCGACCTTCGCGTCCGGCTTTCCGGCTGTCCGCTCCCTTCCTAGTCCGCCTTGAGCCGCAGCGCCGCTTCGTAGAGCTCGTTGCGCGAGCCGCCGGTGATTTCGGCGGCCAGCTTCACTGCGGTCTTCACGGGCAGCTCGGCGAGCAGCAGCTCCAGAACGCGCTGCGCCTGCGCATCGTCGCGCTCCTGCAGCTGCGCATGCAGCACCAGCGCGAACTCGCCGCGCGAGCGCGAGGGCTCCGCCTTCAGCCAGGCGGGGAAGTCCGCGCAGCGCAGCGAGGCGAGCTCCTCGAACTGCTTGGTGAGCTCGCGCCCGACCGTGAGGCCGCGGTCCTCCAGGGACGCCAGCGTGTCGGCCAGCGCGGCGATGCGGTGCGGCGCCTCGAGCAGCACCACGGCGCGCGCTTCCTGCCGCAGCGCTTCCACCGCCTGCTGCCGCTCCCCGCCCTTGGCCGGCAGGAAGCCCGCGAACACGAAGCCGCCGTCGTCGCCCACGCCGCCGGTGGCGCTGAGGACCGCAGTGACGCTGCTCACGCCGGGCACGGGCACCACGGGCAGCCCGGCCG
>JAEZEB010000135.1 GCA_023438115.1 Pseudomonadota bacterium | reverse complement strand
GCCTTTCACCTCCAACGATGGAATGCCATGGTTTTCGATTTCAGCGTGGCCCTGACCTGGATCCTGTTCCTCGCGCTGTTCCCCATCTGCTTCTTCTGGCTGCGCCGCGCCTGGCGCATCGGATTCCGGCGTGATTTCTCCGAGGTGGCCCTCAAGGGCGGGGTGCCGCCGCCCAACGCGGAGAAGTTCGCCCCCTGGGACATGGCGGCCAACCTGGTCGCCGGTTCCGTCATCCTGGTGGTGATCGTGCTGATCCTGCTCGGTCGCACCGACTACGAGACCTGGAGCGCCGTCGCCGGCAGCACCATCTGGTGCAAGCTGTTCTTCGGCTTCGCGCTGTCGCGCCACGCGCACGCCCGGCCGAAGCAGGGCGCCTGACGTTTCTTCGCGTTCAGCCGTAGCGCTGCGCCAGCGCCGACTGCAGGTGCTGCACGACGCGGAAGGCGTCGCGCAGCTGGCCGCGTTCGAAACCCGAAAGTTCCGCGAGGGCCAGAAAGTTGTCGGGCGCCTCGCCCCGTGCGATCTGCCGCGCCTGGTGCGCGATGCGTTGCGCGGCGATGAATTCCAGTGCGTCGCGCAGGTCGCGCGCCGCCTCGAGCGAGATCTCCGCGGTGCCTCCGGCCTGCTCCAGCCGGTCGTGCGTGTTGACCGCCGCCACGCCGGCGCCCAGCGCGTAGACGCGCGCGAGGTCCACGATGGGCACGATGCCGCCGTGCTTCAGGTCCAGCCGCCGCGGATGCTCGCCGCCGCGCGGCACGGCGATGTTGCCGAACAGGTTCAGCGGCGGCCGGTGCTTCAGCGCGTTGCCCGCGAGGTGCGACAGGAACAGCGTGTTGGCTTCCGTGTGCCCCAGGACTTCGGCGCGCAGTTCGTTCAGCAAGGCCGCGCGGCCATGCACCGCACGCTGGTCGAAGAAGACCGAGGTGAGCATCAGCGCTTCGGGTTCCGGCTCGCCGGTCCACTGGCGGAAGTACTGCAGCCAGCGGTGGCGGGGCTGGCGCCAGCGGTCCGTCATCGCCATCATCCCCCCGGGGCAGTGCACGTAGCCGCAGGCGGCGAGCCCGTCGCAGACGAAGCGCGAGAACGCGCGGAAGTAGGCGCCGTGCCGGCCCTCGTCGAAGGCGTCGTCCAGCACCAGGCAGTTGTCCTGGTCGGTGCGCGCGGTCTGCTCGCTGCGAGCCTGCGAGCCGGCCGCGACCCACGCGTAGTCCACGGGCGCGGGACCGAGTTGCGCTTCCGCGAGCTGGATCAGGCGCACGGTGAGCGCGTCGGTGATCGCGGTGACGATGTGGCCGGCGCTGTAGGCGCTGGCGTCGGAGGCGGCGAGGTGGCGCAGCAAGGCCGGCACGCGCGCGCTGATGCGTGCCAGGCCCTCGACGTCGACCTGCCGGTGGATGTCGCCCGCCAGGTACACCGGCGAGGTGGTGTGCTGCTCGGTCAGCGAGGTCGCCGTGAGCATGCCTGCAATGCGTGCGCCTTCCAGCACGGGCAGGTGGTGGATGTTGTGGCGCGCCATCAGTAGCAGCGCCTCGAAGGCAGGACTCCCGCCCTGCACCGTGAGCGGCTCGCGCGTGGCGACGTCGGCCACGGGCCGGGCGGGATCCAGCTCCTGCGCCAGCACGCGGTTGCGCAGGTCGCGGTCGGTCACCAAGCCGAACAGCTGCTCCCCTTCCACCAGCAGCACCGATGACACGCGCTGCTGCCGCATGGTTTCGGCCGTCGCGCGGATCGACGTGGACGGCGGCAGCGCCACGGGCTCGCGCTGGAGCAGGGCGCGCACCGGCGTGGCGAGCAGGTTGGCGCCGGCGGCCGGATCGGCGTGGGCGTCCGCACGCGCGCTGCGCGGCGGCGGCAGCGATGGGAAGAACAGCGCGAGCTCCGGGTGGTCGCGGCAGCTTGCGGCGAGCACCGGCAGCGGCAGCGTCAGCAGCACCGCGGCGCCGGCCGCCGTGGCCTGGCAGGCCTCCTGGTGGTGCTGCGGGCTGGCGCCCGCGCCGAAGCATTCGCCGGCGGCCAGCCGCACCGACCAGTGCGCCTCGGGATCGTGCAGGTCCACGGCGCCGCTTTCCACCAGCACCAGCACATGCAGCAACTGTCCGGGCGCGTGGGTGAGTTCACCGGCGGCGTGCACGCTGCGCACCGCGTGCGCAGCCAGCTCTGCGCGCGCGGGCGCGGGAAGGAGGGCGAAGGCGCGGTGACCGGCGAGGACCGCCGCGGGATCGTGCGGTGAAGCGGCGTTCATGGGACCGGCGTGCTTGGCTGCGGGGACGCGGACGCGGCCATTGTTGCAGCTTCGCGGGCCGGCCCCGCGGGGAGCGACGGGCGCCGGACTAGCGCTTGAACTTGCCGTCCTGCCCGATGATCGACAGGTCGGCGAAGTCCAGGCCCGTGCGGTCGTCGGGGCCGTAGCTGATTTCCAGGCCGCCGAGGTCGAAATTCTTCAGGCTCTCGAGCGCTGCCTGCAGCTTGGCGCGGGTGGGGCCCGGGCCGGCGCGGCGCAGGCCTTCCACCAGCACCTTCGCGGCGGCGTAGCCCTCCAGCATCGCGGGGCTCAGCTCCATGTTCCTTTCCTTGGCGAGCCCCATCGCTTCCTTGATGAAGCCGTAGGCATAGGACCGCTCGTGCGGGAACACCTGCGTGACGATCACGCCGCGGGCCTGGTCGCCCAGGCTCTTGATGAAGCCGCCGGACGCGTTGTTCGACAGGGTCACCACCTGCGCGGCGGACTTGGCCCCGCGCAAGGCCTTCACGCCGTCGGCCACCGTGTTGCCCGAGCCGATCCACACCACCGCCTGCGAGTCCTTCTCGGTGATCGCGGGGATGACCGTCGTGTAGTCGGGCTTCAGCCGGTGCGCCTTGATCACCGCGACGGGCTCGAAGCCGGCCTTCTGGAAGCCCTTGCGCGCGCCTTCCAGCCCGTCGAGTCCGAAGGTGTCGTCCGCGTGGACGACGGCGATGCGGGTGATGCCCAGCGTGTGCAGGTGCGTCACGGCCTTCTCGGCCTCGCGCTGGTAGGTGGCACGCACGTTGAAGACGTGCTTGCGCACCGGGCTGTGCAGCGACATCGCGCCCGTCGACGGCGCGATCAGCGGAACGCCGTGCTGCTCCAGCAGCGGGATGATGGATTCCGCGTGCGGCGTGCCGCGATTGAGGAACAGCGCGAGGACGTTCTTCTCCTCGATCAGCACCTTCGCGTTGACGGGGGTGATCTTCGGATCGAACTTGTCGTCCATGGAGATCAGCTCGATCTTCTGTCCATGGACGCCGCCCTTGGCATTCACGTGGTCGAGCCACAGCTTGGCCCCGTCGGTGGTCTCCTTCACGCCCGCGGCGACGGTGCCCGTGAAGCCGGCCGTCTGGCCGATGAGGATCTGGGACAGCGCCCACGCGGGCGCAAAGGCAACGATTGCCGCAACGACAAGTTTTTTCATGATGCTCTCCAACACGGCCGCAGCCGACTCCGCGGCCGAGTCTAGGGAGAGCTCGGCCGTTACCGTCTCGGGGTGTTCCCGTGGAATTACGATTTCTTACATGAACTGCCGCTCCGCAGCCACAAGCGGATGCGGCGCTTAGGCGGAATGCCTATGACCGCAAGGGCGCAAGGGCATGCGCGCCACACACGGCCGGGCTTGGCACCCATCCCTAGAATGTCGGGCCTCGTTTCCAGAAGGCTTCCATGTCCCAGGGATCCATCCGCATCCGCGGAGCCAGACAGCACAACCTCAAGAACATCGACCTGGACCTGCACACCGGCGAACTGACGGTGGTGACGGGTCCCAGCGGATCGGGCAAGTCCAGCCTGGTCTTCGACACGCTGTATGCCGAGGGCCAGCGCCGCTACGTCGAGACCTTCTCGGCCTATGCGCGCCAGTTCCTGGACCGCATGGACAAGCCCGCGGTCGACCGCGTGGAAGGCGTGCCGCCGGCGATCGCCATCGACCAGACCAACCCGGTGCGCTCCTCGCGCTCCACGGTCGGAACGATGACGGAGCTGAACGACCACCTGAAGCTGCTGTTCGCGCGCGCGGCGCAGTTGTTCGACCGCAAGACGGCGCAGCCCGTGCGGCACGACTCGCCGGAAACCATCTACGAGCAGCTGATGGAACGGACGCGCGCGGGCGATCCACGCCTGGTGGTGACCTTCCCCGTCGAACTGCCCGGCGGCACCACGCCGGAGGAAGTGGAGCAGTGGCTGGCCGCGAGCGGCTTCACCCGCGTGCAGGCGGAGCGTGAAGTTTCCACGCCGACCGGCCCGCGCAAGGTGCTGGACGTGGTGGCGGACCGCTTCCGCATCCAGGGCGTGGAAAAGGTGCGCGCGATCGAGGCGATCGAGGTGGCGCTCAAGCGCGGCAGCGGGCGGTTGTCCGTGTACGCGGGCGATGCCCCCACCCCGGCCCTCCCCCAGGGGGGGAGGGAGCAGGAGGTGTGGAAGTTCTCCACCGGCCTGCACTGCCCGGACAGCGACATCCGCTACGGCGATCCGGTGCCCTCGATGTTCTCGTTCAACTCGCCGGTGGGCGCGTGCGAGACCTGCCGCGGCTTCGGGCGCGTGATCGGCGTGGACTACGGCCTCGTCATCCCGAACGACAAGCTCACGCTGCGCTCCGGCGCCATCAAGACCTTCCAGACGCCGGCCTGGTCCGAGTCGCAGGAAGACATGATGCGGCACGCCGAGTCGGCCGGCATCCCGCGCGACACGCCCTGGTACAAGCTCACGCCGGAGCAGAAGCACTGGGTGATCCACGGCGCGCCCAACTACCGCGAGGGCAACTGGAATCGCCAGTGGTACGGCGTCAAGCGCTTCTTCGAGTACCTCGAGAGCAAGGCGTACAAGATGCACATCCGCGTGCTGCTGTCCAAGTACCGCAGCTACACGCCGTGCGAGGTGTGCGGCGGCGCGCGCCTGAAGATCGAGCCGCTGCTGTGGCGCCTGGGCAGCAAGGAAGACGCCGACGCCGTGCTGGAGCCCGGCAAGCGCTTCATGCCCGTGGGCGTGGAATGGACGCGCGACCAGCTGGAGGCGCTGCCGGGCCTGTCGCTGCACGACCTGATGATGCTGCCGATCGAGCGGCTGCGCCGCTTCTTCGAGCGCGTCGAGCCGGAGGCCGAGGCGCACTCCAGCGGCGGCGACCTGCAGGCGATGAAGTTCCTGTTCGAGGAGATCAACACGCGCCTGCGCTACCTGGTCGACGTGGGCATCGGCTACCTCACCCTGGACCGCCAGAGCCGCACGCTCTCGGGCGGCGAGGTGCAGCGGATCAACCTGACCACCGCGCTCGGCACCTCGCTGGTCAACACGCTGTTCGTGCTCGACGAGCCCAGCATCGGCCTGCACCCGCGCGACATGGGCCGCATCACGCAGGCCATGCAGCGCCTGCGCGATGCGGGCAACACGCTGGTGGTGGTGGAGCACGATCCCGCGGTGATGGTGGCGGCCGACCGCATCATCGACATGGGCCCGGGCCCCGGCGAGCGCGGCGGGCAGATCGTCTTCGACGGCACCGTGGCGGACCTGCGCGGCGCCGACACGCTCACCGGCGCCTACCTCGGCGCCCGCAAGCACGTGGGCATGGGCTTCAAGCGCGCGGTGACGGAAGCGACGCCGCGGCTGGTGCTGGAAGGTGCGCGCGAGCACAACCTGCGCGAGCTGAACGTGGAGTTCCCGCTGCAGCGCATGGTGGTGGTGACCGGTGTGTCGGGCTCGGGCAAGTCGACGCTGGTGCAGGACATCCTCGCGCCCGCGCTGCTGCGCCAGTTCGGCCGCGCGACCGAAACGCCCGGCGAGCACGACCGGCTGCTGGGCGCGGACCACCTGGGCGACGTCGTGTTCGTCGACCAGTCGCCCATCGGGAAGACCGCGCGCTCCAACCCCGTGAGCTACGTCGGCGCGTGGGACGCGGTGCGCGAGATCTTCGCTACCAGCCCACTTGCGCGGCAACGCGGCTACACCGCGGCGAAGTTCAGCTTCAACAGCGGCGACGGCCGCTGCCCGACCTGCGGCGGATCCGGTTTCGAGCACGTGGAGATGCAGTTCCTCTCCGACGTCTACCTGCGCTGCCC
>JAEZEB010000068.1 GCA_023438115.1 Pseudomonadota bacterium | reverse complement strand
GAGCGGCGCAGGCGGCCAGCAGCGCGGCGATGGCGCAGCAGCCGGCGGCGCGCGCGACGAAGGAATCACTTGCCATGGGGGAGTTCTATCCTGAAATGGGCGCCTTCGGCGGACTCGAGCAGGCGCACCCGCCCGCCGTGGGCCGCCACGTACTCCTGCACGATCGACAGGCCGATGCCGCTGCCGCGCACGACGTCCTGCGGCTGGCGCTCGCCGCGGTAGAAAGGTTCGAACACGCGGCCGCGGTCGGCCTGGGCGATCCCGGGGCCCGCATCCTGCACGTCGATCAGGACGCCGGCCTCGCCGGTGGCCACCGACAGGCGAAGCACCGTGCCCTCGGGCGAAAAGCGGATCGCATTGGACAGCAGGTTGGCCACCGCGAGGCCCAGCTTGGCGGGATCGACGACCAGCGTGAGCGGCTCGCCTTCCACGCGCACGTCCAGGCGCTTGGCCTGCCATTGGAGCCGCTGCGCGTCCACCTGCGCCTGCAGCAGCCCCAGCAGGTCGGTGCGGCGGCGCTGCAGCTGCCGCGCCTCGAAGGCCGCGGCGTTGAACTGCAGCAGCGCCTCGATGTGCGACTGCAGGGTGAGCGTGTTCTGCCGCAGGATGCGCACCACCTCCTCCTGGTCGGGCGTGAGGCGGCCCGCGACGCCGTCGCCCAGCAACGCGGCGCCTTCGCGCAGCGCCGCCAGCGGCGTCTTGAGTTCGTGCGAGACATGGCGCAGGAAGCGCGCCTTGTCGGCGTCCAGCTCCATCAGGCGCAGGCGCAGCCAGTCGAGCTGCTGGCTCACGCGCCGGACGTCGGAGGGGCCGGGGATGTCGATCGGTTCCGCGAGGCGGTTCTCGCCCAGCTGCACGATCGCCTGTTCCAGCCGCTTGAAGGGGCGGGCGAGCCAGATGCCGAAGGCGACGGCCAGCGCCGCGGCCAGCGCGATCGCGCCCCACACCTGCTGCATCAGCCGCGTGCGTTCGGCATTGAGCTGCTGGCGCAATGCGCGGTCGCGGCTTTCCACCAGCGCCTGCACCGCCGCCGCGATCTGCGCGTGCAGGTCGTCCAGCTCACGGAATTGCGCGGCGACCTCGCGCTCGCGGTCCAGCGCCGTCTCGGCCGGGCCGATCAGCAGTTCGCCGATCGAATCCGCCTGCTCGCTCCAGGACGCGAGCGCCTCGCTGCGCAGGCCGGCGTCGGCCATCTGCACCAGCGAGGCGTCGGCGGCGCGGCGCTCGTCGCGGAAGCGCCGGCGCAGCAGCGAGTCGTTGAGCACCAGCGACTGGCGCGCGGTGCGTTCCATGCCGGCGGCACGCGAGGCCAGCGCCTGCGACGCGGCGTTGAGCGCCAGTGCGCGGTCCGCCTCCTGGCCGCTCTGCGTCACCAGCTTCTGCAGCACGGAGACTGCGCGCAGCGCCGTACCGCCCAGCAGCATGGCGATCAGCAGGAACGCGACGAGCAGCAGCTGCCGGAAGGATCCCATGCGCCGCTCAGGCGGCCAGCACCGACTCGGACTGCAGCACTTCGCCGCGCAGCGAGTGCGGCAGGGCCTCGGTGATGCGCACGTCCACCATCTGCCCCACCAGGCGCGGCGCGCCGGCGAAGTTGACGATGCGGTTGCACTCGGTGCGGCCCATCAGCTCGTTCGGGTCCTTGCGCGAAGGCCCTTCGACCAGGATGCGCTGCGTCGTGCCGACGCGGCTGGCGGAGATGCGCCGCACGTTCTCCTCCAGCACGGCCTGCAGGTGCTGCAGGCGCTTGAGCTTGACCGCGTGCGGCGTGTCGTCGTGCAGGTTGGCGGCCGGCGTGCCGGGGCGCGGGCTGAAGATGAAGGAGAAGCTCGCGTCGTAGCCGACGTCCTCCACCAGTTTCATCAGCTTGCCGAAGTCCTCCTCGGTCTCGCCGGGGAAGCCGACGATGAAGTCGGAGGACAGCGAGATCTGCGGCCGCACCGCCCGCAGCTTGCGGATGGTGCTCTTGTACTCCATGGCGGTGTAGTTGCGCTTCATCGCCATCAGGATGCGGTCGCTGCCGTGCTGCACCGGCAGGTGCAGGTGGCTCACGAGCTGCGGCACCTTGCCGTAGACGTCCACCAGGCGCTGCGTGAACTCGTTCGGGTGGCTGGTGGTGTAGCGGATGCGCGCTATGCCGGGGATTTCCGCGACGTATTCGATCAGCAGCGCGAAGTCCGCGATCTCCGCGGTGTCGCCCATGGCGCCGCGGTAGGCGTTGACGTTCTGGCCCAGCAGCGTCACTTCCTTCACGCCCTGGTCGGCCAGGCCGGCGATCTCCACCAGCACGTCGTCGAAGGGGCGCGAAACTTCCTCGCCGCGGGTGTAGGGCACCACGCAGTAGCTGCAGTACTTGGAGCAGCCTTCCATGATGGAAACGAAGGCCGACGCGCCTTCCACCCGTGCGGGCGGAAGATGGTCGAACTTCTCGATCTCGGGGAAGCTGATGTCCACCTGCGGGCGCTGCTGGCGCGAGCGCGCTTCGAGCAGTTCCGGCAGGCGGTGCAGGGTCTGCGGGCCGAACACCACGTCGACGTAGGGCGCGCGCTCGATGATGGCCGCGCCTTCCTGGCTGGCGACGCAGCCGCCGACGCCGATCAGGACGCCCTTCTTCTTCAGGTGCTTCACCCGCCCGAGGTCGGAGAAGACCTTCTCCTGCGCCTTCTCGCGCACCGAGCAGGTGTTGAAGAGGATCAGGTCCGCCTGTTCGGGGTCCTGCGTGGGCTCGTAGCCTTCGGCCGCGTTCATCACGTCCGCCATCTTGTCCGAGTCGTACTCGTTCATCTGGCAGCCGAAGGTCTTGATGTAGACCTTCTTCACGGCAGGCTTCCTCGGGGATGGATGCGGCGGCGCGCGACGCGGCGCGCACCGCGCGGGGCGATGCTGTTCCAGCGGTTCATGGTGTAGATCCAGGGGCTGAGGGCGGCGATTCTACCCGCCGGGGTGCGCGCCCGCCCCGTGGAGCTTCAGCGTCCCAGCAGCAGCCAGCGGTTCTGCCAGATCAGGTCCAGCAGCTCCTGGAAGCGCTTGTAGCCTTCCGCGTCCCCCGCATCGCCGCCTTTGCCCCCGAGCTTCCTGTACTCCTCCTCGTTCAGCAGCCACACCTCGTGCACGAGGCCGGCGGCGTCGCGCTTGTAGACGCTGTAGACCGACTTGCCGGCGAGCGTGCCGGTGAGCACGAGGCGGTTGTCGCGGTCGCGGATGCGGGCGCCGGGCGAGAAGCGGTCGTCCTTGCCATCGAGCTTGATGATCGGCGGCGTGGCGCTCACGGCGATGACCGCCGGCTTCACGTCGCGCGGCGCGCTGCGGATGGACTCGATCTGCGCGCTCGCGGAGAAGGCGGCGAAGGAAAGGCCCAGGAGGGCGGTGCGGGTCCAGCGGTTCATGTGCAAAGCCAGGGGCTGTGGTGGGCCGATGCCAAGGCACTGTGCAGGCCGGTGCGGTGGCTGTCAACGCGCGCGCGTTGGAAAGCGGGTTCCGCGATGCGTACGCGTCACGGTCCGCCGGAATTGTGCCAGAGGGCCCTCGCGCCCCGGGCCTTCGGTCCGTCAGGCGCCGGCGGGCGTCGCGCCGGACGGCGAGCCGGCTTCCGAGGCGCGCAGCTGCCGCGCCAGCGCCAGCAAGGCGCCCACGGAGATGCCCGCGATCGCAAGCATCGCGCCGGTGGAGAGCATCGCGAGGCCCGTGACGCCGTTGCCCACCGAGCAGCCCAGGGCCGTGATGCCGCCGAAGCCCATGAGCGCGGCGCCCGCGGCGTGCTCGCCCATCTCGCGCGGCGTGCGGAAGGTTTCGAGGCGGAAGTCGCCGCGCAGCTTCGCGGTGGCGAAGGCGCCGAGCAGCACGCCCAGGGATAGCGTGACGCCGAAGGTGGCGACGGTGGATTTGTCGGACCACAGCGTCAGCAGATCGAGGCCGTGGCCCAATGGCGCGGAGAAGGACAGCGCTTCGGGACGGCGCGACTGCGTGCCCAGCCAGGCGGCTTCCAGCGTCTCGGGGTGCTCGGGCAGGAAGCCGATCACGCCGGTGAGGAAGAAGGCCGCGCCGACCAGCAGGCCGACGACGATGCCGCCCACCCACTGCCAGGTCTCGACCTGCGCGCGCACGCGCCAGGCCAGCACGAAGACGGCGGCGGCGAGCGCGGAAGTGATCGCCCAGCGCAGGCCGTCGGCGGACACGGAGAAGGCGCGGCCCAGCAAGCCGCCCAGGTCCTGCGAGCCGGCGAGCGTGGCGCCGAAGGCGTCCAGCCACTCCACGCGGATCGGGGCGAAGGCGCCGCGCAGCGTCATCAGCGAAACGATGGCCACGACCACCAGCACCGCGGCGGCCTTCAGGTTGCCCTGGCCGGCCTTGACCAGGCAGCGCTGCGGGCAGCCGCCGGCCAGGATCATCCCGTAGCCGAACAGCAGGCCGCCGACCAGGTAGGACAGCCAGGGGAAGCGCTCGCTCCAGTAGATCGTGCGGCCCGCGTCGAAGAGGCCGGCCGAGACCAGCGCCTGCACGGCCACCGCGCCCACGGCGATGGCCAGCAGCCAGGACACCAGCCGGCCCGGCCCGCGGAAGGCGACCCAGTCGGCGATGGCGCCGCGCACGCAGAAGCGGCTGGCCTGGCCCACCGCGCCGAGCACGAGGCCCAGGGCGAGGCCGCCCCAGACGACGATCAGGGTGAGGGTGCGGGGGTCGAGTTCGGGGCGCATGGGAGGTCGGGCAGGTGGGGACGCGGCCGCCGGGCGGCAGCGAAGCTGCGGAGTTTACCGCCCGGCAGGAAGCCCGCGCGCTGCCGTGGGCGTCTGGCCGGCGTGGATCAGTTGGCCGCGTCGGCGCCCAGCCAGTCCAGCAGCTGCTCGAGCCGCTGGCCGGATCCGGTGTCGAAGGATTCGATGCCGATGGTCTTGAGCACCGGCTGGTCGGCGGGCGTCTCGTGCATCGCCGCCAGCGACTTGCGGATCTCCGCGCGCTGCGCCTCGGTGACGTGCGCCGCGGCGACCAGCGGGAAGTAGGGTTGGGGGCGGCTGCGGTGCAGCACCACCTGCCCGTCCCTGCCCCACTTCTTCGCCACGCCGGAATAGGAGGCGATGCCGCCGGCGTCGGCCAGCTTGTTCTCGATGTAGAAGGCGACGGCGCCCTGCTCGCGCACGTACTTGACGTTCTCCTTCTCCAGGTCGAAGCCCAGTTCGCGCAGCTCGGCGCGACAGAACTTGGTCATGTACGCAGCCGGTTCCGGCAACACGAGGCGCTTGCCGCGCAGGTCGGCGACGCTGCGGATGCCGGAGTCCTTGCCGGTGATCAGCAGGCACTGGCCGTCGGGCTTGGCGCTTGCGAGGTAGTGGTAGCCGTACAGCTTGACCCCGCGGGCCGGGTAGTCGCTGGGCCGCGCGATCACGAAGTCGAAGCGGCGGTTCTTCATGCCGTCCTCCAGCTGCGCGAACTCGCGCGCGAAGACGACGTTGACCTTGCGCTTCATGCTGCGGCCCACGACGTCCGCGAGTCCCTGGTACTTGGCGATCACCTGCGCGTGGTCGAGGCCGCCCGAGGTGCCCTCGCTCACGGCCATCACCAGGTCCTGTCCCCAGGCGGGCCATGCCGCCCACAATGCCACGGCAAGCGCCAGCTTCTTTCGCATCGTCTTCCTCGCTCCTTTTTGTTTGGGGCGCAGGATTACAGTACATTCGAAAGGAAGCAATCAGCAATATCCTGAAGAGGAAGGCCCGGATCTGAGGTATGTTCGGGCGCCCGGCGCCCGGACGGCGCCCTCCCGGAGAGTCGCATGACCCGTTTCGCCCGCCTGCTGGCCATCCTGTCCCTCGCCTCGCTGCTCGCCGTGCCGGCCTTCGCCCAGGACCAGGTCGTCTACCACGTCGACGATGCCGAGGCCCAGGCCACCAAGGGCCTGCGCAACATCCGCAACCACCTGGACGTGGCGCCGGACACGAAGATCGTCGTGGTGGCGCACGCGGCCGGCGTGGACTTCCTGCTCGAGGGGGCGAAGGACAAGAAGAACCCCGACATCGACTACGGTTCGCTGGTGAGCGCGCTCAAGGCGCGCGGCGTGCGCTTCGAGGTTTGCGAGATCACGCTGCGCAGCCGCAACCTGAAGAAGGACCAGTTCAACATGGACGCGGAATTCACGCCTTCGGGGGTGGCGCGCATCGGCCGGCTCCAGGCGCGCGAGGGTTTCGCCTACATCAAGCCGTGAGGCCGCCGGCGCCTTGCTACCATAGGCCCGGGGATTAAGTCGGAGGCATTCATGGCAAGGCGGCAGGCGGCGGTCGAAGCGGTGGACGGGGTCGAGTCGGACGAGGTGTTCGAGGCGGCGGCGGAGGTCTTCCGCGTGATGTCGGCCCCGATGCGGCTGAAGATCATCAGCAGCCTGTGCAACGGCGAGAAGAACGTCAGCCAGCTGCTGGAGGAGATCTCCACCACGCAGCCCAACATGTCGCAGCACCTCAACACGCTCTACCAGGCCGGCGTGATCGGCAAGCGGCGCGAGGGCGTGCAGATCTTCTACCGCATCATCAACGATCGCGTCGTCACGCTGTGCCGCGCGGTCTGCACGCAGATCGCGATCGAGTCGGACCTGCGCTGAGGGGCGGGCGGCGGCTCCTATAATCAGCCGTCACTTATTTGATCGGGCCGGAGGTCCTGCCGTGCGTTCATCCTGGAAGGGCTGGATCGCCGCCGCCGCGGCGCTCGTGCTGGGGGCCGCGGCGACGGCGCAGCAGGCGCAGCCGCGCAAGGTCGTCCCACGGCAGGTGTCGCCTTCGGCCTGGTTCGTGCAGGGCGAGGCCGCGCTGGGCAGCCCCGCCAACCGCAACTTCATCTCCAACGCCGGCTTCGTCGTCACGCCCGCGGGCGTGGTCGTCATCGACGCCCTCGGCTCGCCCGCGCTCGCGCGCGAGCTGCTGGAGGCGATCGCCCGCATCACGCCGCAGCCGGTGACGCACGTGGTGGTGACGCACTACCACGCCGACCATATCTATGGCCTGCAGGAGTTCCGCCGCCGCGGCGCGCGCATCCTCGCCCATCGCGGCGGGCTCGACTACCTGCATTCCGACACCGCGAAGCAGCGGCTGAAGGTGTCGCGCAAGGACCTCGCGCCCTGGATCGACGGCGACACCGCCCTCGTGGAGCCCGACGAATGGCTGGACGGGCCCCGCGAGCTGGTGGTCGGGGGCGTGCGCCTGCAGCTGCAACCGGTGGGGCCGGCCCACACGCCGGAGGACCTGGTCGTGCACCTGCCCTCCGAGGGCGTGCTGTTCGCGGGCGACCTCGTGTTCGAGGGCCGCATTCCCTTCGTGGGCCAGGCCGACAGCCGCCACTGGATCGACTCGCTCGACCTGCTGCTGGCGATGCAGCCGAAGGTGGTGGTGCCGGGGCACGGCGCGCTCTCGACGCGGGCGCGCGAGGACTTGCAGCTCACCCGCGACTATCTGGCCTGGCTGCGCGAGAGCATGGGCGCGGCGGCGCGCGACATGGAGCCCTTCGACGAGGTGTACGCGCGCACGGACTGGTCGCGCTTCGCGCACCTGCCGCTGTTCCGCGAGGCCAATCGCATGAACGCCTACAACACCTACCTGCTGATGGAAAGGCAGGTGAAATGAGCACGCGCCGCGCCGCCTTGCGCCTGGGCGCCGCGGCGGCCGCGGCGCTCGCGCTGCCC
>JAEZEB010000051.1 GCA_023438115.1 Pseudomonadota bacterium | reverse complement strand
TTGCGCGGCGACGCGACTGGTACACGTAGGGTGGGCAAGCTCGCTTGCCCACCGGCCCGCGCAGGACGCCTTTGCGCGGCGACGCAACTAGTTCAGCGGACAGCGGAACAGCTTCAGCGACCGCGCCATCAGCAGCGTCTTCTCGCCGCCCTGGTGCGTGGCGGTCGCGTCGTCGTCGCTGGTATCCACCACCAGTTCCCAGTGCGTGCAATCCGGCAGCGCGGGCAGCGTGAACTCCAGGTCCTCGTGCGAGGCCGAGAGCATCAGCAGCAGGTGGTCGTCGTGCAGGGGCCGGCCTTCGCGGTCCGTCTCGCGCAGGCCGTTGCCCGCGAGGAACATCGCGAGCGACTGGGTGTGCGGGTTCTGCCAGTCCTCGTCGGTCATCAGCTCGCCGTCGTGGCGCAACCACATCACGTCGTGGATGTCGCTGCCGCGGATGGGCCGGCCGGAGAAGAACTTCTGCCGATGCAACGCGGGATGCCCCTTGCGGATGCGGATCAGCCGCCGCGTGAACTCCAGCAGGCCGCCGTCCGCCTTCTCCCAGTCGCACCAGCTGATCGCGTTGTCCTGGCAGTAGGCGTTGTTGTTGCCGCCCTGTGAGCGGCCGAACTCGTCGCCGCCCAGCAGCATGGGCGTGCCCTGCGACAGCAGCAGCGTCGCCAGGAAGTTGCGCTGCTGGCGCGCGCGCAGCCGGTTCACGGCTTCGTCGTCGGTCGGTCCCTCGGCGCCGCAATTCCAGGAGCGGTTGTCGTTGTGGCCGTCCTGGTTGTTCTCCTTGTTGGCCTCGTTGTGCTTGTCGTTGTAGCTCACGCTGTCGCGCAGCGTGAAACCGTCGTGCGCCGTCACGAAGTTGATGCTGGCCGAGGGCTTGCGGCCGTCGCCCTGGTACAGGTCGCTGGAGCCCGTGAGGCGGTAGCCGAGGTCGCTGGCCAGGCCGCCCTCGCCCTTCCAGAACGCGCGGATCGAGTCGCGGTAGACGCCGTTCCATTCGGCCCACTTCACCGGGAAGTTGCCCACCTGGTAGCCGCCTTCGCCCACGTCCCAGGGTTCGGCGATCAGCTTGACGTGGCTGAGGACCGGGTCCTGGTGGATGATGGTGAAGAAGCCCGAGAGCTGGTCCACCTCGTGCAACCCGCGCGCGAGCGTGCTGGCCAGGTCGAAGCGGAAGCCGTCGACATGCATGGCCTGCACCCAGTAGCGCAGCGAATCCATGATCAGCTGCAGCGTCTGCGGATGCCGCACGTTCAGCGTGTTGCCGGTGCCGGTGTAGTCGAAGTAGAAGCGCGGGTTGTCCGGCACCAGCCGGTAGTAGGTGGGATTGTCGATGCCCTTGAAGCTGAGGGTCGGCCCCATGTGGTTGCCCTCGGACGTGTGGTTGTAGACCACGTCCAGGATCACTTCCAGGCCGGCGGCGTGCAGCGCCTTCACCATCTCCTTGAATTCCCGCACGGCACCCACGGGATCGCCGCGGCGGAACGCGGCGCTGTAGCGCAGTTCGGGCGTGAAGAAGTTCAGCGTGGAGTAGCCCCAGTAGTTGGTGAGGCCCTTGTCCAGCAGGAAGGGATCGTCCAGGTGCGCGTGCACAGGCATCAGTTCCACTGCCGTCACGCCCAGCTTGCGCAGGTAGTCGATCATCACCGGATGCGCGAGGCCCGCGTAGGTGCCGCGCAGCTCCTCGGGGATGTCCGGGTGCGTCATGGTCAGGCCCTTCACGTGGGCCTCGTAGATGACGGTGTGGTGCAGCGGCGTGTTGGGCCAGCGGTCGCGGCCCCAGTCGAAGGAAGGATCGATCACCACGCCCAGGGGCACGCCGCGCTGGTCGGACTGCAGCATGGCGTGGTCCTCGCGCTCGTTCCCCAGTTCGTACGCGAACACGCCGCGGTCGAAATCCTCCAGGCCGTCGAGCGCGCGCGCATAGGGATCGAGCAGCACCACGTTCGGGTTGAAGCGCAAGCCGCGGTCGGGCTCGTAGGGACCGTGCACGCGGAAGCCGTAGCGCTGCCCCGGCTGCAACCCCGGCACGTAGCCGTGCCAGACGAAAGCCGTCTGCTCGCGCAGCACCAGGCGGGTCTCCTCGCCCCGTTCGTCGAACAGGCAGACCTCCACGCGCGTGGCGTTCTCCGAATAGAGCGCGAAGTTCACGCCCTCGCCGTCCCAGGTCGCGCCGAGCGGATACGGCTCGCCGGGCTGGACGAGGCGCTGCGCCAGCCCCTCGACGGCAGGCGTGCCCTGCATCACACCCGCTCCAGGAAGAGCGGGCCGACCAGGCGCGCGCCGGCGGCGATGCCGCGCTGGGCGAACCAGCCTTGCGGCACTTCGAGCACGAAGCGCACCGGCGCGCCGGACGATTCGCCCTCCAGGCTGTGCGGCTGCAGGTCGGCGATCTTCACGATGGTGCCGTCGTCCTCGAGGAAGGCGATCGACAGCGCGACCGGCGTGTCCTTCATCCAGAAGCTCTGGACGGCGCACTCCTCGCACCAGAACAGCATGCCCTCGTTCTCCTCGAGTTCCGTGCGGAACATGAGGCCGAGGGCGCGCTCCTCGGCGGTACGGGCGACACGCGCCTGGATCTCGTGCTCGCCGATCGCGAGCTGCACGCGGGGAAGGTTCATGCCGGAATCGTCCCCGATTCCGGGCGCGCCGCCCGTAGGACGGCGCCAATGGCTGGGCCGCGCCGCGCGCTCGCGAAGCAGGCGGCTAGTGCGCGGCGCCCGGGCGCGCGACGATGAGCTTGTCGACGGTGGACACCAGCGCGACCGGATCGATGGGCGCCGGCAGGTAGGCATCGGCGCCGACGTCCATCCCGTGCGAGCGGTCGTCCTCGCTCACGTACATGGCCGAGATGCAGATGACGGGCAGGTTCACCGCCCGCTCCCGCATGAGCCGGCAGACCTCGAAGCCCAGCAGGTCGGGCAGGTGGATGTCGAGCACCACGGCCGAGGCGAACTCGACGAGTTCGAGGGCCTTGGCGCCGCCAGTGGCCTCCACGACGTGGTAACCCGCGCCGCGCAGGCTGCGGCCGATGGCGTAGAGGCTGGTTTCGTTGTCGTCCACCACGAGCACGCTGTGCTGGCTGCGGTCGAAGCTCGGGGTGGAGGACGCCATGGCACGAGTGTAGCGAAACCCGGTTCCCAACACCGGCCCCATCGCCTATGCTGCGCCCCATGCAGGTCCTCCAGCAGCCGCACTAGGGTGGAAGCCCGGCGTGAGGCTGCGTCCTACCCGCGGCCTCGCGACCAGCTTCCAGAATCGTCGAAGTCCAAGCAGAAAGGAAGCGTGATGAAGGTCGACATCTACCGCCGCCCCGAGGCGCACAACAAGTTCACCTACCTGATCGTGCCCTCGGGACAGCCGATTCCGGAGGAAGCCACCAACATCGACTGGCAGGCCCGGCAGCAGGCGGTGCACGTGGACGAAAGCCAGGAGCACCTGCACCCCTACGAGATCGACAATCCGCGAGCGCAGATCGAGGAGAAGGGCTACGCCATCACCTCCGTGTTCCACCAGGTGGAGGCCGGCCAGGGCAACGCGCCCTGAGCGCGGCGGGAAGGACGGCTCCTACCGCCGTCCGACCGGCGGCGACGCGGATCGCCGCCCCGCACCGACGAGCAGGGCGCGGCGGGCTCCCGATGATCCGTCCCATCGCAGACAGATCACCAACGAGCCCCTGCCATGATCCTTGCCCTCTCGCTCCTCACCGCCGTGGCGAAGGAACGCCTCGAAGCGCTGGCCCGCGCCCTGTCGGGCCGGCCCTGAGCCAGGCCTACTCCCAGCCCCCGCCCAGCGACCGGTACAGCTGCACCTGGTTCTGCAGCCGGCCCAGGCGCGCCTGCACCAGCTGCTGCTGCGCCGCGAACAGCGAACGCTGCGCATCCAGCAGGTCCAGCTGGCTGGCGATGCCGTTCTCGAAGCGCAGGCGCGCGAGGCGATAGCGCGCCGTCTCGGCCTCGACCACGCGCGCCTGCGAGGCGACCTGGTCGGCATAGGTTTCGCGCCCGGCCAGCGCATCGGCCACGTCACGGAAGGCCTGCTGGATCGCGCGCTCGTACTGCGCCACCGCGGCTTCGCGCCCGGCTTCCGCGAACTCGAGCCCCGAGCGATTGCGGCCCGCGTCGAAGATCGTCTGCGCGATCGAGCCGATCACCGTGTAACCCCAGGCGCCGCTGCTGAACAGCCCCGACAGGTCGGAACTGGCGCTGCCCACGCCGGCGGTAAGCGCGATGCGCGGGAAGAACGCGGCGCGCGCCGCGCCGATGTCGGCGTTGGCGGCGATCAGCTGCTGCTCGGCCTGGCGCACGTCGGGCCGGCGCACCAGCACCTCCGAAGGCAGGCCCGCCGGCACGTCCGGCAGGCTGACGGCCGCCGTGGAATTGCCCACGTCCAGGCTGGTCGGCAGCCCTTCACCCACGAGCAGGCTCAGCGCGTTGAGGTCGTTCGCGCGCTGGCGCTGCAGCTGCGCCAGCGTGACGCGGGCCGTCTCCGCCAGCGATTCCGCCAGGCGCACGTCGAGTTCGGACGAAGCACCGGCATCGAAGCGCAGGCGCATGAGGCGCAGCGACTCCTCGCGGCTGGCGAGCGTCTGCCGCGTGAGCACAAGCAGTTCCTCGTCGGCGACCAGGTTCAGCCAGGTCCCGGCGACGTTCGCCACCAGCGCCATCTGCGCCGCGTTGCGGCCCTCGACGGTGCCCAGGTACTGCGCCAGCGCCGACTCGCTCAGGTTCGCCACGCGGCCGAAGAAGTCGATCTCCCAGCTGCTGACGCCCAGGCTGGCCTGCAGCGTGGTCGCCTGGTCGCCGGCGAGGTTGGGCGCGCGCTGCGCCTCGAAGCTCGCGCCGACCGTGGGGAAGCGGTCCGCGCGCCGGATGCCGTACTGCGCGCGGGCCTGCGCGATGTTGGCCACGGCGATGCGCAGGTCGCGGTTGTTCTGCAGCGCGCGCGCCAGCAGCTGCCGCAGCTGCGGATCGGTGAAGAAGCGGTCCCAGGTGAGCTCCGACACCGGCGCACCCTCGCGCGCGGACGGATAGGGGAACTCGGACGGCACGGGCAGCTCGGGCCGCTCGTACTTGGGGGCCAGGGAACAGCCGGCGGCGAGCAGCGCCGCGGCGAGGGGGGCAAGAAGCTTCATGCGCTGGCTCATACCTGGTCTCCGGCGGTGGCGCCCGGCGGGAGCTCGCGGTCGGTCTCGTGCGCGTGCAGCCTGCGCTGGCGCTCGCTGCCCTTGAAGAAGCCGCGCACGACGACGAAGAAGATGGGAACGAAGAACACGGCGAGCGCCGTGCCGGTGACCATGCCGCCCAGCACGCCGGTGCCGATGGCCCGCTGGCTGGCGGAGCCGGCGCCGCTGGCCAGCACCAGGGGCAGCACGCCCAGCCCGAAAGCCAGCGAGGTCATCACGATGGGCCGGAACCGCAGGTGCGCCGCCGCCAGGGCCGCCTCGATCACGCCCTTGCCCTGCGCCTGCAGGTCCTTGGCGAACTCGATGATCAGGATGGCGTTCTTCGCCGACAGGCCGATGATGGTGATCAGGCCCACCTGGAAGTACACGTCGTTGTCGTAGCCGCGCAGCAGCGTGGCCAGCAGCACGCCCAGGATGCCCAGGGGCACCACCAGGATCACCGCCAGCGGGATCGACCAGCTCTCGTACAGCGCCGCCAGGCACAGGAACACCGCCAGGATGGCGAAGCCGTACAGGATGATGGCCTGCGAGCCCGCGAGCTTTTCCTCGCGCGACTGGCCGGTCCACTCGAAGCCGAAGCCGGCCGGCAGCTGCGAGGCCAGGCGTTCCATCTCCGCCATCGCCGCGCCGGTGCTCTGGCCGGGCGCCGCGTCGCCGCTGATGCGCATGGCCGGATAGCCGTTGTAGCGCACGGTCTGCATCGCGCCCGTCACCCAGCGGGTGCTGGCGAAGGCGGACAGCGGCACCGGCTCGCCGCGCGCATTGGTGGCGTTCAGCCGCAGCAGGTCTTCCGGCTGCATGCGCGCGGGCGCGTCGGCCTGCACGATCACCCGCTGCAGGCGGCCTCGGTTCGGGAAATCGTTGATATAGCTGGAACCCAGCGCCGTCGACAGCGCGGAGTTGATCGAGTCGAAGCCCACGCCCAGGGCCTGCGCCTTGTCGCGGTCGATGTCGATCTGCAGCTGCGGCGCGTCTTCCAGGCCGTCCGGCCGCACCTGCGCCAGCACCTTGCTCTGCGCGGCCATGCCCAGCAGCTGGTTGCGCGCGCGCACCAGCGCCTCGTGGCCCTGCCCCGCGCGGTCCTGCAGGCGGAAGGAGAAGCCGCTCGCCGAGCCCAGCTCGGGGATGGGCGGCGGGCTCAGCGGGAAGATGAACGCGTCCCGGATGCCCATCAGCGCGCCGAACGCGCGACCGGCGAGCTCCTGCGCCGAGGCACCGCCGCTTTCGCGGCGCTCGTCCCAGTCCTTGAGCGTCACGAAGGCGATGCCTGCGTTCTGGCCCTGGCCGGAGAAGGAGAAGCCCAGCACGCTGACCATGCTGCGCACTTCCGGCTGCTTGAGGATGAAGCCCTCCACCTGCTGCATCACGTCGAGCATGCGCTCCTGCGTGGCGCCCGGCGGCAGCTGCACGTTCACGAGCATGTTGCCCTGGTCTTCCTGCGGCAGGAAGGACGTGGGCAGGCGCTGGTAGAGCAGCGCCACCACGGCGATGATGGCGCCGTAGATCACGAGGTAGCGGGCCGCGCGGCGCAGCAGGCGCGCCACCAGGCTCTCGTAGCCCTTGGCCGTGCGCGAGAAGCCGCGGTTGAACCAGCCGAAGAAGCCGCGCTTCTCGTGGTGGTGGCCCGGCTCCACCGGCTTGAGCAGCGTGGCGCACAGCGCCGGCGTGAGCGACAGCGCCATGAAGGCGGAGAACGCGATGGACGCCACCATCACCGCCGAGAATTGACGGTAGATGTTGCCCGTGGAGCCGGCAAAGAAGGCGAGCGGCACGAACACCGAGATCAGCACCACCGTCACGCCGATGATGGCGCCCTGGATCTGGCTCATGGCCTTGCGCGTCGCCTCGCGGGGCGACAGGCCCTCCTCGCTCATGATCCGCTCGACGTTCTCCACCACCACGATGGCGTCGTCCACCACGATGCCGATCACCAGCACCATGCCGAACATGGTCAGCACGTTGATCGAGAAGCCCAGCGCGAGCAGCGTGGCGAACGTCCCCAGCAGCGCGATGGGCACCACCAGCGTCGGGATGACCGTGTAGCGCCAGTTCTGCAGGAACAGGAACATCACCAGGAACACCAGGGCCACCGCTTCCAGCAGCGTCTGGGTCACCTGCGTGATGGAGATGCGCACGAAATCCGAGCTGTCGTACGGGATCTGCCACTTCACGCCCTGCGGGAAGAAGCGGGAGAGCTCCTCCATCTTCTCGCGGATCAGGCGCGCCGATTCGATGGCGTTGCCGCTGGGCGCGAGCTGCACGCCCAGGCCGACGGCGGGCACGCCGTTCAGGCGCGCGGAGGTGGCATAGCTCTGGCCGCCCAGCTCCACGCGGGCGACGTCCTTCAGGCGCACGGTGGCGCCGTCGGGCGTGGCGCGCAGCACGATGTTGCGGAACTGCTCGACGCTCGAGAGCTGGCCCTTGACGATCACCGTGGCCGCGATGGCCTGGCCGGCCACGTTGGGCAGGTCACCGATGGCGCCGGAAGCCACCTGCGCGTTCTGCGCGCGGATGGCCGCGGCCACGTCGGCGGCGGAGAGGCGGTAGCCCTGCAGCTTGGCCGGGTCGAGCCAGATGCGCATGGCGGTCTCGCTGCCGAACAGCTGCACCTGGCCGATCCCCTTGACGCGCTGCAGCTCGGGCTGGATGTTGCGCGCGGCGTAGTCGCCCAGCTGCACCGTGTCGAAGTCGGGGTTCTCCGACGACAGCATGGTGAACAGCAGGAAGTTGTTGCGCGACTTGTCCACGCGCACGCCCTGCTGCGTCACCGCCGCGGGCAGGCGCGGCGCGGCGCGCGACAGGCGGTTCTGCACGTCCACCTGCGCCAGGTCCGCGTTGGTGCCGGGCTCGAAGGTGACGGTGATCGAGCCGGTGCCGTCGGCCTGCGCCACCGACTCCATGTAGATCAGGCCGGGCGAGCCGTTCATCTCGCGCTCGATCACCGACAGCACGCTGTCCTCCAGCACCTGCGCCGAGGCGCCCGGATAGGCGGCGTTGATGACGATGGCGGGCGGCGCGACCGGCGGGTATTGCGAGATCGGCAGCTGCGTGATGGACACGGCGCCCAGCACGATCAGGAACAGAGCGATCACCCAGGCGAAGATGGGCCGCTCGATGAAGAACTTGGCCATGGAGGCTTGCCTTGCTTCTTATTTCT
>JAEZEB010000015.1 GCA_023438115.1 Pseudomonadota bacterium | reverse complement strand
CCGGCGCCGCCCCCCCCCCTCCGGGGCCCTGCGGGCGTAGGGGGGGCACCGGCGGCGCCCACCAAACCCTCAACTCAATACCACACTCGACAACCGCCGCCGATACGTCGCCACCGTCGGATCGTCCGGCGGGATCTGCCCGTCCGCCACCTGGGCCTTCGGCGGCTCGATGAGCTCCAGGATCGCGATGTAGGTCTTGCGCGCGAGCTCCTCGCTCCAGGCCTTGTCGCGCATCAGGATCTCCAGCAATTCGTCCATCGCCGCCGTCCATTGCTGCCGGGCGATCAGCAGGCGGGCGCGGTCGAAGCGGGCCTGGAAGTCGCGGCGGTCGGCGGCGATCTTCGCGTCCTGCTGCGCGATGTCGGGGTGGGCCTTGGCGAAGGCGAGGGCGTCGAGCCAGCGGGCCAGCGCATCGAGCTTGCGCGAAACGCCCGTCTTGTTGGCCGCGGGCTCGAAGGCGCGCTGCGCGTCCGCCTCGCGGCCGGCCTGCAGCAGCGCCTTCACGTAGTCGTAGCGCGCGTCGTCGTTGGACGGATCGGCGGCCACCGCGTGCTGCAGCTTCTCGAGGCGCGCCGCGGGATCGTCGGCCGCCGGATCCTCGGGCAGCACTTCCTCTTCCTCCTCGGGGGCCAGGGCCTGCACGTGCTTGTCGAGGAAGGCCCGCACCTGGCCCTCAGGCAGCGCGCCCATGAAGCCGTCGACGGGGCGGCCGTCCTTGAGCAGGATCACGGTGGGGATGCTGCGGATGCCGAAGGCGCCGGCGAGCTGCTGCTCGTCGTCCGAGTTGATCTTCACCAGCTTGAAGGCGCCGCCGTAGTCGGCTTCGAGCTTCTCCAGGATGGGGCCGAGCGCCTTGCAGGGGCCGCACCACGGGGCCCAGAAATCCACCAGCACCGGCTGGGTCGCGGAGGCGGCGATCACCTCCTGTTCGAAGTTGGCGATGGTGACGTCGATCATGCCCGGGGTCCCTCTTGGTCGTAAAAGTAAAATTGGGGGCTTCTTACAGGAATTCTATGGACATGGACACCGTGAAGGTCGGGGTCGTGATGGGCTCCAGCAGCGACTGGGACACCTTGCAGCATGCGGTGCAGATTCTCCAGGAATTCGGGATCGCCCACGAGGCGAAGGTCGTTTCGGCCCACCGCATGCCCGATGACATGTTCGCCTATGCCGAGGCGGCGGCCGGTCGCGGGCTGAAGGCGATCATCGCCGGCGCCGGCGGCGCCGCCCACCTGCCCGGCATGCTGGCGGCCAAGACGCCGGTGCCGGTGCTGGGCGTGCCGGTCGCCAGCCGCCACCTGCAGGGTGTGGATTCGCTGCACAGCATCGTGCAGATGCCCAAGGGCGTGCCGGTCGCCACGTTCGCGATCGGTGCCGCCGGGGCCGCGAACGCGGCGCTGTTCGCGATCGCGATGCTCGCCAACGAGGACGCCGCCCTGCGCGCGAAGCTGGAAGCCTTCCGCACCCGCCAGACCGAGGCCGCCCGCGCGATGACCCTGCCGCCGCGGGATCCCGCATGACGGCCCCCAAGGTGCTCCTGCCCGGAGCCACGCTCGGCGTGATGGGCGGCGGCCAGCTGGGCCGCATGTTCGTGCACGCGGCGCAGCGCCTGGGCTATTTCACCGCCGTGCTCGACCCCGACGAGCACAGCCCCGCCGGCCGCGTGAGCCACCACCACGTGCGCGCGCCCTATCTCGACGACGCCGGCCTCGACGCACTGGCAAGGCAGGCCGACGCGATCACGACCGAGTTCGAGAACGTGCCCGCCGACGCGCTGGCGCGCCTGGCCGAGCGTCGGCCGGTATCGCCGGGCGCCGCGGCCGTGGCGATCGCGCAGGATCGCGCGATGGAGAAGGCCCACTTCGTGCGCTGCGGCGTGCCGGTGGCGCCGCACGCCGTGATCGCCAACGAGGAAGACCTGGTCGAGGTGAGCGACGAGCTGCTGCCCGGCATCCTCAAGACCGCGCGCCTCGGCTACGACGGCAAGGGCCAGGCGCGCGTGGAATCGCGCGCGCAGCTGCGCACCGCCTGGGAGGACCTGGGGCGCGTCGACTGCGTGCTGGAGAAGATGCTGCCGCTCGAATTCGAGTGCTCGGTGGTGGTGGCCCGAGGCGCCGACGGCACCGCGGTGCACCTGCCGGTGCAGCGCAACCTGCACCGGGGCGGCATCCTGGCGGTGACCGAGGTGCACGAAGACTGCGTCCCGGCGCCGCTGGACGCACAGGCGGTCTGGGCCGCGAACGCGATCGCGCGCAAGCTGGATTACGTCGGCGTGCTGTGCGTGGAGTTCTTCGGCCTGGAGGACGGCTCGCTGGTGGTCAACGAAATGGCGCCGAGGCCGCACAACAGCGGGCACTGGAGCCTGGACGCCGCGGATGTCTCGCAGTTCGAACTGCAGGTGCGCGCGCTGGCCGGCCTGCCGCTGGTGGAGCCGCGCCAGCACAGCCCCGCGCTGATGCTGAACCTGCTGGGCGACCTCTGGTTCGCGCGGGGCGCCGAGGCCCGCACGCCCGACTGGAGTGCCGTGCTCGCGTTGCCCGGCACGCACCTGCACCTGTACGGCAAGGGCGGGGCGCGCAAGGGCCGCAAGATGGGCCATCTCACCGTGACCGGCGAGAGCGTGCAGGCGGTACGCGCCACCGCGCTCGAAGCCGCACGCCTTCTGGGCATCGCGCCCTTCTGATCCCATGATCCTCGAAGGCCGCACGCAGGCAGCGATCGCGCAGGCCGCACAGGTCCTGGGCGCGGGCGGCCTGGTGGCGTTCCCCACGGAGACCGTCTACGGCCTTGGCGCCGACGCGGGCAGCGATGCCGCGGTGGCGGGCATCTTCCAGGCGAAGGGCCGTCCCAGCGACCATCCCCTCATCGTGCACGTGCCCGGTCCGGAGGCGGTGGAACGTTTCGCCGCCGAGGTGCCGCCGGTGGCCAAGCGCCTCATGCAGGCCTTCTGGCCCGGGCCGCTCACGCTGATCCTGCCGCGGCGCCCCGGCATCGCCGCGGCGGCTGCCGGCGGGCAGGATTCCATCGGCGTGCGCTGCCCCGCGCATCCGGTGGCGCATGCGCGGCTGCTCGCGTGCGCGTCGCTGCAGCCGCCGGTGCTGGGGCTCGCGGGAC
>JAEZEB010000388.1 GCA_023438115.1 Pseudomonadota bacterium | reverse complement strand
CATTTGTCCGGTGGTGGAGGTAAGCGGGATCGAACCGCTGACCTCTTGCATGCCATGCAAGCGCTCTCCCAGCTGAGCTATACCCCCGGTGTCTCACTAAACAAAACACGGGCCTGGGGGGCCCGTGCCTGGAAACCTCTGGCGGAGTGGACGGGACTCGAACCCGCGACCCCCGGCGTGACAGGCCGGTATTCTAACCGACTGAACTACCACTCCGCGTCGGCGTGGCTTTCCCCCGGAAAACCGGGGCAAGTGCCACGAAACTTGGCGACCCTACGGGGATTCGAACCCCGGTACTCACCGTGAAAGGGTGATGTCCTAGGCCTCTAGACGATAGGGTCAAAACCTGGACGTTCGACAACTGTTGGTGGAGGTAAGCGGGATCGAACCGCTGACCTCTTGCATGCCATGCAAGCGCTCTCCCAGCTGAGCTATACCCCCTGCAGGTGTCGAGCCCGGAATTCTACACTGAAATTCACGCGCGACGCAGCTGCTCGAGCACGCGCTCGCGCACTGACAGCGCCAAGACAGCATCCAGCGACGGCGTCTGCGCGGTCCCGAGCACCAGCACGCGCACCGGCATGGCCAGCTGCGGCATCTTCAGGCCGGTGGCGCGCAGCGTTTCCTTGATCGCCTCGGAGATGTCCTCCCGCGTCCAGGGGCAGGATTCGAGCATCTTCGCCAGCATGGAGATGGCCGGGCGCACACCGTCGGTGAGGTGCTTCTTCGCCTCCTCCGGGTTGGGCTCCACGTCGGCATAGAAGCGCGCGGCCCAGTCGGCCAGCACCACGGTGGTGTCGCAGCGGTCCTTGAACAGGCCGCAGATGCCCGGCAGCCGCGCGTCGGTGGCGATGCCGCGCGCCTTCAGCTGGCCGGCGACGACCAGCGCCAGCGCGTCGTCCGGCGTGGCCTTCATGTGCTGGGCGTTCACCCAGCGCAGCTTGGCTTCGTCGAACTGCGCGGCACTGCGCCCCAGGTGGTCGAGGTCGAACCACTGCAGGAACTGCTCGCGGCTGAAGATCTCGTCGTCGCCGTGCGACCAGCCCAGGCGCGCGAGGTAGTTCACCATCGCCTCGGGCAGGAAGCCCTCGTCGCGGTACTGCGTGACGGGCTTGGCGCCGTTGCGCTTGGACATCTTCTCGCCCTGCTCGTTCAGCACGGTGGGCAGGTGCGCGTACACCGGCGGCTCCTTGCCGAGCGCGCGGAAGATGTTGATCTGGCGCGGCGTGTTGTTCACGTGGTCGTCGCCGCGGATCACGTGCGTGATCCGCATGTCGATGTCGTCCACCACCACGCAGAAGTTGTACGTGGGCGTGCCGTCCGGGCGAGCGATCACCAGGTCGTCGAGCTCGTCGTTGCGGATCTCGATGCGGCCCTTGACCTTGTCGTCCCAGGCCACCGTGCCGCCGATGGGGTTGCGGAAGCGCCAGACCGGCTGCACGCCCTCGGGCGGCTCGGGCAGCTGCTTGCCCGGCTCGGGCCGCCAGGTGCCGTCGTAGCGCGGCTTCTCCTTGTTGGCCATCTGCCGCTCGCGCAGCGCATCGAGCTCCGCCACGCTCATGTAGCAGGGGTACACCAGGCCCTGCTCGCGCATCTGCGCGATCACCTCGCGGTAGCGGTCCATGCGCTGCATCTGGTAATACGGGCCCTCGTCGGGGTCCAGCCCCAGCCAGCGCATGCCTTCCAGGATCACGTCGACGGCCGCCTGCGTGGACCGCTCGAGGTCGGTGTCCTCGATGCGCAGGATGAAGGTGCCGCCCTGCGAGCGCGCGAAGGCCCAGGGATAGAGGGCGGATCGAATGTTGCCGAGGTGGATGAATCCGGTCGGCGACGGGGCGAAACGGGTGCGTACTTTCACAGCTTGTCCAGACCGCGCAGGAGGTCCGTCTTGAGATCTTCGATGTGTTCCAGTCCCACGGCCACGCGGATCAGGCCCTGGCCGATGCCGGCGGCCTGGCGCTGCTCCTCGGTGAGCCGCCCGTGGGAGGTGCTGGCCGAGTGGCTGATGATGGTCTTGGTGTCGCCCAGGTTGGTGGCGATGCTCATCACCTCCGCGCTGTCGATCACCTGGAAGGCGTTGCGGCGCAGCGTCTCGGGGTCGCCGCCCTTCACGTCGAAGGAAACCACGGCGCCGCCCAGGCCCGACTGCTGGCGCATCGCCAGCGCGTGCTGCGGATGCGATTCCAGGCCGGGGTAGTAGACGCGCGTCACGGCGGGATGTTCGCTCAGGAACTTCGCCACGGCGAGCGCATTCGCGCACTGCGCCTGCATGCGGATCGAGAGCGTCTCCAGTCCCTTGAGCACCACCCAGGCGTTGAAGGGCGCCAGCGTCATGCCCGCGGTGCGCACGATGGGCGCGAAGATGTCGTTCACGAAACGCGACGGCCCGCAGATCGCGCCGGCCATCACGCGGCCCTGGCCGTCCAGGTACTTGGTGCCGGAATGGATCACCAGGTCCGCCCCCAGCTCCGTGGGACGCTGCAGGGCGGGCGTGCAGAAGCAGTTGTCCACCGTCAGCACCGCACCCGCGTCATGCGCGAGGTCCGCCAGTGCGCGGATGTCGCACACGTCGGTCAGCGGGTTGGTGGGCGTCTCGGCGAACAGCAGCCTGGTGTTGGGGCGCAGCGCCGCCTTCCACTCGCCCAGGTCGGTCTGCGAGACGAAAGTCGATTCGACGCCGAACTTGCCGAACTCCTTGGCGAAGAGATTCAGCGTGGAGCCGAACACCGAACGCGAGCACACCACGTGGTCGCCCGTCTTCAGCAGGCCCATCCCCAGCAGCAGGATGGCCGCCATGCCGGTGGACGTGGCGATCGCGCCCTCCGTGCCTTCCAGCGCGGACAGCCGCTGCTCGAAGCTGGTGACGGTGGGGTTGGAGGTGCGCCCGTAGGTGTAGCCCTCCTGCGGGTTGGCGAAGCGGCGCGCGGAGGTCTCGGCGTCGGGTTGCACGAAGCCGCTGGTGAGGTACAGCGCCTCGGAGTTCTCGCCCCACTGGCTGGCGGGCAGCGCCGCGCGCACGGCGAGCGTTTCGCGGCGCAGCCCGGCGGGCAGATTCTTCTTCTCGTTCACTTCAGGCTTCTTGCGGGTTGGGGATGGTCAGGCGGCCCGTGGTCTCTTCCAGCGGGTCTTCCTGGCCGATGCGCGCCTCGTTGATCCTCGCGATGTCGTCCGGGTTGATGTCGCCGGTGACGTACACGCCGTCGAAGCAGGACGCATCGAAGCCGTCGAGCTTCGCGTTGAGCTTGCCCACGGCCGCCTTCATGCCTTCGACATCCTGGTAGATCAGCGCGTCGCAGCCGATGATCGCGCGAACTTCCTCGACCGTGCGGTTGTACGCCACCAGTTCGGTGGCCGTGGGCATGTCGATGCCGTAGACGTTGGGAAAGCGCACCGGCGGCGCCGCGCTGGCCAGGTAGACCTTCTTCGCGCCGGCGTCGCGGGCCATCTGCACGATCTCGCGGCTGGTGGTGCCGCGCACGATGGAATCGTCCACCAGCAGCACGTTGCGGCCCTTGAATTCGCTCACGATGGTGTTGAGCTTCTGGCGCACCGACTTCTTGCGCACCGCCTGCCCCGGCATGATGAAGGTGCGGCCCACGTAGCGGTTCTTCACGAAACCTTCGCGGTAGGGAATGCCGAGCAGGTGCGCCAGCTGCGTCGCGCTGGGCCGGCTGGATTCGGGGATCGGGATGACGACGTCGATCTCGTTCGGCGGCACCGTGGAGATCACGCGCTTGGCCAGCGTCTCGCCCAGGTTCAGGCGGGCCTGGTAGACGGAGATGCCGTCCAGCTCGGAATCGGGCCGTGCGAGGTAGACGAACTCGAAGATGCAGGGCGAGAGCTTCGGGTTCTCGGCGCACTGGCGGCTCTGCACGTTGCCTTCCAGGTCCACGAACACGGCCTCGCCCGGCGCGATGTCGCGTTCGAACTTGTGGCCCGTGCCTTCCAGCGTCACCGATTCGCTGGCGATCATCACGGTGCCGTCCGGGCTGCGGCCGATGCACAGCGGGCGGATGCCGAAGGGGTCGCGGAAGGCCAGCAGGCCGTGGCCGGCGATCAGCGCCACCACGGCGTAGGAACCTCGGATGCGCCGGTGCACGTTGCCGACGGCGGAGAACACGTCCTGCGCCGTCAGCGGCAGGCCGCGCGTGGTGCGCTCGAGTTCATGCGCGAACACGTTCACCAGCACCTCGGTGTCGCTCTCGGTGTTGATGTGGCGGTGGTCGGCGGAGAACAGCTCCGCCTTCAGCGCCTGGGCGTTGGTGAGGTTGCCGTTGTGCGCCAGCGTGATGCCGAAGGGCGCGTTCACATAGAAGGGCTGCGCCTCTTCCTCGCTGTGCGCGTTGCCCGCCGTGGGATAGCGCACCTGGCCCAGGCCCGCGTTGCCGGGCAGCGCGCGCATGTTGCGCGTGCGGAAGATATCCCGCACCATGCCCTTGGCCTTGTGCATGTAGACCTTGCGGCCCTGCAGGGTGACGATGCCGGCCGCGTCCTGGCCGCGGTGCTGCAGCAGCAGCAACGCGTCGTAGATCAACTGGTTCACGGGACCCTGGCTGACGACCCCGACGATTCCACACATAGTTCGTTCCTTCAGGCCGGCAGGTAAGTCCCGAACGATTCGGGCACCATCGGCTTCAATCCGCGCAAGGCCGCCGTCGCCACGCCGGCCGTCATCGATTCCGTCCACCACGGGCCTTCGCGCAGGCCGGTGAGGTGGACCACCACCGCCAGGGCCAGCACGGCGACCATGCCGCGCACCAGGCCGAAGAGGCCGCCCAGCGCCCGGTCCACGGGCCGCAGGCCGATCGCCTCGACCAGCTTCTTCGTCAGCCACGCCAGCAGCCCCCCGGCAAACAGCGCCAGGATGAAGACCAGCACGAAAGCCGCCGCATAGCGCAACGGCTCCCCGGCCTGCCCCAGGGGCAGCATCAACGCCACCCGTGGTGACAGCCATTGTGCGAGCACGAAGGCCGCCAGCCAGTTCAGCACGGACAGCACCTCATAGACCAGGCCCCGCCACAACCCCAGCAGCACGGAGGCGGCCAGCACGGCGGCAACGATCCAGTCCAGCGTCGCCAAGGCTTACAAGGTGAGGATCGCGGCCGGCAAATCCAGCCCCTTGATCTTCTCGGCGGCCTTGTCGGCCTCGGCGCGCGAGCCGAACGGGCCCGCGCGCACACGGATGCGCTTGCCCTCGCGGGTGTTCGCGACGTTGGTGTAGTTCTTCAGTCCCGCGCGCTCGAGCTTGCGCTGCGCCTGCAGGGCCTTGTCCTTTTCCGCGAAGGCCCCGACCTGCACCACGTAGCGGGCGCCGGCGGCTTCGACCGTCTTGCCTTCCAGCAGCGCGCGGGCCTTGGCCGCCTCGGCCACCTTCGGTTCGGGCTTGGGCTCGGCCTTGGGTTCCGGCTTCGGTTCGGGCTTTGCTTCCGGCTTGGGCTCGGGCTTCTTCTCGGGTTCGGCCTGGGCCACCTTCTCTTCCGCCGGCTCGGGCGGCGCGGGCGTGGGCTCGGGCTTCGCT
>JAEZEB010000307.1 GCA_023438115.1 Pseudomonadota bacterium | reverse complement strand
GACGAGACCACCTTCTACGCGCTGCCCGAAGGCGCGCGCGGCATCTTCGTGGGCGGCGGCGGCGCGGTGCGCATCCCGCGCCTGATCGGCGCGGCCCGCATGGCCGACATGATGATGACCGGCCGCGTCTACAAGGCGGAGGAAGGCGAGCGCGCCGGCTTCGCGCAATACCTCGTGCCCGCCGGCCAGGCCTTCGACAAGGCGCTGGCGCTCGCGCGCCGCATCGCCGAGAACGCGCCGCTGACCAACTACGCGCTGATGCACGCGCTGCCGCGCATCGCGGAACAGCCGGCCGACCAGGGCTTCCTCACCGAGGCGCTGATGTCCGCCATCGCGCAGAGCGCGCCCGAGGCCAAGCAGCGCGTGCGCGATTTCCTCGAAGGCCGCGCGGCCAAGGTGTCCAAGGGTTGACGCGATGAGCACCGCCACCTCCACCGCCGGCGTGCGCTACCGGCCCCTGAAGTTCGGCGTCACGCGCGGCATCCTGCGCGAAGGCGCCGGCGGCGTGCGCTACCTGCGCGCCGACCAGGACCTGCAGCCCCATGCGCGCCGCATGACCGACCGCTTCCTGCACTGGGTGGAAGCCACGCCGGACCGCACCTTCATGGCGCGCCGCGTGCGCAATGCTGACGGCAGCACGGGCGACTGGAAGCACCTCACCTACCGCGAGGCGCACGCCGCCGCGCGCCGCATCGGCCAGGCGCTGATCGATCGCGGCCTCGGCCCCGACCGTCCCGTGGCCATCCTGTGCGAGAACGGCCTGGAGCACGCGATGCTGGCGCTCGGCTGCCTGCTCGTGGGCGTGCCGTACTGCCCGGTCTCGCCGCCGTATGCCACGGTGAGCGTCGACTACGACAAGCTGCGCCACGTGCTGGACACCATCACGCCGGGCCTCGTGTTCGTGCCCGACGTCCAGCGCTATGGCAAGGCCGTGCAGGCGACGGTGCCGCAGGACCTGGAAGTGGTGGTGGTCGACGGCAGCATCGACGGCCGCAAGACGACGCCCTGGGAAGACCTGCTCAAGACCGAGCCCACCTCCGCCGTCGAGGCGGCGATGGACCGCACCGGCCCCGACACGATCACCAAGTTCCTCTTCACCTCGGGCTCCACCAAGCTGCCCAAGGCCGTGGTCAACACGCACGGCATGTGGTGCGCCAACCAGCAGCAGATGCGGCAGTCGATGCCGGTGCTGGCCGAGGAGCCGCCCGTGCTGGTGGACTGGCTGCCCTGGAACCACACCTTCGGCGGCAACCACAACGTCGGCCTGACCATCTACAACGGCGGCACGCTCTACATCGACGACGGCAAGCCCACGCCGGCGCTGATGGGCGAGACGCTGCGCAACCTGCGCGAGATCGCGCCCACCGTCTACTTCAACGTGCCCACCGGCTTCGAGGCCATCGCGCACGCCATGAAGGCCGACCCGGTGCTGCGCCGCAACCTGCTCTCGCGCGTGCGCATGTTCTTCTATTCGGGCGCCGCGCTCGCCCAGCCGATCTGGGACCTGCTGCACGAGGTGCAGGAAGCCGAGATCGGCGAGCGCATCGTGATGGGCACGGGCCTGGGCATGACCGAGTCCTCGCCCTTCGCCATCTTCGTCACCAGCCCTGAAGTGAAGTCCGGCTACCTGGGCCTGCCCACGCCGGGCATGGAGCTCAAGCTGGTGCCCGTCGACGGCAAGACCGAGGTCCGCTACAAGGGCCCCAACGTCACGCCCGGCTACTGGCGCAACCCCGATGCGACGAAGGAGTGCTTCGACGACGAAGGCTTCTTCTGCACCGGCGACGCCGTGCAGTGGATCGACGAAACCGACCCGCACAAGGGCCTCAAGTTCGACGGCCGCATCGCCGAGGACTTCAAGCTGGCCACCGGCACCTTCGTGAGCGTGGGCCCGCTGCGCGCGCGCATCATCGCGGCCTCCGCGCCCTATGCGCAGGACGCCGTGATCACCGGCCTGAACCGCAACGAGGTCGGCGCGCTGATCCTGCCGACACCGGCCATCCGCAAGCTGGCGCCGCATCTCGCCGCCGACGCGCCGCTGAAGGAGGTGCTGGAAAGCGCCCCGGTGCAGGACCACTTCCAGGGCGTGGTGGACGCGCTCGCGAAGCAGGCCACCGGCAGCGCCAACCGCGTGGCGCGCCTGCACCTGATGCACGAGCCGCCTTCGATCGACAAGGGCGAGGTCACCGACAAGGGCTCCATCAACCAGCGCGCGGTGCTCAAGCAGCGCGACGCGCTGGTGCAGGCCTTCCACGACGACGGCCTGCCCTTCACCCTCAAGCCGCGCAAGGAGAACGCATGAACATCCAGGGACAGGCCGCGCTCGTCACCGGCGGCGCCTCGGGCCTCGGCGAAGCGACGGCGCGCGAGCTCGCGCGGCTGGGCGCGAAGGTCGCCGTGCTCGACGTGAACATGGAGCTCGCACGGAAGGTCGCCGAAGACATCGGCGGCGTCGCCTGCGAGTGCGACATCACCAATGCGCAAAGCGCCGCCGCGGCCATCGAGAAGGCGGCCGCCGCCCATGGCCCCGCGCGCATCCTGATGAACATCGCCGGCATCGGCACCGCCAAGCGCGTGGTGCAGAAGGACGGCAGCCCGGCGCCGCTGGAGGACTTCGCCCGCGTGGTGAACATCAACCTCATCGGCACCTACAACATGAGCCGCCTGTTCGCCGCCGCCTGCGCCAGGCTGCCGGCGCTGGAGGACAACGAGCGGGGCGTGATGATGTTCACCGCCTCGGTCGCCGCCTTCGACGGCCAGGTGGGCCAGCAGGCCTACAGCGCGTCCAAGGGCGGCCTGGTGGGCATGACGCTGCCGATGGCGCGCGACCTCGCGCAGCACGGCATCCGCGTGTGCACCGTCGCGCCCGGCCTGTTCGCCACCCCGCTGATGCAGCAGCTGCCCGAGCCGGTGCAGCAGTCGCTGGCGGCGTCCATCCCCTTCCCCTCGCGCCTGGGCAAACCCGAAGAGTTTGCCCAGCTCGCATGCCATATCGTCACGAACACGCACCTCAACGGCGAAGTGATCCGCCTCGACGGCGCGCTGCGCATGGCGCCGCGCTGACCCCTTTCCAACCCCAACGGAGACAACGAAGATGAAATTCGCACGCACCCTGATCACCGCCGCGGTGACCCTGGTCGCCGCCGGCACCGCGCTGGCGGACATCAACATCGGCGTGAGCCTGTCGCTCACGGGCCCGGGCTCCGGCCTCGGCATCCCGATGCAGAACCAGTTCAAGCTGTTCCCGAAGGAGATCGCCGGCGAGAAGGTCAACCTGATCGTGCTGGACGACGCCTCCGATCCGGGCAAGGGCGTGAGCAACGCGCGCCGCTTCGTGACGGACGACAAGGTCGACCTGATCATCGGCTCCTGCCTGACCCCCGTGGCCGGCGCGATGACCCCCGTCGCCACCGAGGCCAAGACCGTGCAGCTGTCCGCCTCCCCGGTCGGCGGCGACAGCCCGTGGCTGTTCCGCCTGCCGCAGGGCAACGACGTGATGGCCTACGCCGTCGTCGAGCACATGAAGAAGCAGGGCATCAAGACGATCGGCTTCCTGGGCTACACCGACGCCTACGGCGAGCTGTGGCTCAAGGCGCTCACCCCGCAGGCCGAGAAGGCCGGCATGAAGATCGTCGCCGTCGAGCGCTTCCAGCGCACCGACACCAGCGTGACCCCGCAGGCGCTGAAGCTGGTGGCCGCCAAGCCGGACGCCATGCTGGTGGTGGCCTCCGGCTCCGGCGCGGCGATGCCGCAGCTGGCGCTGGCCGAGCGCGGCTACAAGGGCAAGATCTACCAGACGCACGCCGCGGCCACGCAGGACCTGATGCGCATCGGCGGCAAGACGGTGGACGGCACCTTCGTGGTGTCCGGCCCGGCCATGGTGGGCCAGCAACTGCCCGACAGCCATCCGTCCAAGAAGGCGGCCACCGACTTCTTCGTCAACTACGAGAAGAACTTCGGCCCCCCGAACCAGTTCGCCGGCCACAGCTATGACGCCGCCATCGCGCTGGAGAAGGCCGTGCCGATCGCGCTGAAGAAGGCCAAGCCCGGCACGCCGGAATTCCGCGCCGCGCTGCGCGACGCCTTCGAGACGATGGGCCGCACGGTCTTCGCCCACGGCGTGATGAACTGGACCAAGGACGACCACTGGGGCTACACGAACGAGACGGGCGTGATGCTGAAGGTCGTCGACGGCAAGTTCGTCGTCGAGAAGTAAGTCCGTTGGCCGCGCCCCGGGCGCGGCCGGCGAGGGGGCCCCGGCCCAACCCCCGGCCCCCCCCCCCCCCCCCCAAG
>JAEZEB010000272.1 GCA_023438115.1 Pseudomonadota bacterium | reverse complement strand
CCGCAATGGGTGGTGCAGGCCCTGAAGGACGGCCGCGACCTCGAGGAATTCGCCGTCAGGAGCGGGCGCTAGTCACCTCCACGCCGGCCGGGGCCGCCGACGCGGCCACGTGGCGGTAGACGAAGTGGTAGCCGGCGAAGCAGCCGGCCAGCACGCCCAGCAGCAAGGGGCCATGCGTCGGGAACAGCACGGCGGGCGTGACCGCCACCACCGCGCAGCCCCACATCAGCACCGAAACGGCCGCGTTGCGCAGGAAGGGTGCGAGGCGCGCCAGCCGCGGCTGCACGAACTGCGTGGCCACCAGGCTGTGCAGGTGATAACGGTCGGGCTCGCCGGGCGAGCGGCGCTGGCGCCGCCGGCGATAGATGCTGTAGACGGCTTCCACGGTGGGATAGCCGCACAGCAGCACGCTGCACCAGGGCGAGACCTGGGGGTGCCGCACCAGCAGGATCACCGTGAGCCACGCGAGCGCGAAGCCGGCGAAATAGGCGCCGCCGTCGCCCAGGAACAGCTTGCCCCAGGGGAAGTTGACCAGCCAGAATCCACCTACCGCCGCCGCGAGCGCGATGGCGGCCCAGGCCAGCGCGGGATCGCCGAGCGAATGCGCGATGACGGCCAGGCCCAGGGCCGAGAGGATCAGCGTGCCGCTCGACAGGCCGTGGAAGCCGTCGATGATGTTGAAGGCGTTCGCCACGCCGCCCACGCAGAACGCGGTGAACAGCACGGCGACCGGCCACACCGACAGCAGGAAGTCGGCCGGCGGGATGTCGACGCGCGTCAGCCCCACGCCCGTGATCAGCGCGGCCAGGGCGCCGCTGCCCATGGTGACGAACAGGCGGCTGCGCACGCTCACGTGCTTGGTGAGGTCCTCGAGCAGGCCGATGAAGAGGGCGGGCAGGCCGGCGACGAGCACGACGCCGAGGATGTCGCCGTCCTCCGCCGTCGGCAGCAGCAGCCAGGCGAACGCCAGCGCGAGATAGATGGCGACGCCGCCCACGCGCGGCGTGGGCTCGGAGTGGAACTTCTGCACCCCGAACATCGAGTCCATGGTCAGGTGGCCATGGCGCGGCGCGCTGAGCACGATGGCTTTCGCCAGGCCGAACCCGACGGCCAGCGTCAGGATGAAGACGGTGACAGGACTCAGCGCGGGGAAGGACATAGGGCGACCACCGTGAAGGGGCCCTATTGCACACGAAAACGCGCGCGGCGTGGGGTGCAAACTGTCCAAAGACGGATCGCGCAAGCCGGCCGTGTTCAACGGTCGGGTTGCTTTCGCGCGATGCGGGGAAGGGATCGCCTGGTGCCGGAGGCCGGAATCGAACCGGCACGGTGTTGCCACCGGCAGATTTTGAGTCTGCTGCGTCTACCGATTTCGCCACTCCGGCAAGGGGAAAAGAGGCAGCCGGAAATTATGGCACAGTAGGCTGCATGAACTATCCCACCATCGAGGACGCGATCGGCCGCACGCCGCTCGTCGCCCTGCAACGCATCGGTGCGGCCGAGAACGCCAGGCGCGGCAACGTGATCCTCGGCAAGCTCGAAGGCAACAACCCGGCCGGCTCGGTGAAGGACCGCCCGGCCCTCGCGATGATCAAGCGCGCCGAGGAGCGCGGCGAGATCAAGCCCGGCGACACGCTGGTCGAGGCCACGTCCGGCAACACCGGCATCGCCCTGGCGATGGCTGCGGCGATCCGCGGGTACCGCATGGTGCTCATCATGCCGGAGGACCTGTCGGTCGAGCGTGCGCAGACGATGAAGGCCTTCGGCGCCGAGCTGGTGCTCACGCCCAAGAGCGGCGGCATGGAGTACGCCCGCGACCTCGCGGAGAACATGCAGCGCGAGGGCAAGGGCCGCGTGCTCGACCAGTTCGCCAACGCCGACAACCCGCGCGTGCACTACGAGACCACCGGCCCCGAGCTGTGGGACCAGACGCAGGGGCGCATCACGCACTTCGTCAGCGCCATGGGCACCACCGGCACGATCACGGGCGTGTCGCGCTACCTCAAGGAAAAGAAGCCGGCCGTGCGCATCATCGGCGCGCAGCCCAGCGAGGGCTCGCGCATCCCTGGCATCCGCAAGTGGCCGCAGGAATATCTGCCGCGCATCTACGACCCGTCCAGCGTGGACGAGCTCGCTTACGTGAGCCAGGACGCTGCGGAAGAGATGTGCCGGCGCCTCGCGCGCGAGGAAGGCATCTTCGCCGGCATCTCGGCCGCGGGCGCGTGCTGGGTGGCGCAGCAGCTGTCGCAGCAGGTGGAGAACGCGACCATCGTGTTCGTCGTCTGCGACCGGGGCGACCGCTACCTGTCCACCGGCGTGTTCCCGGCCTGACGGAAACCACCGTGTCCGACTACCGTTTCTGCCCGCAATGCGCGACGCCGCTCGCGTGGATCGCGCAGCAGGAGGACGGCGGCGAGAAGCAGCGCCTGCGCTGCCCCGCCTGCGGCTGGACGCACTGGAACAACCCGACGCCCGTGCTGGCGGCGGTGATCCAGTACCAGGACCGGATCCTGCTCGCGCGCAATGCGGCGTGGACGCACAAGATGTACGCGCTGATCACCGGCTTCATGGAGGCCGGCGAGACGCCGCAGGACGGCATCGCCCGCGAGATCGCGGAGGAGACGAACCTGCGCGCGACATCGCTGGAGCTGATCGGGGTCTACGACTTCCAGCGGATGAACCAGGTGATCATCGCCTTCCACGCCGTGTGCGAAGGCGAGGTGAAGCTCTCGCCGGAGCTGGTGGACTGGCGGCTGTTCGCGTACGACCAGGTGCGCTGCTGGCCGGCCGGCACTGGCTACGCGCTCGCCGACTGGCTGCGCGGCCGCGGCTACGAGCCGCAGTTCATGGAGGCGCCGGCGCGCCCCGTGAAGGAGACGTGATGCAGATCGACAAGGAAATCGACACCCGCGGGCTGAACTGCCCGCTGCCCATCCTCAAGGCCAAGAAGGCGCTGACCGACATGCAGAGCGGCCAGCTGCTCAAGGTGGTGTCCACGGACAGCGGTTCGCTGCGCGACTTCCAGGCCTTCTCGCGCCAGACCGGCAACGAGCTGGTGGAGCAGCAGACCGTGGGCGACGAGTACGTGCACGTGCTGCGCCGCCGCTGAATACGGGAGCTGAAAGCGGACAGCCGGACGCAAAGGTCGCAGAAGGGAAATCCTTTGAGAGGTGTCAACTCAGATCAGGACGGGACATCCAGTGAATGGAAGTCCTTTTGCGACCTTTGCGTAACCTCCGCGACTTTTGCGTCCGGCTGTCCGGCCGTCCGGACGCAGAGCGTCAGAGCGCCAGGCCCTTCAGGAAGCCGCGGAAGGACTCGCCTACCTCCGGGTGCTTCAGCGCGAACTCGACCGAAGCCTCCAGGAAGCCCTCCTTGCTGCCGCAGTCGTAGCGCTTGCCCTCGTAGCGGTAGGCGTGCACGCCTTCGGTGGCGATCAGCTGCGCGATGCCGTCGGTGAGCTGGATTTCGCCGCCGCTGCCGCGGGGCTGGTTCTCGATGCAGTCGAACACCGCCGGCGTGAGCACGTAGCGGCCCGCCACGCCCAGGCGCGAGGGCGCCTTCTCGGGCGACGGCTTCTCCACCATCTCGCGCACCTTCACGAGGCGCTCGCCGACCGACTCGCCCGCGACGATGCCGTAGCGCTTCACGTGCTCCAGCGGGACTTCCTGCACCGCGAGCACCGAGCCCTGCACCTCGCGGAACACTTCCACCATCTGCGTGAGCACGCCGGGGCCGCCGTCGTTGCCGATCATCAGGTCGTCGGCCAGCAAGACGGCGAAGGGGTCGTTGCGCACGATGTGGCGCGCGCACAGGACGGCGTGGCCCAGGCCCAGCGAGCGCGGCTGGCGCACGTAGGAGCAGTCCATGTCCTGCGGAGCGAGGGTGCGCACCAGCTGCAGGAGTTCGTCCTTGCCGCTGGCCTCCAGTTCGGACTCGAGCTCGTAGGCCGTGTCGAAGTGGTCCTCGATGGCACGCTTGTTGCGCCCGGTGACGAAGATCATGTGGCGGATGCCTGCCTCGTAGGCCTCCTCGACGGCGTACTGGATCAGCGGCTTGTCGACGATCGGCAGCATCTCCTTGGGCTGCGCCTTGGTCGCGGGCAGGAAGCGCGTGCCGAGACCTGCAACAGGAAATACCGCTTTGTTAACATTTGTGAATTTTTTCATCGACCGAGCGTGAGGTTGAAGCTAGAGTTGCGCCGCAAGAGAGAGGGCACCCCGGACCGTTCATTGTGCTGAAGAACCGGTTCCTGCGGTGGAGGCAAGGAACGTTCCGTGGATATTCTGCTGCTCGAACGCCTCGTTCCGGAGGCGCACGCATGGCTCGAGGCGAGGCACCAGGTGGCCTACCGCCCCGAGCTCGCCGCCGATGCGGCGGCCCTGCGCAGGGAACTGTACAACGTGCAGGCGGTGGTGCTGCCGCGCAAGCTGCAGGTGACCCGCGAGTTCCTCGATTTCGCTCCCGTGCTGCGCGCGCTCGCCCGCATGCACATGGACACGGACAACACCGACCTCGAGGCCTGTCGCGACCGCCGCGTGCGCGTCATTCAACCGGCCAGCGCGCACGTGCGCTCCAACGCCGAATACCTGCTCGCCAGCCTGCTGCTGCTGTTCCGCCGTGGCATCGGCGCGTCCCTGCGCGGCGATCGCCATGCGCCCGGCACCGTGGGCCGGGAGCTGCATGGCAGCACCATCGGCATCCTGGGCCTGGCGCCCACGGCGCACGCGCTTGCGCCCATGCTCGATGCCCTGGGCGCGCGCCTGATCGGCTACGACCCCGCGGTGCACCACAGCGCGCCGATCTGGCAGCGCCTGAAGATCCAGCCCGTCACGCTGCAGGAGCTGATGGCGCAGGCCGACGCGGTTTCCGTGCAGGTGCTCTATGGATCGCGCTACGAGCATTTCCTGGACGAGGACGTGCTGGCGCACTGTCGCCGCGGGCAGCTGTGGGTGGGCGTCACGCGCTCGTCCCTGTTCGAGCCGCAAGCGCTGGCGCGCGCCCTGCAGGACGGGCGCATCGAGGCGGCAATGCTCGATGGCGCAGAGTCCGGCTTCGCTTCGCGTGGCACGCCGCTGCACGACCTGAGCAACCTGTTCCTCACGCCGCGCGTGGGCTCGCTCACGCGTGAGTCGCGCGTGCGGGCCAGCTGGTACGTGGCGCAGCGCCTGCACGAGTCGCTGACCGCGCCGCGGTCCTCGGGCTTCGACGTGCTTCCCAGTGCACCGATGCCACTGGATGCCGACAGCCAGCCGGGCGCGCTGCTGGAGAGCCGCCCGGCGCCGCTGCGCCAGGGAGACTCCTAGCCCAGGCGCTGCAGCTGCGCCCGGATCTTCTCCAGGGCCGCGGTGAAGTCGGCGATGCGCTTGCGTTCCTGCTCGATCACAGCAGGCGGCGCCTTGGCGACGAAGGCCTGGTTCGCGAGCTTGCCGTCCGCCTTGGCCAGTTCGCCCTCGAGGCGCGTGGCCTCCTTGGAAAGGCGCGCCTTCTCCGCGGCGACGTCGATCTCCATGAAGAGGCACAGGCGCGCATCGCCCGCCACCGCCACAGGCGCGGCCTGCGCCGCCGCCGCCCACGCGGGCTCGTCGTCGAAGATGCGCACTTCGCTCAGCTTGGCCAGCGCCTGCAGCACCGGCGCGGCCTCGCGCATGAAGGCGGCGTCGCCGAGCACGTACGCCGGCAGGCGCGTGCCGGGCGAGACGTTCATCTCGCCGCGCAGCGTGCGGCAGGCGTCCACCACCGACTTCAGCTTCGCCATCCAGGCTTCGGCCTCGGGGCTCAGGTTGCCGGGGTTGGCCTGCGGGTAGGGCGCGACGCTGATCGACTCGCCGGTCTTGCCGGCCACGGGTGCCACCGTCTGCCACAGTTCCTCGGTGATGAAGGGAATCACCGGGTGCGCCAGGCGCAGGATCGCCTCGAGCACGCGGATCAGCGTGCGGCGCGTGCCGCGCTGCTGCGCGGGCGAGCCTGTCTGGATCTGCACCTTGGCGATCTCGAGGTACCAGTCGCAGTACTCGTCCCACACGAACTGGTAGATCGCGTTCGCAACGTTGTCGAGGCGGTATTCCTCGAAGCCCCTGGCCACGTCGGCCTCGGCCTTCTGCAGGCGCGAGATGATCCAGCGATCGGCCGGCGTGAGCGTGGCGTCCTGCTCCGCGAGGTCCTGGCCCTCGCAGTTCATCAGCACGAAGCGCGTGGCGTTCCAGAGCTTGTTGCAGAAGTTGCGGTAGCCCTCGCAGCGCTTGGAATCGAAGTTGATCGAGCGGCCCAGCGTGGCGAGCGCCGCGAAGGTGAAGCGCAACGCGTCCGCGCCGTAAGCGGGGATGCCCTCGGGGAACTCCTTCTCGGTGTTCTTGCGCACCGTCGGGGCCGTCTCGGGCTTGCGCAGGCCGGTGGTGCGCTTGTCCAGCAGCGGCGCGAGCGCGATGCCGTCGATCAGGTCCACCGGGTCGAGCACGTTGCCTTCGGACTTCGACATCTTCTTGCCGTGCGAATCGCGCACCAGGCCGTGGATGTACACATGGCGGAACGGCACGCGCCCGGTGAAGTGCGTCGTCATCATGATCATCCGGGCGACCCAGAAGAAGATGATGTCGTAGCCCGTGACCAGGACCGTCGAGGGCAGGTACAGGTCCATGTCCTGCGTCTTTTCGGGCCAGCCCAGCGTGGAGAAGGGCACCAGCGCGGAGGAGTACCAGGTGTCCAGCACGTCGGGATCGCGCGTGAGCTTCCTGCCCGGCGCCTGCGCCTGCGCTTCGGCCTCGCTGGCCGCGACGTAGACCTTGCCGCCCTCGTCGTACCAGGCGGGAATCTGGTGGCCCCACCAGAGCTGGCGCGAGATGCACCAGTCCTGGATGTTGTTCATCCACTGGTTGTAGGTGTTGACCCAGTTCTCCGGCACGAAGCGCACCTCGCCGCCCTGCACGGCATCGATCGCCTTCTGCGCGATCGACTTGCCGGTCGGGTCCTGTTCGCTCACCTTGGTCATGGCGACGAACCACTGGTCCGTGAGCATGGGCTCGACCACCTGGCCGGTGCGGGCGCAGCGCGGCACCATCAGCTTGTGCTTCCTGGTCTCTTCCAGCAGTCCTTGCGCCTCGAGGTCGGCCACGACCTTCTTGCGGGCGACGAAGCGGTCGAGGCCGCGGTAGGGCGCGGGCGCGTTGTCGTTCACCGTCGCATCCAGCGCGAGGATGCCGATCATGGGCAGGCCGTGGCGCTGGCCGACCGCATAGTCATTGGGATCGTGGGCCGGCGTGACCTTCACCACGCCCGTGCCGAATTCCTTGTCGACGTAGTCATCGGCGATCACCGGGATGTCGCGGTCGCACAGCGGCAGCTTCACGCTCTTGCCGACCAGGTGCTTGTAGCGCTCGTCCTCCGGGTGGACCATCACGGCCACGTCGCCGAGCATCGTCTCGGGCCGCGTGGTGGCCACGGTGAGGTGGCCGCTGCCGTCGGTGAGCGGATATCGGATGTGCCAAAGGAAGCCGTCCTCCTCCTCGCTCTCGACCTCCAGGTCGCTCACCGCGGTCTTGAGTTCGGGGTCCCAGTTCACGAGCCGCTTGCCGCGGTAGATCAGGCCCTGCTCGTACAGCTGCACGAAGGTCTGCGTCACGATCTTCGAGAGCTTCTCGTCCATCGTGAAGTACTCGTGCCCCCAGTCCACGCTGTCGCCCATGCGGCGCATCTGCGTGGTGATGGTGTTGCCGGACTTCTCCTTCCACTCCCAGACCTTCTTCACGAAGTTCTCGCGGCCCAGGTCGTGGCGGCTCGTGCCCTGCTCCTGCAGCTGGCGCTCCACCACGATCTGCGTGGCGATGCCGGCGTGGTCCGTGCCCGGCACCCACAGCGTGTTGAAGCCGCGCATGCGGTGGTAGCGCGCCAGGCTGTCCATGATGGTCTGGTTGAACGCGTGGCCCATGTGCAGGGTGCCGGTCACGTTCGGGGGCGGGAGCTGGATGGCGAAGGAGGGTTCGGCCGTGTTCGCGCTGCCGGTGCCCCGGTAGCCCGCGCGGGCGTAGCCGCGCTGTTCCCACAGCGGGCCCCACTTGGCCTCGATGGCGGCGGGCTCGAAGGACTTGGAAAGGCTGTTCAGGCGGGGTTGTTCGGTGCTCACCCCGGGATTTTAAGGGCCCGCCCGCGCCCCGCAGGCCTCAGGAGGGAAAGGCCCGCGCCGCCTCCACGCACTCCTTGAGCACCTTCGCCTCGCCGACCTGGTTGGCCAGCAGCAGGATCAGGCGGGCGTTGAGCAGGGCGGACTGCTTCTCGTCGAGCCCTTCGTGCGCATCGAGCAGCTGCTCGTAGAAGGCGTCGGCGTCCGGCTGGTTCAGCGTGGTCTTCATGCGGCTTGTTCCTCTTCCAGGGTCGCGCCGAGCGCGCGGCCGACGGCGTGCACCAGCGAGGCGTCGACGCTCTCGCCCGTGGCGGCCACGTAGCTGTCCGGACGCAGCAGCGCCCAGGCATGGCCGAAGACGTGGCAGGCGCCCTGCAGGTGGCCCTGCGGATCGCGCACGTGTTCCAGCGCGCCGGGCGCGTCGTCGGGGCCCAGCACCTGCACGCAGCGCACGGGCGCCGTCGCGGCCAGGCCTTGCAGCCGGTCCAGCGCGGCGGGCGAGGTGCGGCCGAAGACCAGCACCAGCAGATTGCGGCCCGCCCAGCGCAGCAGGTCGTTGACCGTGCCGCGGCTGCCGTCCGGCCAGGCGAAGGCGACGTTCTGCACCGATAGCCCGCCGGTGGATTCGCAGGCGCTGGAGCGGGTGTAGGGATTGGCCACGGCCATGCGGCCGGTGTTGACGAACTGGCGGGCGAAGGCGTGCCTGCGCGCCAGGCCCAGCGCGGCGTCGCGGAACAGCTTCTCCATGGGTGTGGCCGGCCGCAGGAAGCGCGTGGTGCGGCTGGTGACCAGCACGTTCTGCGTCGCGGCCTCGTGGCGCTCCTCGTGGTAGCTGTCCAGCAGCGCCGGCGCGGCGCGCCCGTGCAGCACGGCGGACAGCTTCCACGCCAGGTTGTCGGCGTCGGCGATGCCCGTGTTGCCGCCACGCGCGCCGAAGGGGCTCACGACCTTGGCCGCGTCACCCATGAGGAACACGCGCCCGTGGCGCATGCGGTCCACGCATTCGCTGCGGTAGGCGTACGGGCCGACCCACACAATCTCGATTTCGGCGTCGGGGCCGAACTGGCGCGTGAGCCGCTCGCGCACCACCTCCTCGCGGCTGACCTCGGCGGGATCGCAGTCGGGCGGCATCTGGTAGTCGATGCGCCAGACGTCGTCGCCCATCAGGTGCTGCCAGACGGCGCGGTTGTCGTTGAAGGGCGCCTCGACCCAGGTGTGGCGCTCCACCGGCGGATGCTTGCTGAAGCGCACGTCGGCGATGCACCAGCGGTCGGAACCCTTCTTCGCGGTGACGGAGGCGCCCACCCACTGGCGGAAGGGGCTGTGGCTGCCGGTCGCGTCGATCACGTGCTCGGCGCGCAGTTCGTAGTCGCCGGCCGGCGTGGTCACCGAGAGCGTGGCGCCTTCGCCGTCCTGCCGGAAGCCGATCACGCGGTTGCACCAGCGCAGGTCGACGTGGCCCAGCTCCTGGATGCGGTCGACGAGGAAGGCCTCGATGTAGAACTGCTGGATGTTGATGAAGGGCGGCTGCGTGGACAGGTTGAAGGCACTCTGCTCGCGCAGGTCGAAGGAATACACCTCGTCCTCGCCCGCGAAGGTGCGGCCCACGCTCCACTGGATGCCCTTGGCCGCGATGCGGTCGTAGATGCCCAGGCGCTCGAAGATCTCCAGCGACTTCTGCGTGTAGCAGATGCCGCGCGAGGACGCGCCCTTGACGCCCACCGTGTTGTCCTCGTCCAGCAGCACGGCGGGCACGCCGTACTGCGCCAGCGCGCAGGCCGCGGTGAGGCCCGTGAGGCCGCCGCCGACGATCACGACAGGGTGGTGGCCGGGCTGTCCGGAAGCGATCTCCGGCGGCTCGCGGAACGGATATTCGGGCAGCTGGTAACCCGTGCCCGAAGTGAATTCATAGCCGTTGGTGTGGGCCACCTCGGCGTAGCGTTCCGCCATGTCCTTGTCTCCTCGTCGTCGGTGCCGGCGGCCGCCGGCCCTGCAAGCCTACTTCTTCACGAACTCCGGACGGTCATTCTGCTGCGGTTTCAGCGGCGCGGTGGATTGGCCGGCGGCGCGGTCCTTGCGCCACTGCTCCTTGCGCGCGGTCCAGTCGCGCAGGCGGGCGTGCGCGGTCCTGCTCTCCTGCAGCATCTGGAACTCGTCGGCGAGCTGGGCGGTGAGCTCCAGCCGGATGCCGTTGGGATCGAAGAAGTAGATGCTGTGGAAGATGTGGTGGTCGGTGATGCCGAGCACCTCGACGCCGTGGGCTTCCAGGCGCGCCTTCATGTCCTGCAGCGCCTGGATGGAATCGACGCGGAAGGAGATGTGGTTCACCCACTTGGGCGTGTTGGGCGAGGGCTCGGCCGCCTGGTCGTCGCCGAGGTCGAAGAAGGCGATGAACGAGCCGTCCTGCAGGCGGAAGAAGAAGTGCGTGTACGGGCAGTACTCGCCCGTGCTGGGCACGTAGTCGCTCTGGATGATGTGGTACAGCGGCAGGCCCAGGATGTCCTCGTAGAAGTGCCGCGTCTCCTCCGCGTCGCGGGCGCGGTAGGCGTAGTGGTGCAGCTGCTGGATCGGGGCGGGGGCGGGCAGGGTGCCCGGGTTCTGGAGGACGGCGGCCATGGGCTCTCCGATATTTACCTAAACGTAATGCGTTTACTATAACGAAACGATCTTCACTCTCCAACTGCGGCCTTCCAGTTGAGAACCCTTATCAGTTGGGTCGATGGAATAGCCGCAGGGCATGGGGTGGATTGAGCTTCGCTATTAGACGCAGCCTGTCTGCCTCACTACGCTGTGCAGCGGGTGCCCGGCGGCGCCGGGTTCCGGTCTTTCCACCAACGCAAGGAGACTTTCCATGGCAACCCTCAAAGGCAGCAAGACGGAAGAGAACCTGAAGGCCGCGTTCGCGGGCGAGTCGCAGGCGAACCGCCGCTATCTCTACTTCGCCAACAAGGCCGACGTGGAAGGCCAGAACGACGTGGCGGCGCTGTTCCGCTCCACCGCGGAAGGCGAGACCGGCCACGCCCACGGCCACCTGGAATGGCTGGAGCAGTGCGGCGACCCCGCCACCGGCCTGCCGATCGGCAGCACGCGCGACAACCTCAAGGCCGCCGTCGCGGGCGAGACCCACGAGTACACCGACATGTACCCCGGCATGGCCAAGACCGCGCGCGAGGAAGGCCACGACGAGATCGCCGACTGGTTCGAGACGCTGGCCAAGGCGGAACGCTCGCATGCGAACCGCTACACCAAGGCGCTGAACGAGCTGACGGACTGAGCCGCGCGGCGCCCGGCGCCGCTGCATGACCGTACCGGGCCGTCGCCCGGTGCATGACGAATGACGCGGCCTCGCAGCGGCCGCGTCGTTCCCGGTTCGCCATCGACGGAGACAAGAACCATGGCCGTCCGCGAAGGAAGCCTCGAGGCGCCCACGCGCCATCCCATCGCCTGGAAGTCGCCCGAGTACTACGACGAGGCCGCGACCTTCCGGGAACTGGAGCGGATCTTCGACATCTGCCACGGCTGCCGCCGCTGCGTCAGCCTGTGCGGCGCGTTCCCGACCCTGTTCGACCTCGTGGACGAGGGCAGGACGGGCGAGGTGGACGGCGTGGAAAAGCAGGACTACTGGAAGGTCGTCGACCAGTGCTACCTGTGCGACCTGTGCTACATGACCAAGTGCCCCTACGTGCCGCCGCACGAGTGGAACCTGGACTTCCCGCACACCATGCTGCGCGCCAAGGCCATCAAGTTCAAGCAGGGCGGCGTGGATTTCGGCTCGAAGTTCATGTCCTCCACCGACGTGCACGGTCAGCTCGCCGGCATCCCGGTGGTGGTGCAGGCCGCCAACGCGGTCAACCAGACCAAGCCGATGCGCGCGCTGATGGAAAGCACGCTGCACGTCGATCGCAACGCGTGGCTGCCCGCGCTGGCCACGCGCAGGTTCCGCCAGGCCGCGCCCAAGGCGGAGGAGCTGCCGGTGAAGGACGGCGAGCGCACGCCGGGCAAGGTGGCGATCTTCGCCACCTGCTACGTCAACTACAACGAACCGGGCATCGGCCTCGACCTGCTGAAGGTGCTGGCGCACAACGGGATCCCGTACGTGCTCGTCGAGAAGGAGAAGTGCTGCGGCATGCCCAAGCTGGAGCTCGGCGACCTGGAGTCGGTGGACGCGAGCAAGCGCGCCAACCTCCCGGTGCTGGCGAGGTATGCCCGCGAGGGCTACGCCATCCTCTCGGCGGTGCCCAGCTGCACGCTGATGTTCAAGCAGGAGATCCCGCTCATGTATCCCGACGACGCCGACGTGCAGGCGGTCAAGGAGGCGATGTGGGATCCCTTCGAATACCTCGCCGCGCGCCGGCGCGACGGCCTGCTGAAGACGGAGTTTCCCAAGGCGCTGGGCAAGGTGAGCTACCACGTGCCCTGCCACGGCCGCGTGCAGAACATCGGCCGCAAGACCGAGGAGATGCTGAAGATGGTGCCCGGCACCTCGGTGCACACCAACGAGCGCTGCTCGGGCCACGCCGGCACCTTCGGCGTGAAGAAGCCCTACCACGAGGTCGCGATGAAGATCGGCAAGCCGCTGTTCAAGCGCATGGCCGAACATCCGCAGGGCGGACAGCCGGACTACATCAGCTCCGATTGCCCGCTCGGCGGCCACCACATCAGCCAAGGCTTCGATCGCAACGCGCTGGGTGCGCCGCGGCTGGAGCACCCGATCTCCCTCATGCGCATCGCGTACGGACTGGAATGACGATGATGCAACTCACCGGCAGGATCACGGCCGACAGCCTGATGACGCTGGAGGCCTATGCGAAATGGCGCAAGCAGCACAAGGCGGAGGTGATCGCGCACCGCAAGCTGCGCAGCGTGGCGCTCGGCGAGCACCTCACGGTGCAGTTCGAGAGCGAACTGAGCATGCGCTACCAGGTGCAGGAGATGCTGCGCATCGAGAAGATCTTCGAGGAGGAGGGCATCCAGCAGGAGATCGACGCCTACGCGCCGCTGGTGCCGGACGGCACGAACTGGAAGGCCACGCTGCTGATCGAATATCCCGACGTCAACGAGCGCCGGCGCGAGCTCGCGCGGCTGATCGGCGTGGAGGACCGCATGTTCGTGGAGGTGGAAGGCCATCCGCGCGTGTACGCGATCGCGGACGAGGACCTGGACCGCGAGAACGAGGAGAAGACTTCCGCGGTGCACTTCCTGCGCTTCGAACTGGCGCCGGCGATGCGCGAGGCGGTGAAGGCGGGCGCGGCGGTGAAGCTGGGATGCGACCACAGCGCGTATCCGGCGCATGTGGCGCTGGGGGCGGAGACGCTGGCTTCGCTGGCGGGGGATTTGCGGTAGGGGCTGGTCGTCGGGGTTCGGCTTCGCGCTCACCCCGACCTACGGGATCACCCCGACCCAAGGCGCCGGTCTTCGTAGGGCGGGGTGAACGCGAAGCCGAACCCCGCCGACGCCCTCACACCGGCGAAAAGAACTCCACCCGGTCCGTGATGATCCCGTCGGTCCCGAGATCGATCAGCCGCTGCGCCGCCCAATCGTCGTTCACCGTGTAGCTGAGGCACCGCATCCCCGCGCCCTGCACCTGCGCCACGAGCGCGCGATCCCACAGCGCGTGGTTGCACACGATGGCCGCGCACTGCAGCTGCTGCGCGTAGTTCCACCAGCCGTCCCAGAGCGAGTCGACCAGCAAGCCGCGCGGCAACTGAGGCTGCGCCTTCATGGCGCCCAGCAGCGATTCGGGCCGGAAGGACGTCAGCAGCGGAGGCACTTCCTGGCCGGCCCACAGGCGCGCGGCCTGTTCGGCGACCACGCGGCCCGTTTCCTCTTCCACGCCCGGCGTGGGCTTGATCTCGATGTTCAGGAAGTAGCCGTTCGCCAGGCAGAAGCGCGCCAGGTTCTCCAGCGTGGGCAGGGGCTCGCCCGCATAGCGGCGTGAATGCCAGCCGCCCGCATCGAGTTGCGCGAGTTCATTCCAGGCCAGCTCGCCGCCGGTGCCACGGCCGTTGGTCGTGCGCTCCAGCGTGGCGTCGTGCATCAGGAAGGGCACGCCGTCGGCCGACAGCTTGGCGTCGCACTCGAACATGCGCCAGCCGTGCTCCGCGCCGAGGCGGAAGGCCGCCAGCGTGTTCTCCGGCGCCAGCTTGCCGGCGCCGCGGTGCGCGATCCAGCGCGGGTACGGCCAGGCCTTCATGCGGCGATGCGCTTGCCGGTGGCGGCGTCGAACCAGTGCAGCCGGTCCTCGCGCGGCTTCACGCGGATCACTTCGTCGGCCACGGGAGAGGGCGCGCCTTCCTCGATGCGCACGATGATCTGCTCGCCGTTCAGGCGGCCGTACACCAGGCGCTCGGCGCCCAGCAGTTCCACCGTCTCGGTGCGCACTTCCCAGCCGTCGCTGGCGACGTCCAGGTGCTCGGGGCGGATGCCGGTGATGGCGCCGGCGCGGCCGCCGGGGGCGTCCTTCAGCAGGTTCATCGGCGGCGACCCGATGAAGCTCGCGACGAAGGTGGAAGCCGGGCGGTGGTACACCTCCTCGGGCGTGCCGAACTGCTCCATGCGGCCGGCGTTCATCACGATCATGCGCTGGGCGAGCGTCATCGCCTCGACCTGGTCGTGCGTGACGAACAGAGAGGTGATGCCCAGCTCGCGGTGCAGCTTCTGGATCTCCAGGCGGGTCTGCGCGCGCAGCTTGGCGTCCAGGTTGGACAGCGGTTCGTCGAACAGGAACACCTGCGGCTGCCGCACGATCGCGCGGCCCATGGCCACGCGCTGGCGCTGGCCGCCGGAGAGCTGGCGCGGCTTGCGATCGAGCAGGTGCGCGAGTTCCAGGATGCCCGCGGCCTTGTCCACGCGCTGGCGGATCTCTTCCTTCGGCATCTTGCGCAGCTTCAGGCCGTAGGCCATGTTCTCGAACACGCTCATGTGCGGATACAGGGCGTAGTTCTGGAACACCATGGCGATGTCGCGCTCGGCCGGCTCGAGGTTGTTGACCACGCGGTCGCCGATCGCGATCTCGCCGCCGCTGATTTCCTCCAGCCCCGCCACCATGCGCAGCAGCGTGGACTTGCCGCAGCCCGAGGGCCCGACGATGACGATGAATTCGCGGTCGGCGATCTCGGCGTCGACGCCGTGGATCACCTGCAGGGCCTGCTTGCCCTTGCCGTACTTCTTGACGACGTTGCGAAGAGAAATGGATGCCATGCTTTTCGTTTGCTACCGGTCTGGATTCAGTCGAGTGCCACCGCGGAACCGGCTTTGCCGGGCCGCTGGTGGCGCCCCCTCGAGGGGGAGGCGCCGCAGGCGCTTCGGGGGTGGGTCATTTCTCCGTATCCACGAGGCCCTTGACGAACCACTTCTGCATCAGGATCACCACCACTGCCGGCGGCAGCATGGCGAGGATGGCCGTGGCCATCACGACGTTCCACTCGGTGTACACCTCGCCCGAGATCAGGCGCTTGATGCCCATGACGATCGGGTACATGCGCTCGTCGGTGGTCACGAGCAGCGGCCAGAGGTACTGGTTCCAGCCGTAGATGAACTGGATGACGAACAGCGCCGCCATCGAGGTCTTGGACAGCGGCAGCAGCACGTCCTTGAAGAAGCGCATCGGGCCGGCGCCGTCCATGCGCGCGGCTTCCACCAGTTCGTCCGGCACGGTCAGGAAGAACTGCCGGAACAGGAAGGTGGCCGTGGCCGAGGCGATCAGCGGCACCGTCAGGCCCGCCATCGAGTTGAGCATGCGCAGGTCGGAGATCACCTCGTAGGTGGGGCCGATGCGCACCTCCACCGGCAGCATGAGGGTGACGAAGACCATCCAGAACACGAGCGACTTCGCCGGGAAGCGGAAGTACACGATGGCGAAGGCCGACAGGATGGAGATGGCGATCTTGCCGATGGCGATGATCAGCGCGCTGGCCAGGCTGATGCCCATCATGGGCAGCGCGGGCGCGACCGTCGCGCCGGCTTCGGTCTTGCCGCCGAACAGCGCGAAGCGGTAACTCTCGAGCATGTTGGTGCCGGGGAGCAGCGAGATCGGGCTGCTGCCGGAGATCTGCTCCGCGGTCTGCGTCGATCCGACGAAGGTGACGTAGATGGGGAAGAAGACGACCGCGACCCCGATCACGAGGATCAGGTGCGCGATGAAGGTAAGGATGGGACGGCGTTCGATCATGGCGCTTCGCTCAGTAATGCACCTTCTTCTCGACGAAGCGGAACTGGATCACGGTCAGGGCGATCACGATGGCCATCAGCACCACCGACTGCGCGGCGGAGCCGTTGATGTCCATGGCCTTGAAGCCGTCGTAGTACACCTTGTAGACCAGGATGGACGTGTCCTTGCCGGGGCCGCCGCTGGTGGCCGCGTCCACGATGGCGAAGGTCTCGAAGAAGGCGTAGACGACGTTGATCACCAGCAGGAAGAAGGTGGTGGGCGACAACAGCGGGAACACGATGGTCCAGAAGCGCCGCCACGGGCTGGCGCCGTCGATGGTGGCCGCCTCGATCAGCGACTGCGGGATGGACTGCAGGCCGGCCAGGAAGAAGAGGAAGTTGTACGAGAGGTGCTTCCAGACGGCCGCCATGACGATCAGCGCCATCGCGTGGTCGCCGTTCAGCAGGTGGTTCCACTCGAAGCCCATCTCGATCAGGGCGTAGCGGATCACGCCGTAGGGCGAGGTGAACAGCATCATCCACATCACGCCGGCCACGACGGGCGCGACGGCGTAGGGCCAGATCAGCAGGGTCTTGTAGATGCCCGAGGCGCGCACCACGCGGTTGGCCATCACCGCCAGCAGCAGCGACAGCGCCAGGCCGCCGACCGCCACCAGCACGGAGAAGATCGCCGTGATGCGGAAGGAATCGATGTACGACGGGTCGTTGAACAGGCGCTCGAAGTTGTCGAACGCCACGAATTCGCTGCTGGCGCCGAAGGCGTCCTCCAGCAGCACGCTCTGGTACAGCGCCTGGCCGGCCGGCCAGAAGAAAAATACCAGGATGATGGCCATCTGCGGCGCGATCAGCACCCACGGCAGCCACGCCGACTTGAACAGGACCCTCTTCTCCATGGGCGCGTATTGTCTATGAACTCCAAAAAATCGCTGAAGCGATTTTTTGGAGTTGTTGTTCGATCAGTGCGGGAAGGAC
>JAEZEB010000256.1 GCA_023438115.1 Pseudomonadota bacterium | reverse complement strand
CCGGCGGCAGCGGCTCGGTGGGCGGCACGGGCGTCGGGGCCAGCGGTTCCTCGGGCGTGAGCGCCAGCGGCAACGTGGGCGGCACGAGCGGCACCGCGGGGACGACGGGCACCGTGGGTGCCTCGAGTTCCGGCAGCGCCACTGGAAGCAGCACGGCCGGCATGGGCGCCAGCGGCAGCACCGTGGGCAGCACGGGCGGCCGCATGGTGCTGCGTCCCGGCGTGGCGCCCACCCTGCGCTACTGAGACATTCCCTCGCGCAAAAGAAAAGCGGCCCGCGGACCGCTTTTCTTCATCGGTGGACCGGCCTCAGACCGCCACTTCCTTGGCCGCCTGCGCGTACTCCTCGATCTGGTCGAAGTTCATGTAGCGGTAGACCTTGTCGGCGGCGCTGTTGATCACGCCCATGTCGGCGAGGTATTCCTCCACCGTCGGCAGGCGGCCCAGCTTGGACGCGATCGCGGCCAGTTCCGCGGAGGCGAGGAACACGTTGGTGTTCTTGCCCAGGCGGTTCGGGAAGTTGCGGGTCGAGGTCGAGACCACCGTCGCGCCTTCCTTCACCTGCGCCTGGTTGCCCATGCACAGCGAGCAGCCCGGCATCTCGGTGCGCGCGCCGGCGCCGCCGAAGTTGGCGTAGTGGCCTTCCTTCGTCAGCTCGTCCTGGTCCATCTTGGTCGGCGGAGCGACCCACAGCTTGACCGGGATGTCGCGCTTGCCTTCCAGCAGCATGGACGCCGCGCGGAAGTGGCCGATGTTGGTCATGCACGAGCCGATGAAGGCTTCGTCGATCTTCGTGTTCTGCACGGCCGACAGCGGCTTCACGTCGTCCGGGTCGTTCGGGCAGCACAGCAGCGGCTCGGTGATGGTCGCCAGGTCGATCTCGATCACGGCGGCGTACTCGGCGTCCTTGTCGGCCTCGAGCAGGTTGGGCTTGGCCAGCCACGCCTCGACGGCCTGGATGCGGCGCTCCAGCGAGCGCTTGTCCTGGTAGCCCTGCGCGATCATGTTCTTCATCAGCACGATGTTGCTGGTGAGGTATTCCTTGATCGGCTCGGGGTTCAGCTTCACCGTGCAGCCGGCGGCGGAGCGCTCGGCGGAGGCATCGGACAGCTCGAACGCCTGTTCCACCTTGAGTTGGGGCAGGCCCTCGATCTCCAGGATGCGGCCGGAGAACACGTTCTTCTTGCCTTCCTTGGCGACGGTCAGCAGGCCCTGCTGGATCGCGAAGTAAGGGATGGCGTGCACCAGGTCGCGCAGCGTGATGCCGGGCTGCATCTCGCCCTTGAAGCGCACCAGCACGGATTCGGGCATGTCCAGCGGCATCACGCCCGTCGCGGCGGCGAAGGCCACGAGGCCGGAGCCGGCCGGGAAGCTGATGCCGATCGGGAAGCGCGTGTGGCTGTCGCCGCCGGTGCCCACGGTGTCGGGCAGCAGCAGGCGGTTCAGCCAGGAGTGGATCACGCCGTCACCGGGACGCAGGGCCACGCCGCCGCGGTTGGAGATGAAGGCGGGCAGCTCGCGGTGCGTCTTCACGTCCACGGGCTTCGGGTAGGCCGCGGTGTGGCAGAAGGACTGCATCACCATGTCGGCGCTGAAGCCCAGGCAGGCGAGGTCCTTCAGTTCGTCGCGCGTCATCGGGCCGGTGGTGTCCTGGCTGCCGACGGTGGTCATGCGCGGTTCGCAGTAGGTGCCCGGACGGATGCCCTTGCCTTCCGGCATGCCGCAAGCGCGGCCCACCATCTTCTGCGCCAGCGTGTAGCCCTTGCCCGAATCGACGGGCGGCTTGGGCAGGCGGAAGGTGGTGGAAGCCGGCAGGCCCAGCACTTATCGGGCGCGCGCGGTGAGCGCGGGACCGATGATCAGGTTGATGCGGCCGCCGGCGCGCACTTAGTCCAGCAGCACGTCGCTCTTGAGCGAGAAGCGCGCGACCACGGCGCCGTCCTTCTCGATCGTGCCCTCGTAGGGATAGATGTCGATCACGTCGCCCATCTCGAGCTTCGAGACGTCGACTTCGATCGGCAGGGAGCCGGAGTCTTCCTGCGTGTTGTAGAAGATCGGGGCGATCTTGCCGCCCAGCGTGACACCGCCGAAGCGCTTGTTCGGCACGAAGGGGATGTCCTGGCCGGTGGCCCAGATCACGCTGTTGGTGGCGGACTTGCGCGAGGAGCCGGTGCCCACGACGTCACCCACGTAGGCGACCTGGTGGCCCTTCTTCTTGAGGTCCTCGATGAACTGGATGGGGCCGCGCTTGCCCTCTTCCTCCGGCTTGAAGGCCGCGCCGGGGCGCGAGTTCTTCAGCATCGCCAGGGCATGCAGCGGGATGTCGGGACGCGACCAGGCGTCCGGCGCCGGCGACAGGTCGTCGGTGTTGGTCTCGCCGGGCACCTTGAAGACGGTGACCGTGATCTTCTGCGCCACTTCCGGGCGGCTGGTGAACCACTCGGCCTCGGCCCAGGACTGCACCACTTCCTTCGCGAACGCATTGCCGGCCTTCGCCTTCTGCGCCACGTCGTGGAAGTAGTCGAACATCAGCAGCGTCTTCTTCAGGGCGTCGGCCGCGACCTGCGCCACCGCGGCGTCATCGAGCAGGTCGATGAGCGGCTTGACGTTGTAGCCGCCCACCATGGTGCCCAGCAGCTCCGTCGCCTTGGCGCGCGGAATCGCGGCAACGGCGATGTCCCCATGTGCAACGGCCGCGAGGAAGCTCGCCTTCACCTTGGCCGCGTCGTCCACGCCGGGCGGCACGCGATTCGTCAGCAGGTCCAGCAGGAAGGCTTCTTCCTGGGCCGGCGCGGCCTTGATCAGCTCGATCAGGTCGGCGGTCTGCTTGGCCGAAAGCGGCAGCGGGGGAATGCCGAGCGCCGCGCGTTCGGCGACGTGTTCGACGTAGGCTTGCAACATGGGTTCTCCGTTCAGGTCTTGGGCGTCATTGCGCCGGCGCCGGTGCCGCTGGTGCGGCGGCCGGCGACGCGGTCGCGGTGGGGGTCGCCGCCGCGGAAGCGGTGGCGGGCGCCGGCTCGAGCAGGTTCACGGGCTTCATGTCCCTGGCGAACTGCTTCTGCTCGGGGCTGGCGCATTCGTCGGCGAGGCGCTTGCCTTCCTTCTGGTTCATCAGCATGGACTTGTTGCCCAGCTGCAGCCACAGCGCGCCGCGCTGCGGGTCTTCGAGGCGGATGGCGCCGGTGCGGCTCTCCACCGGGTGCATCACGAAGCGGTTGACGCCGCGCGACACCAGGAAGAAGCCATCGCGCTTGAGCGGCTTGACCGTCACCTTCTGGCCCAGCTCGCAGGCGATCTCGCCCACGTGCACGCGCCTGGCGATCGCCAGTTCGGCCTCGCCCAGCTTGATGGAGGGATCCGCCTCCTCGAGCGGAGCGGCCAGCTCCACGGCCACGCGGCGCCCGCCCTTCTTCGCGGGCGCGTTCTTCGCGTCTGCCTTGGCGGCCTTGGCCTTGGCCGCCGGCTTGGCCGGCTGCGCAGGGGCCGTCTGGGCGAAAGCCGTGGCCGACAGGGCGGCGAACAGCGCGGTGGTGAACAGCATCTTCATGACGTCTCTCCTCTGGACTGGGGGCGCGCGAACCATGCGCGCGCTTCTTCGGGGAGCTGCCTGCCGGTCTGGTGTGCCCTCTCCAGCACCTGCCAGTAGTAGCGGTAGCTCGCCCTGTCCTCGAGTTTGCCGTCGAAGCTGATGGGCGCCCACTTCGCGGCTTCCGCCGCCTTCAGAAGTTGTGACGCCTTGTGAATTTCGTCAGCGGCGGGAGCGAACACTTCCACGATCGTCCTGATCTGGTCAGGGTGGATGCTCCACATGCGCGTGTAACCGAACTCGTTGGCTGCACGCGACGCCGCGGCGCGGAAAGCCGCCCGGTCGCGGAACTCCGTGACCACGCCATGCGACGGCACCTTGCCGCGGGCATGGCAGGCGGCGGAAATTTCCAGCTTGGCGCGCACCACCAGCGGATGCGTGAACTGGCCCTGCACGCCCATCCCGTGCGACGGAATGGCGCCGCCGTGCGCCGACACGAAGTCCATCAGGCCGAAGCTGAGGGACTGCATGCGCGGATGGCCCACGATGTCGAAGGCGCGGTGCACCGCCGCGGGCGACTCGATCAGGCCCTGCAGCGGCAGGTCCTTCGCGCCGGCGGCATCGAGGGCGCGCGCCGCGCGCTCGACGTCTTCCACGCGCTCCACCTTCGGCAGCATGATGTGCACGAGGCGGTGGCCCGCCTTGCCGGCAATGGTGGCGATGTCCGCCTCGAAGGCCGGATGGTCCACCGGATGCACGCGCACCGCGACGCGCGCGCCGGGCTTGGCGCCCAGCGCGAGTTCCACCACCAGCGCGGCGTGTTCCGCCTCGCCGCCCACGGGCGCGCCATCCTCGCAGTCGAGGGTGACGTCGAACACGCACGCGCCGAACTCCTGCGCCATCTCCTCCTGGAGCTGCAGGCTCTTGCGCATGCGCGCCTCGACGCCGCTGTAGTGGTCGCACACCGGCAGCGTGCCGGCAGTGCGCGCCTGGGCGCCGAGGAGGATGTCGCGGGGGTGGGTCATGGACATGGGACGTGCCTTGTCATTGCGGGCTTGACCCGCAATCCATGCGGCGCCGATCGACCGCCGCATGGATCCCGGCTCGGGGCCGGGATGACAAGTTCAGAGCAGGTGCGCCACGCCTTGCTGCTCTTCCTGCAGTTCCTTCAGGGTGATGTTGATGCGCTCCTGCGAGAAGGCATCGATCTCCAGGCCTTCGATGACCTTGTACTCGCCGTTCTCGGTGGTGACCGGGAAGCCGAACATGGTGTCCTTCGGGATGCCGTACTGGCCGTCCGAGGGGATGCCCATCGTGACCCACTTGCCGTTGGTGCCCAGGGCCCAGTCGCGCATGTGGTCGATGGCGGCGTTGGCGGCCGAAGCGGCGGACGACAGGCCGCGCGCCTCGATGATGGCGGCGCCGCGCTTGCCCACCGTGGGCAGGAAGGTGTTGGCGTTCCACTCCTGGTCGTTGATCATGTCCTTGACCGACTTGCCGTTCACCGTGGCGAAGCGGTAGTCCGCGTACATGGTCGGCGAGTGGTTGCCCCACACCGTCAGCTTCTCGATGTCGGCGACCGCGGTGCCCGTCTTGGCGGCGATCTGCGACAGCGCGCGGTTGTGGTCCAGGCGGAGCATGGCGGTGAAGTTCTTGCGCGGCAGCGAGGGGGCGCTCTTCATCGCGATGTAGGCGTTGGTGTTGGCGGGGTTGCCGACCACCAGCACCTTGACGTTGCGCGAAGCCACCTTGTCGAGGGCCTTGCCCTGCGCCGTGAAGATGGCGGCGTTGGCGGACAGCAGGTCCTTGCGCTCCATGCCGGGGCCGCGGGGACGCGCGCCGACCAGCAGGGCGTAGTCGGTGTCCTTGAAGGCGGTCATCGGGTCGGCGTGCGCCTCCATGCCGGCCAGCAGCGGGAAGGCGCAGTCTTCCAGTTCCATCATCACGCCCTTGAGCGCCTTCTGCGCCTTCTCGTCCGGGATCTCCAGCAGCTGCAGGATCACGGGCTGGTCCTTGCCCAGCATCTCGCCGGAGGCGATGCGGAACAGCAGGGCGTAACCGATCTGGCCGGCGGCGCCGGTGACGGCGACGCGAACGGGCTTCTTGCTCATGGGAATCTCCGAGTGGAAGTTGCGAATACGGAAGTCGAGAGGGGGCGCGGGAGGGGTGGCGCCGGCCTGGCGGGACAGCCCGCGAGTTTACCCCTACGCCCGCGGCATGGTCAATTTGTCTTATGTCTTATATAAGATATGATTGGCGCCCAGGACGGTGATCCGCCCCCTCCCCCATGGCCGCCTCGCATCCCTTCCCAGCCGACCCCGCCCTCGTGGCCGCGGACCCCGCGCAGCCCGCGACGCCGGCGTTCAGCCCGCTGTACCAGCAGATCAAGGGCCTGATCCTGCAGAGCCTGCAGGCCGGCGAGTGGAAGCCCGGCGAAGCCATCCCCAGCGAGATCGATCTGGCCGCGCGCTTCCGCGTGAGCCAGGGCACGGTGCGCAAGGCCATCGACGAACTGGCGGCCGAGAACCTGGTGGTGCGCCGCCAGGGCAAGGGCACCTTCGTCGCCACGCACGCCGAGCAGCACGTACGCTACCGCTTCCTCAAGCTCGTGCCCGACAACGCGGGCCGCGACGTCGGCCCGGCCGAGCGCAGCGTGCTCGACTGCCGCCGCGTGCGCGCGCCGGCCGAAGTGGCCCGCGCGCTGCAGCTGCGCACCGGCGACGCCGTCGTGCAGGTGCGGCGCGTGCTGTCCTTCGGCGGCGTGCCCACGATCCTGGAGGACATCTGGCTGCCGGGCTCCGCCTTCCGCGGCCTCACCGCGGAGCAGATGGCCGGCCACCAGGGACCGACCTACGCCCTGTTCGAACTCGAGTTCGGCGTGCGCATGGTGCGCGCCGAGGAGAAGATCCGCGCCGTCGCCGCCGACGCGCAGCAGGCCGCGCTGCTGGCCCTCGCGCCGGGGGCGCCGCTGCTGTCGGTGGAGCGGCTTTCCTTCACCTACAACGACGTACCGATGGAGCTGCGCCGCGGCCTCTACCGCACCGATGCCCACCACTACCGCAACGACCTGAGTTGACGCGCGCGCAGCGTGCCGCGAAGTCAGCCCTTCGTAGCAGTCTGTTGCGTTGCAATAGAATTTTGGGCTGTCCGCACACGACGCCCCCTTTCCTTCCCAGCGAACCAGCCAGAAAGAAACCCATGACAGTCGCCCAGAAGCGGCCGGAGTTCCGCAACATCAACGTCTTCAAGGACGTGACCACGTACCGGATGCCCGCGCCCGCCCTCGTGTCCATCCTGCACCGCATCAGCGGCGCCGCGATCTTCGTGCTGCTGCCGCTGATCATCTGGATGTTCGACGCTTCGGTGTCCTCCGAGATCTCGTTCGCGCGCTTTCGCAACGCCTTCGAGAACGGCGCCTGGGGCGTGATCCTCAAGCTGGTCTCGCTGGGCCTGATCTGGGCCTACCTGCACCACTTCATCGCCGGCCTGCGCCACGTCTGGATGGACGTGAGCCACAAGGCGGTGAGCAAGTCCTGGGGCGTCGGCTCCGCGAAGACCACCCTGGTCGCGAGCCTGCTGCTCACCGCGATCCTGGGCGCGAAGCTGTTCGGCCTGTACTGAAGGAGCAAGACACATGGCAGTCAACTACGGCTCCCGCCGCACCGTCGTCGGTGCGCACTACGGCACCCGCGACTGGATGGCGCAGCGCGTCACCGCGGTGCTCATGGCCCTCTTCACCCTCGTCGTGCTGGCGCAGGTGCTCTTCACCTCCGGCCCCATCGGCTACGACGGCTGGGCCGGCATCTTCCATCCGCAGTGGATGAAGATGCTCACCTTCGCGACGATCGTCGGCCTGGTCTACCACGCCTGGGTCGGCATGCGCGACGTGCTGATGGACTACTGCAAGCCCGTGGGCGTGCGCCTCGTGCTGCAGATCCTGGTCATCGTGTGGCTGCTGGGTTGCGCGGGCTGGGCCATCCAGGTCCTCTGGAGGGTTTGAACAGAATGGCATACACCAAGAGCAACCTCACGACGCGCAAGTTCGACGTCGTCATCGTGGGCGCCGGCGGCTCCGGCATGCGCGCCTCCCTGCAGCTGTCGCTGGCCGGCCTGAACGTCGCCGTGCTGTCGAAGGTGTTCCCCACCCGTTCGCACACGGTGGCCGCCCAGGGCGGCATCGGCGCGTCGCTGGGCAACATGTCCGAGGACAACTGGCACTACCACTTCTACGACACCATCAAGGGCTCCGACTGGCTCGGCGACCAGGATGCGATCGAGTTCATGTGCCGCGAGGCGCCGAAGGTCGTGTACGAACTCGAGCACTTCGGCATGCCCTTCGACCGCAACCCGAACGGCACCATCTACCAGCGTCCCTTCGGCGGCCACACCGCCAACTACGGCGAGAAGCCCGTGCAGCGCGCCTGCGCCGCGGCGGACCGCACCGGCCACGCGATGCTGCACACGCTGTACCAGCAGAACGTCCGGGCCCGCACCAGCTTCTTCGTGGAGTGGATGGCGCTCGACCTGATCCGCGACGCCGAGGGCGACGTGGTGGGCGTGACCGCGCTGGAGATGGAAACCGGCGACCTGCACGTGCTGCACGCCAAGACCGTGCTGCTGGCCACCGGCGGCGCGGGCCGCATCTTCCAGGCCTCCACCAACGCCTTCATCAACACCGGCGACGGGCTGGGCATGGCGGCGCGCGCCGGCATCCCGCTGGAGGACATGGAGTTCTGGCAGTTCCACCCCACCGGCGTGGCCGGCGCGGGCGTGCTGCTGACCGAAGGCTGCCGCGGCGAAGGCGCGATCCTGCTCAACAGCAACGGCGAGCGCTTCATGGAGCGCTACGCGCCCACGCTGAAGGACCTCGCCCCGCGCGACTTCGTCTCGCGCTCCATGGACCAGGAGATCAAGGAAGGGCGCGGCTGCGGTCCCAACAAGGACTACGTCCTGCTCAAGCTGGACCACCTGGGCGCCGAAACCATCCACAAGCGCCTGCCCTCGGTGTACGAGATCGGCGTGAACTTCGCCAACGTGGACATCACCCGCGAGCCGATCCCGGTCGTGCCCACCATCCACTACCAGATGGGCGGCATCCCGACCAACGTGAACGGCCAGGTGGTGATCCAGAAGGGCGGCAGCGACAACGAGCCCCTCAACGGCCTGTACGCCGTGGGCGAGTGCTCCTGCGTCAGCGTGCACGGCGCCAACCGCCTGGGCACCAACTCGCTGCTGGACCTGCTGGTGTTCGGCAAGGCCGCGGGCAACCACATCGTCGAATTCGCGAGCAAGACCAAGGCCCACAAGCCGCTGCCGGCGGACGCCGCCGAGCGCACGCTGGAACGCCTGAACCGGCTGGAGAACGCGACCAGCGGCGAGTACGCGCAGGACGTCGCCAACGACATCCGCAGCTCCATGCAGGCGCACGCAGGCGTGTTCCGCACCCAGGCGATGATGGACGAGGGCGTGCGCCAGATCGCCGCCATCCGCGAGCGCGTGGGCGCGATCGGGCTGAAGGACAAGAGCCGCATCTTCAACACGGCCCGCGTCGAGGCGCTGGAAGTGGACAACCTGATCGAGGCGGCGCAGGCCACCATCGTGTCGGCCGCCGCGCGCAAGGAATGCCGCGGCGCGCACACGGTCAGCGACTACGAGCGCCCGGCGGACGACGCCGTCGCGCCGCTGGGCCGCGACGACGCCAACTGGCTCAAGCACACGCTGTGGTACAGCGAGGGCAGCCGCCTGGCCTACAAGCCGGTGAAGCTCAAGCCCCTGACGGTGGAATCGGTGCCGCCCAAGGTGCGGACTTTCTGATGACGTAATTCTGCCGACCGCGGCAGGACCTAGACTGAGAACGGAACACCATGCAAAAGCGCACCTTCCACATCTACCGCTACGACCCGGACAAGGACGCCAAGCCGTACATGCAGACGGTGGAGATCGAGCTGGCGGGCGACGAGCGCATGCTGCTCGACGCCCTGATGAAGCTCAAGGCGCAGGATCCCACCATCGCCTTCCGCCGCTCCTGCCGCGAAGGCGTGTGCGGCTCCGACGCGATGAACATCAACGGCAAGAACGGCCTGGCCTGCCTGACCAACCTGCGCACGCTGAAGGACCCCATCGTCCTGAAGCCCCTGCCCGGCCTGCCCGTGGTCCGCGACCTGATCGTGGACATGACGCAGTTCTTCAAGCAGTACCACTCGATCAAGCCCTACCTGGTCAACGAGGAGATCCCGCCGGAGACCGAGCGCCTGCAGTCGCCCGAGGAGCGTGACGAGCTCAACGGCCTGTACGAGTGCATCCTGTGCGCCAGCTGCTCCACCAGCTGCCCCAGCTTCTGGTGGAACCCGGACAAGTTCGTGGGCCCCGCCGGCCTGCTGCAGGCCTACCGTTTCCTCGCCGACAGCCGCGACCAGGCGACCGGCGAGCGCCTGGACAACCTGCAGGACCCGTACCGCCTGTTCCGCTGCCGCACCATCATGAACTGCGTGGACGTGTGCCCCAAGGGCCTGAACCCCGCCATGGCGATCGGCAAGATCAAGGAATTGATGGTCCGCCGCGCGGTCTGACCATCTGTATGACAATGGCCGAAGCGCTGCTCGACGAGCGGGCCCTCAGCAAGCTGCGGTGGCGCTGCCGCCGCGGCCTGCTGGAAAACGACCTGTTCATCGAACGGTTCTTCGACCGCTACGCCGCGAGCCTGACCGTCCGGCAGGCCGAGGCCCTCGGGGAGCTGATGGACCTGGCCGACAACGACCTGCTGGACCTGCTGCTGCGGCGCAAGGATCCCGAAGGCGCTCTGGATCGGCCGGGCGTGAGAGAAGTGCTGGAGATGCTGCGCACGCCGATGGGCGCATCGCCGGATACCGGGCATTGAAACCTGTACAGGAACACCTATGAAACTCGCTGACAACAAGGCCACGCTGTCGTTCAGCAACGGCGCCCCCAGCGTCGAGATGCCGGTCTACAACGGCAGCATCGGCCCCGACGTGATCGACATCCGCAAGCTGTATGCGCAGACCGGCATGTTCACGTACGACCCGGGCTTCATGTCCACGGCCTCCTGCCAGTCCACCATCACCTACATCGACGGCGACAAGGGCGAGCTGCTGTACCGCGGCTACCCCATCGAGCAGCTGGCGACGCAGTGCGACTACCTCGAGACCTGCTACCTGCTGCTGTACGGCGAGCTGCCGGACGCGACGCAGAAGGAGAACTTCGTCTCGCGCGTGACCAACCACACGATGGTGCACGAGCAGATGCAGTTCTTCATGCGCGGCTTCCGCCGCGACGCGCACCCGATGGCCGTGATGACGGGCCTGGTGGGCGCGCTGTCGGCCTTCTACCACGACAGCACGGACATCAACAATCCCGAGCACCGGGAGATCTCCGCGATCCGCCTGATCGCCAAGCTGCCCACGCTGGTGGCCATGACGTACAAGTACACCATGGGCCAGCCGTACATGTACCCGAAGAACGACCTCTCGTACACGGCCAACTTCATGCGCATGATGTTCGCCACGCCGTGCGAGGAGTACGAGCCCAACGACGTGCTGGTGCGCGCGATGGACCGCATCTTCATCCTGCACGCCGACCACGAGCAGAACGCCTCCACCTCCACGGTGCGCCTGTGCGGCTCCTCCGGCACCAACCCGTTCGCGGCCATCGCGGCGGGCGTGGCCTGCCTGTGGGGCCCGGCGCACGGCGGCGCCAACGAGGCGGCGCTCAACATGCTGGAAGACATCCAGAAGATGGGCGGCGCGGCCAAGATCGGCGAGTTCGTGGCCAAGGTCAAGGACAAGAACAGCGGCATCAAGCTGATGGGCTTCGGCCACCGCGTGTACAAGAACTACGACCCGCGCGCCAAGCTGATGCGCGAGACCTGCCACGAGGTGCTGGGCGAGCTGGGCCTGGAGAACGACCCGCTGTTCAAGCTGGCGATGGCGCTGGAGAAGGTGGCGCTGGAGGACGAGTACTTCGTCTCCCGCAAGCTGTACCCGAACGTCGACTTCTACTCCGGCATCGTGCAGCGCGCGATCGGCATCCCGGTCCCCCTGTTCACGGCGATCTTCGCCCTGGCCCGCACCGTGGGCTGGATCGCCCAGCTCAACGAGATGATCGGCGACCCCGAGTACAAGATCGGCCGCCCGCGCCAGCTGTTCACCGGCTCGCCGCGCCGCGACGTGGTGGCGATCGGCCAGCGCTGATCCCGCGCCGCGCAAGCAAAAAGGCCCGCCTCGGCGGGCCTTTTTCATGGGACCTTACTTGCGGATTACCTGGCGCGTGGCCGCGTCGATGCGCAGCTCGTGTTCCTTGCCGTCGGCGCTGACGATCTCGACCTTCACCTCCACGCGATCGTTGCGCTTGTGGTCCACGTCGACCTCCTTGACCTCACCCGGCTGCGCGGCCACGGCGGCCTGGATGGCGGCGATCACCTGGTCGGCGGGCAGGCCCTTGTCGGCGGCAAGGGCGGGAACGGCGGCGAAAGCGAGGACGGCGGCGGCGATGAGGGGCTTGTGCATGGTGAGGATTCCTTTCAGCCCCCTACTCTGCCGCACGGCGGCGCGCCGCGTGCCGGACGCCGCCGCTTGCGGCTGTCGGCGCTATCCCGCGTATCCCCTTGCAGGGTTCATCGCGCCGCCGGATAGCGCGGCTTGTCCGCCGCTCCCACCCCCAGCAGGTTGATGACGCCCAGCACGTCGTCCACCAGCTTCACGGCCTCCTCCACCTGCAACGCCTGCTCCTTCGTGCGCACGCATCCCATCAGCGTCACGATGCGCCTCTCGCCGAGGACCCACAGGGAGGTGTCGCCGAAGCGCCCGTCCTGCCGCAGGTACTGCTGCACGCGCGGGATGATCTCCTTGTCGTACAGGTAGGAGTTGGGCAGGCGGCAGCGGCCGGAGCGGTAGCAACTGGTGCCATGTTCGGCGCGCACGTGTCCGCGCTCGCGGATCTCCGCTTCCGTGTACGCGGGCCCGCGCGGCGCGGGGCAACCTGGCAAGCCGTCGCTCACCTGCAGGAAGGGATCGCCGAAGGGATTGCTGCGCACCTCCTGCGCGTGCGCACCGGCCAGCGCCGCGGCCAGCGCGAGGAAGGCGAGGAAACGCGGGTCGCGCGTCATTTCACCTGCTGCTTCTCGAGCTTGCGCGCCAGCGTGCGCCTGTGCATGCCCAGGCGCCGCGCGGTCTCGGAAATGTTGAAGCCGGTCTCGGCCAGGGTCTGGTGGATGCGCTCCCATTCCAGCGTCTTCAGCGAGGTGTGGCGCTCGGTGAGCTCCACTTCGGTATCGCCCTGCGCGCGGGCGAACGCGGCCTCGATGTCGTCGGTGTTGGCGGGCTTGGCCAGGTAGTGGCGCGCGCCCAGCTTGATCGCCTCCACGGCCGTGGCGATGCTGGCGTAGCCGGTGAGCACCACGATCACCATCTGCGGATCGTGCTCGTGCAGCAGCTGCACGCAGCCCAGGCCGGAGGCGCCGCCGGCGAGCTTGAGATCCACCACCGCGTGGCCAGGACGATGGGTGGCGAGCAGCGCCCGCACTTGCTCCAGGTCGGCTGCCCGCAGCACCTGGTAGCCGCGGCGCTCGAACGAGCGCTGCAGCGTGCGCGCGAAGGCGTCGTCGTCCTCCACGATCAGCAACTGGCGCTCAGCCTCCATCACCCAGCTCCTTCTCCGGTGCCAGCGCGGCCAGCGGCAGGCTGATCAGCACCTGCGCCCCGCCCTCCGGCAGATTGTGCGCCTGCACGCTGCCCCCCAGCGTGCGGGCGACGTTCACGGCCAGGAACAGGCCCAGCCCGCGCCCCGGCGTGCCCTTGCTGGACTGGTAGGGCGTGCCCAGGCGCTCCAGCATCGCCGGCGGGAAGCCGGGCCCGCGGTCGCGCACGCGCAGCAGCAAGGTGTCGTCATCCCAGCTCGCGTGCAACGCGGGCGGGGTGGCCGGTGCCGCTTCGTGCGCGTTGTCCAGGACGTTGGCGATCATCTGCTGCAGCGCCGTGTCGGAGATGATGGGGACGTCCAGGCCTTCGCGTTCGTACGCCAGGCCCGGGACGCCGCGCGTGCGCTTCCATTCGGCCACCAGGTCGTCGAGGAAGGCATGCAGCGTCGTCTCCACCGGCGCGTCCGCGCGCGTCTCGCCCGCCGAGACCAGGATGCCCGAGACGATCGACTTGCAGCGGTCGATCTGCCGCTGCATCTCCTCGATCTCCTCGCGCAGTTCGGGTTCGGCGGCGAAGGGCGCCATGCGCGACCAGTCGCCGAGGATCACCGAGAGCGTGGCGAGCGGCGTGCCCAGTTCGTGCGCCGCCCCCGAGGCAAGAAGGCCCATGCGGACGATGTGCTCCTCCTCCGCGGCGCGCTGGCGCAGCTGCGCGAGCGTCGCGTCGCGCTGGCGCAGGTTGCGCGAGATGCGTCCGATGAAGACCACCAGCAGCCCGGCGTTCAGGATGAAGCAGGCCAGCAGGCCGCCCATGAACGCCGTCGGCAGCGCGAGGTCCAGCCCCGGCAATTCCAGCGGCCAATGCCACACGCTCAGCGCGAGGAAGGCCAGCGTGGTGACCGCCACCAGCGCCCACACGTAGCTCCGCCGCAGGAGCACCGCGCCCAGCACGACCTGCAGCAGGAACAGGAAGATGAAGGGATTGGTGATGCCGCCGCTGAAGTGCAGCTGGCCCGTGAGCACCGCCACGTCCACCAGCAGCACCAGGAACAGCTCGCCGTTGGTGACCTTCAGCGGCGAGCGGGCGCGCAGCGCGCTGCCCGCGTTGAACAGCGCCAGCAGCAGCAGCAGCGCCAGCATTTCGCCCAGCGGCAGCGGCACGTCGAAGGCGAAGCGCACGACCAGGATGGTGGCGAGCTGGCCCACCACGGCCAGCCAGCGCAGTTGCACCAGCTGCAGCAGGTTCTGGCGATCGGCGAGGCGCTCCGGGGCCTGCCGGGCGCCGCCGGCCGGCGCGGTGTCAGGGGCCGGGGTCTGCAAGGTTCGCTTTCCTTCCCGCACGGCGCAGGCGCCGGTCGTCCCACAGAAGATAGCCGATGGCGAAGGCCACGAGCGCGGCCAGCGCGAACCAGGTCAGCGCGTAGCCCAGGTGGTGGTTGCGGAACTGCACCACGGTGAGCCCGCCGCGCGGCCAGGCGGCCGGGTCGGCCGCGGCCTGCGCATCGACGAAGAAGGGAGCGACCGGGCCCTCCAGGCCCTGCGCCGCGGCGATGGCCGCGACGTCGCGCGAATACCAGCGGCCGGCGGCCGGATCGTTGTCCTGCAGGAAGCCGCCGCCCGGCTCGGTGCTGCGCAGGAGGCCGGACACCGCCAGCACTTCGTCGCCGCGCGGCACCTGCGTGCGCAGCGCGGGCGGCACGAAGCCGCGGTTGACCAGCACCCACCAGCCGCCGTCCGTGCGCAGCGGCGTCAGCACCCAGAAGCCGCCGCCGAGTTCGGTGCTGGCACGCACGAGGACTTCGCGCCGGTAGTCGGCGCGCCCTTGCACCGTCACGCGCCGGTAGTCGTCCTCGCGCGTCAGCCCGGTCCATTCGGAAGGACCGGGCGCCGGAACCGGCGCCGCCTGCAAGCCGCGCTCCACGCGGGCGACGAGCGCGTTCTTCCAGCCCAGGCGCTCGACCTGCCACGCTCCCAGCGCCGCGAAGGCGGCGCACAGCAGCGCGCCGGCGACGGCCAGCAGCGCCACCACGGCGGCGGGACGCGGTCGGCGCGCTTCGCTGTCCATGTCAGGGCATGATGCGCGCCGTGTGCGGGTCCATCGTCGGCATCATGTTGGTGTTCATGTGGTACATCACCCAGATCGAACCGGCCAGCAGGATGAACACCAGCACCGCGGTGAACACCAGCGCCAGCACCGACCAGCCGCCTTCCGAACGCGGGCTCAGGTGCAGGAAGTAGACCATGTGCACCAGCATCTGGGCGGCGGCGAAGGCCAGGATGATCCAGACCGTCGCGGACTTCGGCAGCACCTCGCCCATCACCAGCCAGAACGGGATGGCCGTCAGCACCACGGACAGCAGGAAACCGACGGCGTAGCCCTGGACGGTGGCGTGGTAGCCGGTGTCGTCGCCCGGCGTGTCGTGCGCGGCGCTCATTGCAGCACTCCCATGAGGTAGACGAAGGTGAAGACGGCGATCCAGACGACGTCCAGGAAGTGCCAGAACATCGACAGGCACACCAGGCGGCGCTTGTTCTCGCGCGTGAGGCCGCGGTCCTTCACCTGCACCATCAGCGTCGCCAGCCAGATCGTGCCGAACAGCACGTGCAGGCCGTGCGTGCCCACCAGCGTGAAGAAGCTGGAGAGGAAGGCGCTGCGCTGCGGGCCCGCGCCTTCGGCGATCAGGTGCGAGAACTCGTACAGTTCCAGCCCGAGGAAGGCGACGCCCAGGACGCCCGTGACGGCCAGCCAGCGCAGCACCGAGGCCTTGCGCCCGTGCTGCATGGCGATCATCGCCATGCCGTAGGTGATGGAGGACACCAGCAGGATGCCGGTGGCCACGGCGATCAGCCGCAGGTCGAACAGGTCCGCGCCCGAGGGGCCGGCGGCGTAGTTGCGCCCCAGCACGGCGTGCGTCGCGAACAGCACCGCGAAGATGAGCAGGTCGCTCATCAGGTACAGCCAGAAGCCCAGCATGGTGCCCTGCTGCGGGTGGTGGCTGCCGTCGTCCCAGAAGACCGGCGCGCCGTCCTGCGCGTTCATGGTGGTGGAAGACATCTCTCTCTGCTCTCCTGCCTCAGGCCGCCGCCAGCGCACGGGTGCGCGCGTCCTCGGTGCGCGCAACCTCGTCGGCCGGGATGTGGAAGTCGCGGTCGTAGTTGAAGGTGTGCCACACGGCGTAGCCGACCAGGGCGGCGAAGGTCGCGATCGCCGGCAACCACATGTGCCACACCATGGTGAAGCCCCAGGCCGTGGCCAGCATCGACAGCACGAAGCCCGCGGACGTGTCCTTCGGCATGTGGATGGGCTGGAAGCCCGTGGTCGGCCGCTGCGCGCCTCGGCGCTTCATGTCGGCCCAGGCATCGTTGTCGTGCACCACCGGCGTGAAGGCGAAGTTGTAGGCCGGCGGCGGCGAGCTGGTGGCCCACTCCAGCGTGCGGCCGTCCCAGATGTCGCCGGTGGCGTCGCGCAGCTGCTCGCGGCGGCGCCAGCTCACCACGATCTGCACCACGAAGCAGGCAATGCCGATGGCCACCAGCACCACGCCCGCGGCGGCGATCTGGAACCAGATCTGCAGCGACGGATCGTCGAACTGGCTCACGCGGCGCGTCACGCCCATCAGGCCCAGCACGTACAGCGGCGCGAAGGCGACCCAGAAGCCCACCAGCCAGAACCAGAAGGAGGCCTTGCCCCAGAAGGCGTCCAGGCGGAAGCCGAAGGCCTTGGGGAACCAGTACTGGATGCCGGCGAAGATGCCGAACAGCACGCCGCCGATGATCACGTTGTGGAAGTGCGCCACCAGGAACAGGCTGTTGTGCAGCACGAAGTCCGCCGCGGGCACCGCCAGCAGCACGCCGGTCATGCCGCCGATGACGAAGGTCACCATGAAGCCGACGGTCCACAGCATGGGCACGTCGAAGTCGATGCGCCCGCGGTACATCGTGAACAGCCAGTTGAACACCTTGGCCCCCGTGGGGATCGAGATGATCATCGTCGTGATGCCGAAGAAGGCGTTCACGCTGGCGCCCGAGCCCATGGTGAAGAAGTGGTGCAGCCACACCAGGTAGGACAGCAGCGTGATGGCGGCCGTCGCATACACCATGGAGGCGTAGCCGAACAGGCGCTTGCGCGAGAAGGTGGCGACGATCTCCGAGAAGATGCCGAAGCAGGGCAGGATCAGGATGTAGACCTCCGGGTGGCCCCAGATCCAGATCAGGTTCACGTACATCATGGCGTTGCCGCCAAGCTCCGTCGTGAAGAAGTTCGTGCCCGCGTAGCGGTCCAGCGTGAGCAGCGCCAGCGTGGCGGCCAGCACCGGGAAGGACACCACGATCAGCACGTTGGTGCACAGCGCCGTCCAGGTGAACACCGGCATCTTCATCAGCGTCATGCCCGGCGCGCGCATCTTCACGATGGTCGCGATCAGGTTGACGCCGGACAAGGTTGTTCCCACCCCCGCGACCTGCAAGGCCCAGAGGTAGTAGTCCATCCCCACCGTCGGACTCTGCAGGATGCCCGACAAGGGCGGATACGCCAGCCAGCCGGTGGCGGCGAACTCGCCCAGGAACAGCGAGACCATCAGCAGCACGGCGCCGCCCGCGGTCATCCAGAAGCTGAAGTTGTTCAGGAAGGGGAAGGCCACGTCGCGCGCGCCGATCTGCAGCGGCACGACGTAGTTCATGAAGCCCGTGACCAGGGGCATGGCCACGAAGAAGATCATGATCACGCCGTGCGCCGTGAAGATCTGGTCGTAGTGGTGCGGCGGCAGGAAGCCCGCTTCGCCGCCGAAGGCCACGGCCTGCTGCATCCGCATCATCACCGCGTCGGCGAAGCCGCGCAGCAGCATCACCAGGCCCAGCACCATGTACATGATGCCGACCTTCTTGTGGTCCACCGAGCAGATCCAGTCGCGCCACAGCGTGCCCCACAGGCCGAAGCGCGTGAGGCCGCCGACGACGGCGATGCCGCCCAGCGCTACGCCCACGAAGGTGGCGAGGATGATCGGATCGTGGAAGGGGATCGCCGCCCAGCTCAGGCGGCCGAAGATCAGGGTGCTCAGGTCGGACATCGTTCGGGTGCCGGCGCGCGGGGCGCCGGCGTAGCAATCAGGGGATCAGAGGGCGGCGGGAAGCGCGGGGCCGGCGGCGTCGGCGACGGTGCACATCTCGCCCGTGGCCACCCAGCGCAGGCGGCCGTTGGGACCCGGCTGCAGCGCGACGCCCGCGAGGCCGCCCTTGCCCAGGCCGCCGTTGGCGTCGATGTGCATCATCTCGTGCATGCACATCTTCCCGGGCTCCACGCACATGTTGACGATCGCGTCGAACAGGTCGGGCTCCACGCTGGCGTAGCGGCGCACGGGCTCGCGTTCGCTGGGCTTCTCCAGCTGCAGGTAGGCCGCGCGCGTCAGCGTTTCGCCGGAGCGGCGGTTGGCTTCCACCCAGGCGTCGAAGTCGGCCTGCGTCTGCCCCAGGAAGCGGAAGCGCATGTGCGAGAAGCCGGCGCCGCTGTAGTTGGACGAGAAGCCCGCGTAGTCGCCCGGCCGGTTGATCACCGCGTGCAGCTTGGTCTCCATGCCCGGCATGGCGTAGATCTGGCCGGCCAGCGCGGGGATGTAGAACGAGTTCATCACCGTCGACGCCGTGAGGTGGAAGCGGATCGGCCGGTCCAGCGGCGCGGCCACTTCGTTCACCGTGGCGATGCCCTGCTCCGGATAGATGAACAGCCACTTCCAGTCCAGCGCCACCACGTTCACCTGCAGCGGCTCCACGCCGGCGGGCACCGGGCGGTCCGCGGCGATGCGATCCAGGGGCCGGTAGGGATCGAGCTTGTGGGTGCTGATCCAGGTGATCGCGCCCAGCGCGATGATGATCAGCAGCGGCACGCCCCAGATCACCAGTTCCAGGCGCGTGGAGTGGTCCCAGTCCGGCGTGTAGGGAACTTTCGTGTTCGCCTTGCGATAGCGCCACGCGAAAAGCAGCGTGAGCACGATCACCGGCACGATGATCAGTAGCATGAGCGCGGTGGCCACCACGATCAGCTGCGCCTGTTGCTGCGCGACGTCGCCGTGCGGCTTCATGACCACCATCTCGCAGCCGGCCAGCAGGCCGGCCAGGACCACGGTGGCCAGGGTTCGCGCGACGGGGAAGCGGGAAAGGGAGATCGGCATCGGATGACAGGACACAGGGGTAAACGCCGATTGCGTTTAACGGCCGAATCTATCCTGATTGATACAGATCAAACATTGGACATTTTGTCCCAGGCCCCCGCAGTTCCAGCAGTCCCATGTCTTCCTCGCACGCAGTTCCCCTCCCCGCCTCCCCTCTTTCCCCCTCGGCCGGCACGCACGGCGCGCACCCTGCGAACTCCGCCGCCGCCGCGAGCCTCGCGCCCGGCGACATCGCGGTGGGCGTGGTGATCGGCCGCGCCTCCGAGTACTTCGACTTCTTCGTCTACGGCATCGCCTCGGTGCTGGTGTTCCCGGCGGTGTTCTTCCCCTTCCTCGATCCGCTGCAAGGCACGCTGTGGGCCTTCGCGCTGCTGGCGCTGGCCTTCGTGGTGCGCCCGATCGGCACCGTGGCCGGCATGCAGCTGCAGCGGCGCTTCGGTCGCGCGGCCAAGCTGGCGGCGGCACTGTTCCTCCTGGGCACGTCCACCGTGGGGATCGCGCTGCTGCCCGGCTACGAGAGCGCCGGCGCCACGGCGATCGCGCTGCTGGCGCTGTTCCGCGTCGGCCAGGGCCTGGCGCTCGGCGGCTCCTGGGACGGCCTGCCCTCGCTGCTGGCGCTGAACGCGCCGGCGCGCCGCCGCGGCTCCTACGCGATGCTGGCGCAGCTGGGCGCACCCTTCGGCCTGCTGGTGGCCTGCGCCCTCTTCGCCTTCCTGTGGTCGCAGCTGTCCAGCGCCGACTTCCTGGCCTGGGGCTGGCGCTATCCTTTCTTCGCCGCCTTCGCCATCAACGTCGTGGCCCTGTTCGCGCGCCTGCGGCTGGTGGTGACGCACGAATACGAGCGCGAACTCGAGGCGCGCGAGCTCGAGCCCTGCGCCACCCGCGAGCTGTTCGCGCGCCAGGGCCACAACGTGGTGCTGGGCGCCTTCGCCGCGCTGGCGCCCTTCGCGCTGTTCCACCTGGTCACGGTGTTCCCGCTGTCCTGGATCGCGCTGTACGAGCCGCGCGACATCGGACCCTTCCTGGCCATCGAGCTGGCGGGCGCCGCGCTCGCGGCCCTCGCGATGCCCGTGTCCGGCTGGATCGCCGACCGCATCGGCCGCCGGCGCACGCTGGGCGCGCTGGCCGTCGCGATCGCGCTGTTCGCCATCGCCACGCCCTGGCTGCTGGGCGGCGGCGAAGCGGGCCAGGATGCCTTCATCCTCCTGGGCTTCCTGCTGCTGGGCCTGTCGTACGCGCAGTCCGCAGGGGCGTTGACCTCCAACTTCCCCACGGCCTTCCGCTACACCGGCGCCGCGCTCACGGCGGACCTGGCCTGGCTGATCGGCGCCGCCTTCGCGCCGCTGGTGGTGCTGGCGCTCTCGGCCCGCTTCGGCCTGGGCGCGGTCAGCCTGTACCTGCTGTCCGGCGCGCTGTGCACCCTGCTGGCCCTGCGCACCAACCGCTGGCTGGCCCTGCGCGACTGAACACCCCCTCGGCATGGCGGTCATCGCGGTTTGCGATGACGCCATGCGCTCCGGCAAGGGAAAATCGGCTTTCGCCATCGCCTCGCACGATGGCCAAGCGCCGATGCAACCCTCCGAACGTTCCTTCGCCCGCCGGATCGACCTCACCTCGCTGCAGCTCTTCGTGGCCGTGTGCGAGCTGGGCTCGATCGGCCGCGCCGCGGAGCGGGAGTACATCGCCGCCTCCGCGGTCAGCAAGCGGCTGTCCGATCTGGAAGCCGCCCTGCAGACCCCGCTGCTGTACCGCCACACGCGCGGCGTGGACCTGACGCCGGCCGGCGAAAGCCTGCTGCACCATGCGCGCTCGGTGCTGTTCAGCCTGGAGAAGATGCAGGCGGAGCTGTCCGAATACAGCACCGGCGTGCGCGGCCACGTGCGCATCCACGCCAACATCTCCGCGATCGTGCAGTTCCTGCCCGAGGACCTGGGCGCGTTCAGCCGCGAGCATCCGCAGGTGAAGATCGACCTGGAGGAGCACCTCAGCACCGAGGTGCTGCGCGCGGTGCGCGAAGGCGCGGCCGACCTCGGCATCTGCAGCGTCGCCGCCGCCGGCAACCCGGCGCTGCAGACCCTGCCCTACCGCCATGACGAACTGGTGCTGATCGTGCCGCGCGGCCACGCGCTGGCGCAGCGCGACGCCGTCGCCTTCGAGGAGACGCTGGACTTCGACCACGTCGGCCTGCACGCCAACAGCTCGATCCACCTGGCGATGCGCGACGCCGCCGCCGCCGCGGGCCGCGCGATCCGCCTGCGCATCCACGTCACGGGCCTCGATGCCATGTGCCGCATGATCCACAACGGCCTGGGCGTGGGCGTGATGCCGCGCCGCGCCTTCACGCTGATGCACGGCGTGGGCGACCTCGCCTGCGTGGCACTTGCCGATTCCTGGGCCACGCGCGACATCCGCCTCGTGGCCCGCGATTTCTCCACCCTGCCGCTCACGGCGCGCCTGCTGGTCGACCACCTGCGGTCGCGCGCCGAAGAGGGCGAGGCGCTCGCCGCATAGAATTTCAGGCAAAGGAAAGTTCCCATGGGACGCACGCTTTACGACAAGATCTGGGACGAGCACGTCGTCCACACCGAGGAAGACGGCACCGCCATCCTCTACATCGACCGGCACCTGGTGCACGAGGTCACGAGCCCGCAGGCCTTCGAGGGCCTGCGCGAGGCCGGCCGCAAGGTCTGGCGCATCAGCTCGGTGGTCGCCACCGCCGACCACAACACGCCCACGACCGGCTGGGAGCGCGGCTACGACGGCATCACCGACCCGATCTCCAAGGAGCAGATCACCACGCTGGACAAGAACATCGGTGAGTTCGGCGCCGCCGCCTACTTCCCCTTCCTGTCCAAGCGCCAGGGCATCGTGCACGTGATCGGGCCGGAGTCCGGCGCCACCCTGCCGGGCATGACGGTGGTCTGCGGCGACTCGCACACCTCCACGCACGGCGCCTTCGGCGCGCTGGCGCACGGCATCGGCACCTCCGAGGTGGAGCACGTGCTCGCCACGCAAACGCTGCTGGCCAAGAAGGCGAAGAACATGCTGGTGCAGGTGGACGGCAAGCCGGGCCTGGGCGTGACCGCCAAGGACATCGTGCTGGCCATCATCGGCAAGATCGGCACCGCGGGCGGCACCGGCTACACGATCGAGTTCGCCGGCTCCGCGATCCGCGCCCTGTCCATGGAAGGCCGCATGACGGTCTGCAACATGGCGATCGAGGCCGGCGCGCGCGCCGGCATGGTGGCCCCGGACGAGAAGACCTTCGAGTACATCCAGGGCCGCCCGCTCGCCCCCAAGGGCGTGGAGTGGGACCAGGCCGTGGCCTACTGGCGCACCCTCTTCTCCGATCCCGACGCGAAGTTCGACACCGTCGTGAAGCTCGACGCCGCGCAGATCGTGCCGCAGGTGACCTGGGGCACCTCGCCGGAGATGGTCACCACCATCGACGGCCGCGTGCCGGATCCCGACAAGGAAAAGGATCCGAACAAGCGCAACGCCATGGAGCGCGCGCTGACCTACATGGGCCTGGCGCCCGGCAAGCCGATGAACGACATCCACGTCGACAAGGTCTTCATCGGCTCGTGCACCAACAGCCGCATCGAGGACATGCGCGAGGCCGCCGCCGTGGTGAAGAAGCTGGGCCGCAGGATCGCACCGAACGTGAAGGCCGCCCTCGTCGTGCCGGGCTCCGGGGTGGTGAAGGAGCAGGCCGAGCGCGAAGGCCTGCACGAGATCTTCAAGGCCGCGGGCTTCGAATGGCGCGAGCCGGGCTGCTCCATGTGCCTGGCCATGAACGCCGACCGGCTGGACCCGGGCGAGCGCTGCGCCTCCACCAGCAACCGCAACTTCGAAGGCCGCCAGGGCGCCGGCGGCCGCACGCACCTCGTGAGCCCCGCGATGGCGGCGGCCGCCGCGGTGCATGGGCATTTCGTCGACGTGCGCCAGTTCGCCTAGGAGGAGCCACCATGACCAAGACCATCGCCACCCTGCTTGCAGCCGCCTTCCTGCTCGCCGGCTGCAACACCATCAAGGGCGCCGGCCAGGACATCCAGCGCGCGGGCGAGAAGATCGAAGACGCGGCAAGGAAGAAGTAAATGGACAAGTTCACCGTGCACAAGGGGCTCGTCGCCCCCATGGACCGCGAGAACGTCGACACCGACGCGATCATCCCCAAGCAGTTCCTCAAGCGCATCACCAAGACCGGGTTCGGGCCGAACCTGTTCGACGAGTGGCGCTACCTGGACAAGGGCGAGCCCGACTCCGACCCCGCCAGCCGCAAGCCCAACCCGGACTTCGTGCTGAACCAGCCGCGCTACCAGGGCGCCTCGATCCTGCTGGCGCGCAAGAACTTCGGCTGCGGCTCCTCCCGCGAGCATGCGCCGTGGGCGATCCAGCAGTACGGCTTCCGCGTGCTGATCGCGCCGAGCTTCGCGGACATCTTCTTCAACAACACGTTCAAGAACGGCCTGCTGCCCATCGTGCTGCCCGAGGCCACGGTGTCGCAGCTGTTCGACGAGGTGTATGCGTTCCCCGGCTACGAGCTCACGGTGGACCTGGAGCGCCAGGTGATCGTGAAGGCACAGGGCGAGGAGATCCCCTTCGAGGTGCAGGCCTTCCGCAAGTACTGCCTGCTCAACGGCCTCGACGACATCGGCCTGACCCTGCGCCAGTCCGACAAGATCAAGGCCTACGAAGCGCAGCGCATCGCCACCAAGCCGTGGCTCGCCCACACCCTGAACGGATAAGAACAAGCCATGAAGATCGCAGTCCTGCCGGGTGACGGCATCGGCACCGAAATCGTCGCCGAGGCGGTGAAGGTCCTGAACGTCCTGGACCTGAAGTTCGAGATGGAAACGGCCGACGTCGGCGGCGTCGCCTACGACAAGCACGGCCATCCCCTGCCCGAAGCCACGCTGAAGCTCGCCAAGGAAGCCGACGCCGTGCTGTTCGGCGCCGTGGGCGACTGGAAGTACGACAAGCTGGAGCGCCAGTTCCGCCCCGAGCAGGCGATCCTCGGCCTGCGCAAGAACATGGGGCTGTTCGCCAACTTCCGCCCGGCGATCTGCTACGAGCAGCTCACGCACGCCTCCAGCCTGAAGCCGGAACTCGTGGCCGGCCTCGACATCCTGATCATCCGCGAGCTGACCGGCGACATCTACTTCGGCCAGCCGCGCGGCCGCCGCGCCGCGCCCGATGGCGCCTTCGCCGGCGCCGACGAAGCGTTCGACACGATGCGCTACGCGCGCCCGGAAATCGAGCGCATCGCCCACGTCGCCTTCCAGGCGGCACGCAAGCGCAACAAGCACGTCACCAGCGTCGACAAGGCGAACGTGCTGGAGACCTTCCAGTTCTGGAAGGACATCGTCACCGAGGTGGGCCAGCAGTACCCCGACGTGACGCTGGACCACATGT
>JAEZEB010000102.1 GCA_023438115.1 Pseudomonadota bacterium | reverse complement strand
GTGGTGGTGGGCGTCTCGCTCCTGGCCGCCCTGGGCGGCGTGGCGACGGCGCTGCTGGTGCCGGCGCATCCGCACGCCGTGCGCGGCGCCCGCATCACGCCCCGTGCGCTGGGCGTGATCTGGTCGGACCGCCAGGTGCGCGCATCGGTCTTCGGCTACTTCGGCCACATGTGGGAGCTGTACGCCATGATCGTGCTGGTGCCCGTGATCCTGGCCACGCGCCTGGCCGGCGAGGCGGTGAGCGCCGCGTCCTTCTGGGCCATCGCCGCGGGTTGCGCGGGCTGCGTGCTGGGTGGGTTCGCGGTGCGCCGCTTCGGCAGCGCGCGCGTGGCGCATTGGCAGCTGGCCGCCAGCGGCGCCTGCTGCCTCGCCGCGCCGCTGCTGTTGGTGGCGCCGCTGCCGCTGTTCCTGGCCTGGATGGTCTTCTGGGGCGCCACCGTCTCGGGCGACTCGCCGCAGTTCTCCACGCTCACCGCGCAGAACGCGCCGCCCGAGGCGGTGGGCAGCGTGCTCACCTTCACCAACTGCATCGGCTTCGCGATCTCGGTGGTGAGCATCGAGCTCTTCGTGCGCGCCGCCACGGCCTGGCCCCTGGCGCAGGTGCTGCCCTGGCTGGCGCTGGGGCCGGCGATCGGCCTGTGGATGCTGCGGCCGCTCACGCGGCCCGCCGCACCTCCAGCAGCCCGTTCTGCGTGACGTATCCGTAGACGCCGGGATCGCGCAATGCCATCTGCAGCAGGATCTTCGGCGCCTGCCAGGCGACCAGGCGGTTGAGTCCCACGCCGGCGAAGACCAGCAGCGCGCCGCCCCAGGTGTGCCCCGTGAGCACCAGCGCGATGCCCACGCCGATCACAGGCATGAGCACCACCATCAGCATCAGCCGCTGGGCGACGAAGCGGCGTGCCAGCTTGGGGTTCACCACCACGCGGAAATGGCCAGCCGGCAGCCCGGCGCGGAACTCCTCGTGCGATACGTATTCGACGGTCTCTTCCTCGGCCATCACATCCCCATCACTTCACGGTAGCTCTCGCCCTCGGCACTCTGCTGCAGGGCCCACATGTCGGCATAGCGCCCGCCCCGCGCCAGCAGCTGCTGGTGGGTGCCACGCTCGATGATGCGCCCGGCCTCCATCACCAGGATCTCGTGCGCGTCCACGATGGTGGACAGGCGGTGGGCGATGACCAGCGTGGTCTTGTGGCGCGCGACGTTGCGCAGCTCGGCCTGGATCGCGCGCTCGTTGGCGCTGTCCAGGGCGGAGGTGGCCTCGTCGAAGATCAGGATGGGCGGGTTCTTCAGCAGGGTGCGGGCGATCGCCACGCGCTGCTTCTCGCCGCCGGAGAGCTTCAACCCCCGCTCGCCCACCATGGTCTGGTAGCCGCGCGGCGTGGATTCGATGAAGGCGTGGATCCGCGCCGCGCGGGCGGCCTCCTCCACCTCCGCGCGCGTGGCGCCGGGCCGGCCGTAGGCGATGTTGTATTCCACCGTGTCGTTGAACAGCACGGTGTCCTGCGGCACGATGCCGATGGACTGGCGCACGCTCGCCTGCGTGACGTCGCGCACGTCCTGGCCGGCGATGGTGATGCGGCCCTGCTGCACGTCGTAGAAGCGGTACAGCAGGCGCGCGAGGGTCGACTTGCCGGAACCGGAGGGCCCTACAACGGCCACCGTCTTGCCCGAGGGGATCTCGAAGGAGACGTCGTGCAGGATGGAACGGGCGGGTTCGTAGGCGAAGTGGACGTGGTCGAAGCGGACGGACCAGTCCTGCCCGGCGAGGGGCGCGGCGCCGGGCTTGTCCGCCACCTCGCGCTCCTTCTCCATCAGCGTGAACATCTTGTCCAGGTCCGTCAGGCTCTGCTTGATCTCGCGGTACAGAACGCCCAGGAAGTTGAGCGGGATGTACAGCTGGATCATGAAGGCGTTGATCATCACCAGGTCGCCCAGCGTCATGCGGCCGGCGACCACGCCCTCGGTGGCGCGCCACAGCATCAGCACCAGGCCCGCCGCGATGATCAGCTGCTGCCCGGTGTTCAGCAGCGACAGCGTGGTCTGGCTCTTGAGGCGGGCGCGGCGCAGGCGTTCCAGGCTCACGTCGTAGCGCTTGGCCTCGAACTCCTCGTTGTTGAAGTACTTGACGGTCTCGTAGTTCAGCAGCGAATCGATGGCCTTGGTGTGCGCCGCCGAATCGAACTCGTTGGCTTCGCGCCGGAACTGCGTGCGCCACTCGGTCACGACCACCGTGAAGACGATGTACAGCCCCAGCGCGGCGACGGTGATCCAGGCGAACCAGGCGTCGAAGCGCACCGCCAGGATCGTGAGCACCATCGCCACCTCGATCAACGTGGGCACGATGCTGTAGAGGGAGTACGAGATCAGCGACTCGATGCCGCGCACGCCGCGCTCGATGTCGCGCGTCATGCCGCCGGTCTGCCGCTCCAGGTGGAAGCGCAGCGACAGCGCATGCAGGTGGCGGAAGGTCTCCAGCGCGATGCTGCGCGCCGCGCCCTGCGTGGCCTTGGCGAAGACCAGTTCGCGCAGCTCGGTGAAGAGCGTGGTGGACAGGCGCAGCAGGCCGTAGCCCACCAGCAGGCCCAGGGGCACCACGAGCACGGCGCTCGGGTCGCCGGGCTTCACGTCCATCGCGTCGACCAGTTCCTTCAGCAGCAGCGGCACGCTGACGTTGGCGGCCTTGGCGGCCACCATGAAGGCGAGCGCCGCCGCCACCCGCCACTTGTATTGCCACAGGTAGGGGAACAGGCGCCGCAGGGTGCTCCAGTCGGAGCGCTGCGCCGCCGCGCCGGGAAGGGACGGCGCGGATGCGGGGATTCGGGGGGAGCTCAGTTCGCCGCCGCGGCGCATGGAGGACAATCCGGGTAGACAGAAACCTCCAGATTGTGCCCATGTCCCCGAATCCAAGCGCGGCCCCGGCCAGCCCCCCCCCCCCCCCCCCGCCCGCCCCCAACGAACAGGAGCTCAAGGTGATCCCCATGCCCGCCGACACCAACGGCAACGGCGACATCTTCGGCGGATGGGTCATGGCGCAGGTCGACCTGGCCGGCTCGGTGATCCCGGCGCGCATCATCCGCGGCCGCATGGCCACCGTAGCCGTGAAGGAATTCATCTTCAAGCAGCCGGTGCGGGTGGGCGACATCCTCAGCTTCTATTCGTCCGTCACGCGCATCGGCAACACGTCGATCACGGTGGACGTGGAAGTGTTCGCCGAGAGCTTCCGCAACCAGGGGCAGTTCGTGAAGGTGACGGAGGCCTTGCTGACGTACGTGGCGATCGACGACGAAGGCAAGCCGCGGCCGATTCCGCGGTGAGACGTCGGGGTTCGGCTTCGCGCTCACCCCGACCTACGAACTGCTACGAAGACGGCCGCGATGACGGGTTGTCTTGTCATCCCGGCCTCGAGCCGGGATCCACGCGGAGACCGATCACGCGCCCCATGGATTGCGGGTCAAGCGCGCAATGACAAGGCCGTTGCCGCTGCTCGTAGGTCGGGGTGAGCGCGCGCAGCGCCGAACCCCGACGCTAGAACTCCCCGTGCCGCCCCTCGCCTGCCGCGAAGCGCCCCGCTCCCTCCAATCCATCCGCGATCCGCGCCTTGCTCCGCTCCCACTCCCCATGCAGCGCCTCGGCCAGCGGCTTTCCCCACTGCTCGTAAGCATTCATCCGATCCGCCAGCATGGTGGCCTGCGGAAAGCCACATAGCTGCTGCGCCAGCGCGATCGCCGCCTCCCGCGCCGCGCCCCGCGGCACCACCCGGTTCGCCAGCCCCATCGCCAGCGCCTCCGCCGCCTCCACCTTGCGCCCGGTGAGGATCAGGTCCATCGCGTGCCCCATGCCGACCAGGCGAGGCAGGCGCACCGTGCCGCCGTCGATCAGCGGCACGCCGAAGCGGCGGCAATAGACACCGAAGTACGCATCCTCCTCCAGCACGCGCAGGTCGCACCACAGCGCGAGTTCCATGCCGCCCGCCACCGCGGCGCCGCTCACCGCCGCGATCACCGGCTTGGACAGCAGCAGCCGCGAAGGCCCCATCGGGCCTGGCGGACGCACGTCGGCGGGATCGAAGTCCAGCCCCGCCAGCACCGCCGCGCCCGCGCCCTGCTGCGCGAGCCGCGCGCCCTGCTGCAGGTCCCACCCTGCGCAGAAATGTCCGTTCGCGCCATGGAACACAGCCACCCGCGCGTCGGCATCGTCGTCGAAGGCGACGAAGGCTTCGTGCAAACGGCGCGCAGTGTCGGCGTCCACCGCGTTGCGGACTTCGGGACGGTCCAGCGTCACGACGGTGACAGGACCGAGTTTCTCGACACGCACTTCCTCGGCAGCCATGGCCGCATTACAGCGCACGCGCGCATCGTCCGGTTGGCGACACTCTACGGGCGAACCCTGTGTCCCGTTGCGTCCCGCACCGCTATAACCGGCGCCACAGAACAAGACAGAGGGTTCCTTCGGCGTGCAATTCCTGCAATTGGTGATCAGCGGCGTCGCACAAGGCTGCATCTACGGGCTGATCGCATTGGGTTTCGTGCTGATCTACAAGGCCACCGAAACCGTGAGCTTCGCCCAGGGCGAGCTGATGATGCTGGGCGCATTCCTCGGCCTCGCCGCCATGACGATGATGGGCTTTCCCTTCTGGATCGCGGTGCCCGCCGCGATCGCCGCCATGGCGGTCTTCGGCCTGCTGCTGGAGACGGTGGTGATCCGCCCCATCCTCGGCCAGCCGGCCTTCTCCATCGTGATGCTCACCATCGGCATCGGCTACGTCGCCCGCGGCCTGATCACGATGATCCCCGGCATCGGCACCGAGACGCACACGCTCGCGGTGCCCTACAAGGACATGGTCTGGAACGCCGGCGGCCTGGTGCTGAACGTCGAACAGATGGTCGTCATCGCCGCCACGGCGCTGCTGTGCGCCCTGCTGTTCGCCATCTTCCGCTACAGCAAGATCGGCATCGCCATGCAGGCCGCCTCGCAGAACCAGCTGGCCGCCTACTACATGGGTATTCCCGTCAAGCGCCTCAACTCGCTGGTGTGGGGCCTCGCCGCCGCCGTCGCCGGCATCGCGGGCCTGCTGCTCGCCCCCATCACCTTCGTCCACGCCAACATGGGCTTCATCGGCCTGAAGGCCTTCCCGGCCGCGGTGGTGGGCGGCTTCGGCAGCCTGCCCGGCGCCATCGTCGGGGGCCTGATCATCGGCGTGGTGGAGTCCCTCTCGGGCTTCTACCTGCCCGAAGGCTTCAAGGACATCGCCGCCTACATCGTGGTGCTGGTGATGCTGGTGGTGATGCCGAACGGGCTGTTCGGTGAGAAGCTCAGGAAAAAGGTCTGAGCATGACGGAACACCGAAAACCGGACGCAGAGGACGCGAAAGTGACGCAGAGGCCGCAGA
>JAEZEB010000002.1 GCA_023438115.1 Pseudomonadota bacterium | reverse complement strand
GTGCTGGACACCTCCGGGCCGGCGCTGGCGGCCGGCCTGGCCGCGGGCGTGTTCCTGTTCAAGCCGAGCCTGCGCGAGTTGCAGGAGCTCACGGGCGCCACGCTGCCGGATCCGCCATCGCGGGTGGCGGCGTGCCGCGCGCTGATCGCGCGTGGCCAGGCGGGCATGGTGGCGCTGTCGCTGGGCGCGGAAGGCGCGCTGCTGGTCACCGCCACGCAAGCCTGGGCCGCGGCGAGCGTGCCCGTGAAGGTCGCCGGGACCATAGGCGCCGGCGACAGCTTCCTGGCCGGCCTCGTCCTGCGGCTGGCGGCCGGCGATCCGCCCGCCGAGGCCTTCCGCTGGGCGATGGCCACGGCCGCCGCGGCCCTGTTGCGGCCGGGCACGGCGCTGTGCCGGCCGGAGGACGTCCACGCGCTCCTGCCGCGGGTGGGGGTGGACCCTGTCGCCTGAACGGTCAGCGGCGCGCCGGGTCGCCGGCCCGCGCCTGCGACCGGGGAAAGTGGTAGATCGTGTCGTTCAGGTGCCGCGTGACGGCCTCGATGTCGGCTTCGTCCCACTGCAGGTTGGCCGTCGCCTGCCAGCGCACCACCTGCGCGCGCAAGGTGTCCCAGTCGCGCGCCAGGCGCTGGGCGCGCCAGTGCATCTGCGCCGTGTGGCATTCGATGCAGTGGTTGGCGTAGAGCAGCCTGCCGCGATCGGCCTCCTGCGCACGGGCGGGGCCCGCGGCGGCGGCGAAGACGAGGCAGGCGAGGAGACATCGGTTCAGCATGGAGGACTCCCTCAAGGGTCGGGGCACTCAGCGGTCGTCCGGCGATCCGGACCGGTTGCCGCGCGTGATCGAGCGCAGCAGCCACAGGCTTCCCGCCACCGCGCCCAGGAAACCCAGCAGGCCGAAGACCGGCAGGCCCAGCAGCGTGGGACCGCCGGGCACCGTCATCACGATCGACGAGCCGATGATGAGGGCCGCCACGACGAGGCCCACCGTCAGGCGGCTGGCGGCGCGATCGAGCTGCCGGGTGACGCGTTCGAGGTGCGCCACGTCGACGTGCACTTCCAGCCGGCCCGCGCGGGCGGCCCGCAGCAGGCGCGAGAGGTCGCGCGGCAGCCCGGAGAGCACCGAGCCCAGTTCGCGCAGCGATCCCCAGCCGCGGCGCAGCAGGGCCTCGGGCGCGTAGCGCGCGCGCATGGCTTCTTCCAGCACGGGCAGCGCCTGCGCCGCCATCTCGAAGTCGGGATCGAGTTCGCGCCCCATGCCCTCCAGGGAGATGAAGGCCTTGATCAGCAGGCTCAGGTCGGCCGGCAGTGCGAGGCGGTGGCGCCGCAGGATGGCGGCGACCTCCTCCAGCATGGCGCCCAGGTGCAGCTCGCGCAGGGGCGCGCCGCGGTACTGGTCGACGAAGCGGTCGATGTCCTGCAGCAGGGCGTCGGCGTCCGCCACGGAATGGCCGGCCCAGTCGAGCAGGACATCGGCGACGTCGCCCGGCTGCTGCCGCACGAGTCCGAGCAGGAGCTGCAGCACCTGGTCGCGGCGCTGCTCCGTCAGGCGCCCCGCCATGCCGAAGTCGATGAAGGCGACGCGGTTGCCTTCCAGGTAGAACACGTTGCCCGGATGCGGGTCGGCATGGAAGAAGCCGTCCTGCACGATCATCTTGAGCACCGCATGCGCCCCGCGCCGCGCCAGCACCCGCCGATCGAGCCCCGCGGCGGCTGTCGCCTCCAGCCGCGTGCCGGGCACGCCCCGGATGCGCTGCTGCACGCAGACGCGCTCGCCGGCCCAGTACACCTCGGGGATGACGATGGGAGGCTCGCCTCCCGGCGGCGTGTCCGCGTCGCGGTAGGCCGCGAAGTTGGCGGCCACGCGCCGCGTGTTGCGCGCCTCGGCGGCCAGGTCCAGCTCGCGCCGCAGCGACTGCGCGAACTCGCGCACCATCTGCTGGGGGCGGAACGGGCGCAGCGAGGGGTTGTCGGCCTCGGCGCGCTCGGCCAGCCGCTGCAGCAGGCGCAGGTCGGCCTCGATCACCGGGCGGATGCCGGGGCGGCGCACCTTCACGACGACCTCCTCGCCACCCGCAAGCGTGGCGCGGTACACCTGCGCGAGCGAGGCCGCGGCGAGGGGCTCCGGGTCGAAGCCGGCGAACAGTTCCTCGGGCGCGCCGCCGAGGTCTTCCTCCAGCTGCGCGCGCACCGCTTCGTAGGGGACGGCCTGCGCGCCGTCGTGCAGCCGGCTGAACGCGGCGATCCATTCGGGCTCGAACAGATCCACGCGCGTGGCGAGGACCTGCCCCAGCTTGACGAACGTCGGGCCGAGTTCCTCCATCGCGCGGCACACCCGCGCGGGCGGCGGCAGGTGCGCATACGCATGCGCGTCCTCCCAATGCAGCGCGCGGCCCGCGCGCTCGAGCATGTCGGCCAGGCCCATGCGGCGCACCAGGTCGCCGAAGCCGTAGCGGACCAGCACCGAGGCGATCTCGGAGAGCCGGCCCAGGTCGCGCAGCGAGACGAGGGCGTGCCAGAGCATCGTGTTCGCGCCGTTCAGGCGGCGCGGCTTCCCAGTTCGCGCATCTTCGCGAGCCACTCGCGCGCCTTGCGCGGCGCAAGCTGCCCGGCGCCGCCCACGAGCGTGACGTGCACCGGCGCGATGCCCACGAAGCCGAGGATGTTGCGCTCCAGCGATTTCACGCTGTGGGCGCGGAAGTACCAGCGGTAGGCGAGCGCCGGCATGCCCATGGTGACGACCACGCGCGCGGAACGGCCGGCCAGGCCCTTGCTGGTGAACGCGGTGCGCGGGCCCGCGCCGAAGGCGAAGCCCGGCCGCAGGATCTGTTCGAGGAAGCCCTTCAGCAGCGCAGGCATGTCGCCCAGCCAGAGCGGGAAAACGAGCACGACATGCTGCGCCCAGGCCAGGGCCTGCTGCGCCTCGTGCAGGCTGCCGGGCAGCGCCTCCTGCTCCCATTCCTGCTGGCTGCGCAGCAGCGGCACGTCGAGCGCGGCGACGTCGACCGTGCGCACCTCGTGGCCGTCCGCCTGCGCGCCTTCGGCATACGCGGCGGCGAGCGCGTGGCACAGGTGCGAGGTCCGGTGGTCCGGATGGCCCTGGAGCAGGAGGATGCGGGTCATGGCGAGGCGCATGCTAGCGCGTCATGTAGCCCATCCAGGGCCAATAGGTCAGCGCGAACACCACCAGCAGCGCGCAGGCGGCCAGCGTCAGGACGACGCCGGTGCGCACGAAGTCGCGCGCGGCGAAGGTGCCGGTGCCGTAGGCGATCATCGCCTGGGGCGAGTTCACCGGCAGGATGAAGCCGATGCTGACCACGAACTGCAGCAGCATGGTCATGCCCACGACGTTGATGCCGGGCGTCTGGACCGTGGCCAGCACGCTCATCACGATGGGGATCATCGTGGAGGCGAGCGCCGTGGCGCTGGCGAAGCCCAGGTGGATGACGATCAGGAAGGCCGACAGCAGCATCAGGATGGCGAAGGCGCCGGCCTGCTGCAGGCCGAGGTGGGTCACGATCAGGTTGGCCAGCCAGGCGGCGGCCTGCGTCTTCAGCAGCGCCGCGCCCACGCTGATGCCCACCGCGAACAGGATCACGGTGCCCCATGGAAAGCCCTTCTGCGAGGACTTCCAGTCCATCACGCCCACGCGCGGCAGCAGCATCAGCGCGATGGCGGCGATCGTGGTGGACGAGGTGTCGAACCTGTGCAGCACGCCCTCGGTGGACCAGAAGCCCAGCAGCGCGAGCACCAGCACCAGCAGCTTCTTCTCCGCGCCCGTCATGGCGCCGAGCGCCGCGAGCTGCTGGCGGATCGTCTCGCCGCCGCCTTCCACCGCCTGCAGCTCGGGCCTGAGCATGCGCGTCATGATGAAGAACAGGGCGACCGTGAGCAGGGCCGAGAAGGGCGCGCCGGCGATGAACCAGTCGGTCCAGGTGATGCCGGTGCCCAGCTCCTTCTCCAGGAAACCGATCGCCACCATGTTCTGGGCGGCGGCGGTCTTGATGCCGATGTTCCAGATGCTCACGGTCTGCGCCGAGGTGATCACCAGCAGGGCCGCGAAGCGGCTGCGGCGGTCGGCGCCGAAGGCGTGGATGAAGCCGATCATGATGGGCATCAGGCAGGCCGCCCGCGCCGTGGCGCTGGGCACGATGAAGGCGAGCAGGAAGCCGACCACCATCGCGCCGATCACGATGTGGCTGGTCCGCGCCTTCATGCGCGCGAGCACCTGCAGCGCGATGCGGCGGTCCAGGCCCGTGGCCGTCATGGCCGCGGCGATGAACAGCGCCGCCGCCACCAGGGCCACGGCGCTGTTGGAAAAGCCGGAGAGCGCCAGCGCGAGCGCGGCGCCCGTGCCCATCGCGCCGGCGGGTTTCGCCGCGTCCGGCACGAAGGCGAGCAGGAAGACCATCAGCGCCGCGATCACCACCGCGCTGACCGCGTAGTCCAGCGCCTCCGTCATCCACACGATCACGGCGAAGGCGAGGATGCCCAGCATCACCTGTCCCGACGGCGGCAGGCCGGGCTGCGCGGGCAGGAGCAGCACGACCAGCAGCGCCGCGAAGGCGGCCACGAGGCCCAGGCGCTGGCCCGGCCGCGGGGGCGCGTCCACCCCGGCGGGGACGGCGGGCTGCGGACCCGAGGGCAGGACGGTCGTCGTGTGCATGGCTCCTCCTCGATGGTTTGTCGCATGATCGTCCCGTGGCGGCGCGGCCGGACTGATCCAGCTCAAGTGGGCGCCACGAGGAGGAAGACCGAATGACCATCCGCAACCTGGACCGCCTGTTCGCGCCCCGTTCCGTCGCCGTGATCGGCGCCTCGGACCGGCCGGGCAACCTGGGCGGCATCGTGATGGCGAACCTGCGCGCCGGCGGCTTCGGCGGGCCCTTGTGGGCGGTGCATCCGCGCGGCGGCATGCTGGGTGGCGAGCGCGTGTTGGCGGACGTGGCGGCGCTGCCTTCCGCGCCGGACCTGGCCGTGATCTGCACGCCGGCATCCACGGTCCCGCAGCTGATTGCCGAACTGGGACGCAAGGGCACGCGCGCGGCGGTGGTGATCACCGCCGGCCTCAAGCAGCGTTCGCGGGAGGACGGGCCCACGCTGGAGCAGCAGATGCTCGATGCGGCGCGGCCCTGCCTGCTGCGCATCCTCGGCCCCAACTGCATCGGCGAACTGGTGCCGGGGATCGGCCTCAACGCGAGCTTCGCGCCCGGGGCGGCGGCACGCGGCGACATCGCCTTCGTCACGCAGTCGGGCGCGCTCGCCACCGCGATGCTGGACTGGGCGGGCAGCCGCGGCATCGGCTTCTCGCACTTCGTCTCGCTGGGCGACAGCGCCGACGTGGACTTCGGCGACGTGCTCGACTACCTGGGTTCGGATGTCGGCACGCGTTCCATCCTGATGTACGTGGAGTCGGTGAAGCACGCGCGCAAGTTCATGTCGGCCGCGCGCGCCGCCGCGCGCAACAAGCCGGTGATCGTGGTGAAGGCCGGGCGGGCGGAAGAGGGCGCGCGTGCCGCGGCCTCGCACACCGGCGCGCTGGCGGGATCCGACGAGGTGTTCGCCGCCGCGATCCGCCGCGCGGGCATGGTGCGCGTGGACACGCTGCAGGCGCTGTTCGATGCTGCCGAGACGCTCGCGCGGCCGCTGCGCTGGCAGGGCGAGCGCCTCGCGCTGCTCACCAACGGCGGCGGCGCGGGCGTGCTGGCGGCCGACGCGCTGTCGCTGGGCGGCGGCCGGCTGGCCGAACTTGCGGACGCCACGCTGCAGGCGCTGGATGCGGTCCTGCCCGGCAACTGGCCGCGCGGCAACCCGGTGGACATCATCGGCGACGCGCCGGTGGAGCGCTATCGCGACGCGCTGCGCATCCTGCTTGCCGCGCCCGAGGTCGACGGCGTGCTCTTCATGCATGCACCGACGGCCATCGTTCCGGCGCACGACATCGCGCAAGCCTGCCTCGACGTGGCCCGCGGCGCGAGCAAGCCGGTGCTGTCCTGCTGGCTGGGTGGGCGCACGGTGGAAGCCGCGCGCGAGGCCTTCTCAGCCGGAGGGCTTGCCACCTATGCCACGCCCGAACACGCGGCGGCCGCGTGGCTGCATCTCACGCAGTACCACCGCAACCAGCAGACGCTGCTGGAGTTGCCGGATGCGCGCCCCGCCGAATTGCGCGCTGATGCCTCCGCGGCCCAATCGGTGTTGCGCGAGGCTGCGGCTGCCGGGCGCGAATGGCTGGACGAGGACCAGGCGCGCGCGGTGCTGCGTGCGTACGGCCTGCCGACGGTGGTGACGGAGCAGGTCGGGGACTCGGAGGATGCCGCCGCCGCGGCAGCGGATGGCATCGGCTATCCCGTGGCCCTGAAGATCCGCTCGCCCCAGGTCGTGCACAAGACCGATGTCGGCGGGGTGGCGCTGGGGCTTGCGTCGGCGGCCGAGGTCCGCGCCGCGGTGCAGCGCATGCGCGCGTCGGTCGCGCGGCATGTGCCGGGCGCGCAGGTGCTCGGATTCACGGTGCAGGCGATGGCCGCGCGTCCGCAGGCGCACGAGGTGATCGTGGGCATTGCGAGCGACGCGGTCTTCGGCCCGGTCGTGCTGTTCGGCGCCGGCGGGACTGCCGTGGAGATCCTGCGCGACCGCGCGATGGAACTGCCGCCGCTGAACGCGCAGCTCGCGCGGGCGCTGGTCGCGCGCACGCGCGTGAGCGCGCTGCTGCGGGGCTACCGCGGCCGCCCGCCGGTGGACGAGGCCGCGCTGCTCGACGCGATCCTGCGTGTGTCGCAGATGGCGAGCGACCTCGACGCGCTGGCCGAACTGGACATCAATCCGCTGCTGGTGGACAGCCAGGGCGTGCTGGCGCTGGACGCGCGCATCCGCCTGCGTCCCGTCACCGGCAAGCCGGGCGCGCGGCTGGCGTTGCGGCCCTATCCGGCGGAGCTCGCGGGCACGGTGCAGCTCGATGGCTGCACGCTGCGGGTTCGGCCCATCCGGCCCGAGGACGGCCGCGCGCTGCACGACTTCTATGCCGCGGCGCGGCCGGGCGACATGCGCCTGCGCTTCTTCCACTCCGTTCGCGAGGTGCCGCACTCCGAGCTGGCGCGCTATTGCCAGATCGACTACGAGCGCGAGATGACCTTCGTGGCGCTGGAGGGCGAGCGGATGGTGGGCGACGTGCGCGCGATCTGCGACCCGGATGGCGTGGAGGCGGAGTTCGCGATCCAGGTCGCGGCCGGTTGGCAGCGGCGAGGGCTCGGCAGCCTGCTGCTGAAGCGGATGCTGGACTACCTGCGCGAACGCGGGGTGCGGCAGGTGACGGGCCAATGCCTGCAGGAAAACGCGGGGATGGCGGCGCTCGCGCGCAGCCTGGGCTTCGAAGTCCGCGCCGGGGCCGAGGGCGTGCTGGCATTGCGCCTGCAACTGGCCGCTTCGCCTTAGCATCGTCCGGCATACCGGAGGTCCCATGAACGACGAAGCCCTCAACATGAGCATCCGCAAGTTCCTGAAGCTGGTGGGTGTCAGCTCCCAGCGCGAGATCGAGCAGGCCATCGCCAAGGCGCTGCAGGACGGCGCGATCGCCGGCAACGAAAGCTTCCCCGCCACGATGACCCTGGAAGTGCCGGGGCTCACGCTGCGGCACACCTTCCACGGCGAAGTGAAGCTCGAGTAAGGGCGCCCTTCAGCAGCAATCCGGCGCGCGGTACGTCAGCACGCCGTCTTCCAGGCGCGCGGGCGAACTGAGGCGGTGGCCGCTGTCCTTGCCCGCGGCCAGGATGTGCGTGACCTGCCAGCCGAGCGCCAGCAGCGCGTCGGCGATCAGCGCGCGGTGGCAGCGCCACCACAGCAGCTCGGAGCACATCATCGCCGTGCGGCACGCGCTCGCCACGTGCATCAGCGTGGCGAGGCCTTGCGCGAACTCCTCCGTCCGCAGGTGCTGCGCGTAGGCGCGGAAGGACGGATGGCGCCACGCCGAGCCTTCGGGGTCGTCCTCCACGGGGCGGCGGCGTCCGCCAAGTTCGCGCACCCACTGGTACGCGATGCCGTTCGCCTCCAGCAGCGCGCCCAGCGCCTCGGCGCCGAACTGCGGATGGCGGCGCGAGCCGGGAAAGCGGCGCACGTCGACGAGCGCCTCGATGCCGTGCGCTTGCAGCAGGGCCAGGAAGTCCTCGCCGCTGTGCGTGGAGTGGCCCACGGTCCACACGGCCGGGGCGTCGATCGCGGAGGATGCGGGAGCCGGCGTCGCCATGTCCGGCCCACTCTAGCCCAGGCGCGGCGCGCCGGGGGCTTTCAGCGCGCGGCGCGCAGCCGCAGCGGATTGAATCCGGTCACCAGCGCGCACGCGGCCAGCACCAGCGCCACGCCGGGCACCATGCCCGCGGTGACCGGCTCGCCCAGGAACAGCCCGCCCCAGGTGACCCCGAACATCGGGATCATGAAGGCGGAGGAGGTCGCGGCGCTGGCCGGGATCTCGCGCATCAGCCGCATGCTGAGCCAGTACATGAAGCCGGAGGTGAAGGTGCCCAGCACCAGCAGCGCAATGGCGGCGTCCGGCCGCAGCTGCACGGAACCGCTGGTGGCCGCGGCCGGCAGCAGCAGCACCAGCGCGCCGGCGACGTGCACGGCGGCCGATGCGGGCAGGGGCTCGTGCTTCATCGTCGCGCGCTTCATGAAGTGGGCGCCGAAACCGTAGGCGGCCGAGGCCGTGATGCAGGCCAGCACGCCCAGCAGCACCGGCAGGTCCGGCGTGACCGGTCCCAGCTGCACCAGCAGCGCGACGCCGGCCAGTCCCACGGCGCAACCGGCGAGCCGGCGCGCGGTGAGCCGCTCCTCGCCGAAGAACGCGCCGGCCACCACGCCGAAGAGCGGCGCCGTCGCATTCAGCACCGCCGAATAGCCTGCGGGCAGCACGAGGCCCGCCCAGTTGAACAGCACGAAGGGCGCGAACAGCGTCAGCACGCTGAGCACGAAGAGCGCGCCCCAGTGGCCGCGCCCCGGCCACTGCTTGCGCGCGAAGCGCATCAGCGCGGCCAGCACCAGCGCCGCGAGCACGCAGCGCAGGAAGGCCATGGGCAGCGGCCCGAAGGCGGGGACCGCGATGCGGATGAGAGGGAAGGAAGCGCCCCAGACCGCGGAGAGGAAGACGAGCTGGGCGAAGTGGCGGGCGTGCATGCAGGACGCCATTGTCCCGCAGCGAAGCGGGGCTCGCCCGCAGCCTCAACGCGCCAGGTAGCCGCCGTCCACCGGGTAATAGGCGCCGCTCACGAACGATGCGGCGGGCGAGCTCAGCCAGAGCACCAGGGCGGCCACTTCCTCCGGCGTGCCCAGGCGGCCGATCGGATGCTGGGCCACCAGCTGCTGCAGCGTCGCCGGATCGGATTCGAGGGCGCCGATCATCGGCGTGTGGATGAAGGCGGGACCCACCACGTTGATGCGCACGCCCTGTGCGCTGTACTCGAGGGCCGCGGCCTTCGTCAATCCGAGCACGCCGTGCTTGGCCGCCGCATAGGCCGGCGCGTTGGCCATGCCGACGGCGCCGAGGATGGAGGCCATGTTCACGATGGCGCCGCCGCCGCCCCGCAGCATCTGCGGGATCTGGTACTTCATGCAGAGGAACACGCCGGTGAGGTTGATGGCGATGACCTTGTTCCAGCCCTCGACGGTGTAGTCGGCCGTGGGCGCCAGGTCGCCGCCGATGCCGGCGTTGTTGCAGGCGGCGTCGAGCCTGCCCCACGCCTGCACCGTGCGCTCCACGAGGCGCCTGCAATCCTCGGGGTTGGCCACGTCGGCGGCGATGAACATCGCGTCCACCCCCTCCTGGCGGGCGAGCGCGGCCGTCTCCTCGCCGCCCTCCTCGCCGACGTCGGAGACGACGACGCGCGCGCCGGCACGCGCGTAGGCGAGCGCGACGGCGCGGCCGATGCCCGAGGCCGCGCCGGTGACGATGGTGACCTTGTCCTGCAGCATGGGGACTCCTTTCCTGGAGGCTTCCACTCTAGCGAAGACGGGGGCGGCGTGGTGCGCGCGGTTTCCTACTCGCGCCGCAGCAGGTGCAGCTTGGCCGTCCTCCGCGCGGCCTCTTCATGCCCCTCCATCGGCGGCCGGCGGCGCGAGATGCGCGGCCAGCGTGCCTGCTGCGCCAGCTCGCGGTTGATCGCGGCGAAGTGGCGCTGGTCGTCGGGGAGATCGTCCTCGCCGACGATCGCGCCCACCGGGCATTCCGGCACGCACATCGAGCAGTCGATGCATTCGTCGGGATGGATCACCAGGAAGTTGGGTCCTTCCAGGAAGCAGTCCATGGGGCACACGGACACGCAGTCCGTGTACTTGCACTGGATGCAGGCTTCGGTGACGACGAAGGGCATGGGGAGGGGGACTGCGGATCGCCGGCATGCAAGGTGCGCGCGGCCCGGCCATTGTCCGGCAGGGCTGCGATGAACGCTTCCGGCCGCGGACGATCCCGGGCGAGGCGCAAGGCCAAGGCCTGGCCGACATGCATGGACGCGCGCCGACACACGCGGCCGGGCAAAAGGTGTAGCCTCGTTGCGCAAGGAAGCCATGCCATGAAGCCGACCGACAAGCCTGATGCCCCGGCCCAGCCGAGGAGCGACAAGCCCACCGATGAGCCTGGACCCGCGGCCGATCCCGGCGCGCCCGCGCATCCGGACTGGCTGCTGGACGAGTCCCTCGAAGAGACCTTCCCCGCGAGCGATCCGATCTCGCCCGCGGCCGAGCCGCGCCGGCGCCGCTGAAGACGTGCACCATTCGCCGGACCAGCTCGACGCGCTGTGGCAGGCCCTCACCGGCGGTGACGCCGCCGGGCGCGAACGCCTGCTGGCGACCTATGCCAATCCCAAGATGCCCGGCGTGCTGCCGCAGGTGCTGCGGGACGACGCGCTCGGCCAGGTCCTGAGCATCCCGACGCCGGACCATCCCGGACGCCACGTCTACGAGCGGCCGCCGGGCGGCGCCTGGGCCGAACAGGCCTGAACACCTGCGGCGGGCGCGCAACGCCTTGGTTGCCGGGCCGGCAGGACTCCGTTACAAACCCTTTCATGCGCCCCGCTGGGGCTGCGGCCACCGGGTCCTGGAGGCGAGCGCGTGGGAGGAAGAAAAGAACGCTGTAGCCGCACGTGGCGCGCGGGCGCCGCGCTGCTCGCGTTCGTCCTCCTCGTGCTCGGGGTGCCGCCGGGGATGGCAATGTCCACCGTCACGGAGGTGTGGCTGGACGCCGCCCCGCTGCGCCGACCGCCCGTGCTGGCCTGGTTCGGCCCGCAGGCCGCAGGCGGGCTGGCCGCGGTGCGCGATGGACGCCTGCCGTTGCAGCGGCTGTCGCTGGAGCAACCGGTTCCCTTCGCGCCGGGCCAGGCGCTGTGGCTGAAGCTGCGCCTGCGCACCGCCGCGACGGACGCGGCGCACTGGCAGCTGGAGGTGCCGCTGTCCGTGGTGGACCACGTCACCGTGCACCAGCAGGACGCCTCCGGCCGCTGGGTGGCCCACGCCGCCGGCGATGCCATCGCCATGCGCGAATGGCCGCAGCCGGGGCGCTATCCCGTCTTCCCCCTGCAGCTGCGCGCCGGCGCGCCGGCCGATGTCTACGTCGAGGTGCGGCATGCCACGCCGCTGAGCCTGCCGCTGCGACTGACGACGACGCAGGAGCACCATCGCCACGCCTTGCTCGAATACATGGCGCTGGGCCTGAGCCTGGGCGCACTCGCGCTGCTGCTGGCCGCGTCGCTGCTGCGCGCGTGGCGCCTGCGCGATGCGCTCTACGGCTGGTATGCGCTGCACGCGCTGGTGACGATGCTGGCGCTGGCGGCCTTCACCGGCGTGGCCGGACACCTGCTGTGGGGCGACGCCGTCGGCTGGACGGATTCCGCGCCGGGCGGCCTCGCGCTGCTGGCGGCGGCGCTCACGGCGCGCATCGTCGCGCGGTTGGGCGCGGTGCGCACGCGCATCCGCTGGATCGCCGGCTGGCTGTACCTGTTCGCCTGGACCGGGCTGGCCTTCTCCATCGCCTTCGTCTTCGTGTCGCGCGAGATCGGCGTGGTGCTGCTGGCCGTGCAGATGCCGGCGGTATGCGCGCTGTGCCTCTGCGCGGCGATCCTCACCTGGCGGCGTGGCGACCCGGTGGGGCTGTGGCTGCTGCTGGCCGTCGTGCCGAGTTCCATCGCCGTGCTCGCCGGCCTGGGCCGTGCCGGCGGCTGGCTCACATCCTCCTGGCTCACCGAGTACGGCCTGGTCGTGGCGCTCGCGCTGGGCGTGCCGCTGCTGTTCGCGGCGCTGGACAGCCGCTCGCAGGAGCGGCGCAGCGTGGAGCTGCGGCGGCAGGCGGCGGCGAGCCTGGACGCGCTGACGGGCCTGATGAAGCGCGAGCCCTTCATCGCGCGCCTGCGGCAGGCGATCGCCCGCTACCAGCGGCGCGGCGAAGGCGCGGCGGTGGCGGTCATCGAACTCACGAACCACGGCTGGATCCAGAAGACGCGTGGCGCCGAGGCGGCGGAGGAAGCGCTGCTGCGCGCGGTGATCAAGCTGCGCCGCCTGGTGCGCGACGTGGACACCACCGCGCGCCTGGGCGAGAACCGCTTCGGCCTGATCCTCGAGGGCGTGGCCATGCGCCGGCCCATGACCAGCGTGGCTTCGCGCCTGGTGGCGGCCGGCCTGATGGAAGAGCCCGGCCGGCCGGGCGACGTGGTGCTGCATTTCCACATCGCCGCGCTGGTGCTCAACGAGCACCATGCGCCGGCCGAGGAACTGCTGGCCGCGCTGGACGGCACGCTGGCGCGCATGTCGCCGCGCACGCAGCGCGCCTTCCGCTTCGTCGAGCCCGCGGGCACGGCGGAGGACGGGAGCGCGCCCGGCGTGGTCGAGCCGGCACAGGAAAGCGGCGTGGCGGCTGCCTGAGCGCTACGCCTGCGGGCGCTTGCAACGGGCCCCGTTGCAAGCCGGCGATTCCTATACTGGGCCATGCACCGCATCCGCAACTTCCTGGCCGCGCTGTTCACCGCGGCCCCTCTCCTTGCTGTCGCCCAGGCACCGCTGGCCGAGCCGCTGACGCCCGAGCAGTTCTCCGCCTGCGTGCAAACCCTTGCCACGCAGACGGATCGCGCCGGCAAGCCGCTGTCGCGCGCCGACTTCGAGCGCATCGCCGGCACCGCGCGCTACGACGACCGCGTGCGCCAGTCGCTGCTGGTGCAGGCGGGCGAGCCGACCTTCTGGTGGGACGAGCTCGCCGCCGTCACCGACGAAGACCGCGTGCAGCAGGGCCGCGCGATCCTCGCGCGCGCGGGCGACGTGCTGCAGCGCATCGAGGCGCAGTTCGGCGTGCCCAGGGAGATCATCGTCGCCATCTACGGCATCGAGACGAACTACGGGCCGGCCGGCGGCCGCATCCCGGTGCTGGATTCGACGCTGTCTCTCGCCTGCCTGCGTCCCTGTCCCGAGACCGGTCCCTGCGCCGCGCGCGAGCGCGCCTTCGCCGCCGTGCGCATGCTGCGCGACGAGCGCATCCGTCCCGAATCCTTCCAGGGCTCGTGGGCCGGCGCCTTCGGCCGCACCCAGTTCGTGCCCGACACCTTCGAGCTGATCGCGGTGGACGGCGACGGCGACGGCATGGCCGACATCGTCAATTCCGAAGCGGATGCCTGGGCCTCGACGGCCAACCACCTCAAGCAGCGCGGCGGCTGGCGCATGGGCGAGCCGGTGTACATCGAGGTCGAGGTGCCCGCGGCGGAGCAGGCCACCTTCGCCACCAACGGCGAATCCATCCGCCAGCAATCGCGCGCGCGCAAGCTGTCCGAGTGGGTGGCCGCAGGCTGGCGCGAACTGCCGGTGGAAGGACCGAAGCGGACGGTGGCCGATCCCGAGGTCTATCCCTTCCTGCCGGTCGGCCTGCCGGGTCCGGCCTTCCTGGTCACGCGCAACTTCGACACCATCCTGCGCTACAACCGTTCGGTGCGCTACGCGATGGAGGTCGCGCTGCTCGCCAACAAGATCGCCGGCGGCCGCGACTTCGTGACGCCCTGGCCGACGGACGATCCCGGCCTGTCGCGTGCGCAGGTGCGTGCGCTGCAGACCTGGCTCGCGGAGCGGGGCCACGCGGGCGTGACCGCCGACGGCGTGATGGGCCGCCGCACGCGCGATGCGATCGAGAAGGAGTTCATCGCCCGCGGCCTGCCGCCGGCGCGCCGCGTCGGCCAGCGCACGCTGCAGCAGCTGATGCAGCCCTGAGGCGTCTCAGCGCTGCGGCGCGAGGGTGAAGCGGAACACCGCGCCGGCGCCGGGCGCGGACTCGGCCCAGATGCGGCCGCCGTGCCGTTCGACCACCCGCCGCGTGCTCGCCAGGCCGATGCCGACGCCGGGGAATTCGGCAGGATCGTGCAGGCGGCGGAAGGGCGCGAAGAGCGCATGCGCGTGCGCCATGTCGAAGCCCGCGCCGTTGTCGCGCACGAAGAAGGCACCGTCGGCGCCACACCCGATCTCCAGCTGCGCGGGGTCGCGCTGCGCCGAGAACTTCCACGCGTTGCCCACCAGGTTCTCCATGAGCGTGCGCAGCAGGCGCCGGTCCGCATGCGTCCGCAAGCCTTCGTGCACGTGCGCCACGACGCGGCGTTCGGGTTGCGCGGCACGCAAGGCTTCCAGCACTTCGCGCGCGACCGCGGACAAATCCACGGGCTGGCGCACCAGCTCGTCGCGGCCGATCTGCGACAGCGACATGAGGCCGGCGAGCAGGTCTTCCATGCGCGCGGCGCCGGCTTCGGCGCGCGCGAGGTAGTGCAGGACCAGCGGGTCGACGCCGTCGCCCAGCCGCTCGGCCGCCGCGCGCACGAAGCCGGACACGCCGGCCAGCGGCGCGCGCAGGTCGTGCGCCACGGCCAGCGTGAAGGCGGACAGCTCCTCGTTCAGGCGCTGCAGGTCCTCGGTGCGCTCGCGCACGCGCTGCTCCAGCGCCTCGTTCATCGCGCGGAAGCGCTCGGCGAGCTCGCGGTGCGCATCGGCGGCGGCCTTGCTGGCGTCGATGTCCTGCACCGCGCCCTGCACGCGCACCACGCGGCCGTCGGCGTCGCGCACGGCCACGCCGATCACGCGCACCCACAGCGGCCGCCCCGAGCCCGTGAACGCCTGCAGCTCCAGGTCGTAGGGCGTGCCGTCGCGCACGCAGCGTTCGTAGGCCTCCATCAGGCGACCGCGGTCCTGCGGCGCATACCTGCCCACGGCCAGCTCCAGGCTGGTCTCGGGCCGCAGGGGCAGTTCGTACAGCGCGCGCGCCTGCTCGGTCCACCGGATCTGCCCGGTGGCGACATCCACCGACCAGGCGCCGAAGCGGCCGAGCACCGCGGCCACGCCGATCAGCGATCGCGCCTCGTCCAGCTGCGCGCGCTGCGTCCAGTGCTGCGTGATGTCGCGCGTGGTCCCGCGGTAGCCGAGGAAGCGTCCGTCGCCATCGAACATCGGCTCGCCCGAGGCCGAGAGGCAGCGCCGCTCGCCTTCCATCACGCGCACGAACTGGAAATCGTGGAAGGGCAGGTGGGCGGAGAGCTGGGCGCGGTGCTCCTCCCAGGTCATGGTCAGCGCTTCCGCGCCCTCGAGTTCCCAGCGTGCGCGGCCCAGCGTCGCGACGCTGAAGCCGCGTCCGGGCAGGCTGGGCGAGCGGATCACGGAGAAGCGGTGCGACGCATCCTGCTCCCAATACCAGTCCGCGCCGAGGACGACGAGTGTTTCGTTCACGCTGCCCTATTGTGGCTGCTGCGTCCGGGCGCCTTCTTTGGGGCCCTATGGCTTACAGGATTTTCCGGCGTGTCCACGCAGAAGATCGCTTGTTGCCTCATCGCGGCGCAATATGAACAATTTGAAACATTCAGGCGCAACCAGCGCCTCCCACCCAGCCCGCGAGGGCGCGCCGCAGAGGATGTCTCAATGCAGCAAGCAGAAGTATCGGGAAGTAGCAATCCGGCCGACAGCCCGATGCGCGAGGTCCTGTCGCAGCGCATCCTGCGGCACGTGGGCGTACCCGCCTGGCGCGAGGCCTTCCTGGGCGCCGCCGCTTCGACGCTGCGTTTCCAGGCGAGGCACTACACGCTGCTGGTGAGCGACGCGCCGCTGGCGTCCTTCAGCGAGGAGGAGGCGCGGCTGCTGGCCGAGCACCTGGGCGCGAACCTGCAACCCTCGAGCGCGGCGGAACTGGTGCTCGCATTCGACAAGCCGGCCGCGGCGCTGCATGGTGCGCTGGTGCTGCAGCGGCTGGGCCAGCGCGTGCGCAGCGCGCTCACCACGGCCATGTGCACGGAAGCCTGCTATGAGGCCGCCGACGGCGCCAAGCGCCTGGTGGTGGGCAACGCGATCGAACTCGCCGAAGCGGCGCTGGCGCAGGCCGTGCCGGGCACGGTGGTGCTGTGCGCGCAGAGCTATGCGCTGCTGGCCGAACAGATCGCCGAGCACGCGCCCGATGCCCTGCTCGCCACCGAGCTGGAGGACGAAACCGTGCGCCAGGCCTCGCTGACGCTCGCGCCCTCCGCTTCCGCCGACCTGAGCACCTTCGCCGGCCTGGGCCTGAGCTGATTCGCGGCGGCACCCGGCGTGGCGAGCCGATGCGTCATCCCGGGCCTGATCCGGGAACCCGAGCGGCCCGCGTCCTGACGCGCCAGCCCGCGCTTTTCCGACCTGGCCAGGCTCGTCGCGCTGACGAGACGGGCGCGCCGCCCGCACGAAGATGTCTCCACCAAGGGAGAAGTTCGTGTCAGTGGCCGCAGCCTGTCGTCCCCAGTCCCAGCGCGAGGAGATCGCCAATTCGCTGAGCCACGGCTTCGGCGCGGTGGTGGCGGCCTGGTTCAGCCCGCAGCTGATCGGCAATGCGCTGGCGGCCGGCACCACGCAGGCGCTCGCGGCCGCCGTGTACTGCGCCTCGATGATCCTGCTCTTCTCGGTGTCCGCGGCCTACCACTGGCTGCCGCGCGGCCCGCTGAAGGACCTGCTGCGCCGCCTGGACCACGCGGCGATCTTCCTGTTCATCGCGGGGACCTACACGCCCTTCATGCTGGGCAGCCTGGCGGAGCAGGGCGGCTACTGGCTGCTGGGGTTCGTGTGGCTCGTCGCGACGGTGGGCACGGTGGCCAAGTGCGCGAACCGGCTGAATCACCCGGTACTGTCGACGGCGGTCTATCTGGGGCTGGGATGGCTGTCGGTGTTTCTCCTGGAGCCGTTGATGAGCGCCATGCCGCGCGATGGACTGGCGCTGATCGTCTCGGGCGGCGTGCTGTACACGGTGGGGGCGGGCGTCTTCCACTTCGACGACCGCATCCCTTATGGGCATTTCGTGTGGCACCTGCTGGTGCTGGCGGCGAGCGGGTGCCATTTCATGGCGGTGTTGAAGTACGCGGTGGTTTGAGTGGGGGTGATGTCGGGGTTCGGCGCTGCGCGCGCTCACCACCGACCTACGAGGGGCGGGTGTTCGTAGGTCGGTGGTGAGCGGCGAAGCCCGAACCCCGACGTCCCGACCTCAAGTCCGCCCCTTCGCCCCGAAAAACACTCCGCCAGCGCCAGGTCCCCGCCGACTGGTGTTCGTAGGTCGGCGGTGAGCGGCGAAGCCCGAACCCCGACGTTCCGAACTCAAGACCGCGCCTTCGGCCCGAAGAACACCATCAACCCGTCGTCCTCGACTCGCAGCTCCTGCGGCTCGAGCCCCATCGTGTCCGCCAGCGCAAGGTCCCCCGGCTCCAGCTTGTGCAGCACCACCTCGCCGACGTGCTGCGCCATCTCGCGCAGAAGCGAACGCAAGGGCTGCAGCGACTCCGCCGCCAGCCCGGGCCAGCGCACGTCCAGCACTTCGGCCTGGTGTGCGCGCAGCGTCCGGTCGGAAGGTTCATAACGCAGCGCGAAAACAAGGTCCACCTCGCCGCGCGTGGCGGAGCCGGCCTGCAGGCCGTCGAGCTTTCCCGACAGCGAAGCGCCGAGCCGGTTGCGCGCGGGTTGCAGCAACAGCTGCTGCGCATCCACCTGCAGTTGCAGCAGGGGACCGAAGCCGGCGCGAATGGGAAAGCGCTCCGACAGCGCATCGAACAGCGTGGCGGCGGAAATCTTGTGGTGTGGGCGGGCATCGTCCGTGGCGGCATGCGTGCGCACGGCGGGCCAGCAGCCGAGGCCGGCCAGGAACAGGCGGCGGTGCATCTCCGGCATTGTGGCGCGCGCCGCGCGCGGCGGGCCCGCGAGGGCGCATTTCCTTACGCAGCTTGCCTTGATGTGAGGCCCAGCTCCTGGGCCAGCGCTTCCGTTTCCGCCGAAGGCGCCCGACCCAGGACGATGGAGAGGATGTCCCGGCACCGGCGGTAGGCGCTGAACGCCGCGGCGGGATCGTGCTGCGCGTGCGCGCAGCGCATCCATCCGCGGTAGGCCGTCTCCGCCAGCGGCTCGGCTTCCAGGGAGCGCTCATGCAGGCGTTGCGCGGCCGTCCACTCGCCGGCATCCTCCAGCAGCCCCGCCAGCTGCGCCACGGCGGCCAGGAAGCGCCGACGCCAGGCCTCCCGCGGGGCCACCAGCCAGGGCTCCTCATCGTCGGCGCAGAAGGGACCGCGGTACAGGGCCAGCAGCGTGCCGGCCAGGTGGCGCAGCGAGGCCGCGTCCGGCGAAGTGCCCGCGAGGGTGTCCACGTCGGCGCAGGCCTGGGCCAGCGCGCGGACGTCCGTCCAGACGTGTTCCGCGTGCAGCAGGACCTTGCCGCCGATGACGGTGACGGCCTTCTCGTCTCCCAGCAGCTTGCGCAGCCGGTGGATGGTGACGTTGAGGGAGGCTTTCGGATCGTCGACCTCGGGCCACAGCTGCGCCGCCAGCACGCCCTGCGCCTTGCCCGCGTCGCCCGCGGCCAGCAGGGCCTTGAGCAGCAGGAGAGGGCGCTTCTGCGCCTTGCCGCCGGGCTCGAATGCGGTGCCGTGGAAGGTGAGGGCCAGGCCGCCGAAGGCCCGCACCGCGATGGGCCAGGGCCATTCCGGCGTGCAGCGGTCCGGCGGCGGAAACGTGTAGCGCACGATGATGTGGCGCACGTGCTCGACATGCAGCCCCTCGCGCAGTGCCAGCGCCAGCAGCGGCTGGGCGATGCGCGGGACCAGCCGCAGCAGCATCGGGAAGCCGGCTTCGCGTTCGCGCTGGCCGCGCAGCATGCCCTGCAACAGCACATCGATCTGCGGCACCTCTCCCCGGCGCAGGTCGATGTACGCGCGCAGCACGCCGGCCTCCTCGCCGGCGGCGGCCTTCTCCGGGCCGTAGGCGGCCGCCACGGCACGTGACGACCACGCCAGCGCCGCCTCGAAATCGTCCACCTGCGCATGGCAGTACGCCAGGAGCATGGCGATCTGCCAGCGCGTCGTGGCGGTGAGCCGTGCCTCGGCGCCGACCCGTACCGCGTCCTGTGCCGCCTGCAGCGCGCCGGCCGCAGCGCCGGTCTGTGCCAGGTAGCTCGTCTCCAGGATGCGCACGTAAACCAGTTCGAGCTTGCGCGACGGCGCCAGCATCCCGCGCATGGCCTGCAGCAGTTCCACCGCGTGCTGCGGCTCCCGCGTGCACAGCAGGTTGAGAGCGCTGCGGAAGTGCAGCTGGAAGCGCATGTGCTCCAGCCCGAACGCATCGACGAGGTGGTGCGCCTTCGCGATGGTTTCCTCCGCGGCCGCGAAGCGGCCGTCGAACTGGTGGCGGTACGCCACCGACCGGCACCAGGAGATGCGATGGAAGGGAGCGATGGTCGGATCGTCCACCAGGGGGGCCAGCGCCACCGCCAGTTCGCGCGCCGCGAGCTTGTCGCCCCAGTTCAGGTAGATCATCAGGAATGCCGCGGCGGCGAGGCGGTCCGCCGCCGAGGGCACGTTCGGCAGTGCGCGCAACGCGCGGGCCGCGCACGCCGGCAGCAGCGGCGCGTCCGGATCCGTGAACGAGAGCGCCAGCGCCAGGCGCGAGTGGACGAGCGCGTCCGCCTGCGGATCCAGCGTGTCCGCGTCGAGGCCCTGCAGGACCTGCGCCATCCGTGCCGCCCAGGCCGGCAGCTCTTGGAAGTCCGACCATTCGTAGAAACAGCTCTCGACGATCGCGGCCATCGCCAGCAGGCGGTGCAAGTCGTCGCCGGCGGCGGCGAAGGCTTGTTCCGCGCCGGCCAGCACTTGTCGCGCCCGGGCTGGATCGGACTGGTTCAGGGACGCGCCCTCCCAGTAGCGCAGGCGCGGC
>JAEZEB010000374.1 GCA_023438115.1 Pseudomonadota bacterium | reverse complement strand
TGCTTCTCCTGCACCGAATGCACGCTGCCGCGATCGCCGGCGGCAACCACCACGTGTGAAAGCAGACGCCGCTTCCACCAGTTGCTGCCGCCCGCCTCGGGCACGATGCCGCTGCGGATGCCAGCGGCGACCCAGCCCAGCACGTGGGCACGGTCGCCCGCGTCGGTGACCAGGGCGAGGTCGTAGCGCCGCCACAGGCGCATCGCCAGCGCCAATCCCGCGCGCGGACCGAGTCGGGCCGGGATCTCGACCAGGGCGTCGGCATCGCGGTTGCCCTGCAGCATGCCGAGGCTGCGCTCGATGCCGAGCACCTCGATCCGCGCCTGCGGCCAGCGCGCGCGCGCCGCGCGCAGCAGCGGCGTGGTCAGGAGCACGTCGCCGATCTGCCGCGTGGTGACGACCAGCACGCGCCGCACCGGCGCCTGCGCCAGCGCGGGCGCCGGCCAGCGCCGGTCGGCCAGCAGCAGGGCCAGCACGCCCATGTAGAAATGCCCTTCCACGAAGTCCATCAGCATGGAGTTGACGGCGCATCCGACCGCATAGGCGGCGGCGGCGCCCACCAGCATCGGCCCGGTCGGATCCGGCGTTTTCAGGCCGGCGCGCAGGGTGGCGAGCAGCCAGGCCACGAAGAGGCCGAGCGCCACGATGCCGCCGCTGATCAGCTGCATCGCGTACTCGTTGTGCGGATTGGGCGTGTGGATCCAGTTGAAGTGCAGGTAGTGCCGGCGCTGCGGGTCGCTGCCGTAGCGCTCGCGCGCCGCCTGCGCATGCTCGGTGGAGAAGTTGGCATAGCCCGCACCGGCCAGCCAGTGCTTGCGCGCGAGGTCGGCCGCCAGCGTGTTGAACTCGCGCCGGATCAGCGTCGAGTCCGGTGCGGCCTGCGGCTTGATCACCTGCGCCGGCTGCATCGTCTCGGCCAGGCGCTTCTGCACGCGGTCCGAACTGAGCCCGAGCGCCAGCACCAGCAGCGGCGCCGCCACCAGCGCGGCCCAGCGCCAGCGGCCGGGCGCGTGCAGCCAGGCGGCATAGGCGGCCAGCCCGATCACCAGCAGGTGGCCGGTGCGGCCCTCCATCGCGAACAGCACGGTGCCGGCCAGGAAGACGGCCACGAGCCGCCAGGCCAGCGGATGCGGCGCGCGCCGCGCCTGCAGCAGGGCGAGGAACGCGGTCACGGTGAGCGCGAAGCCGGCGGAGATGCGGCGCAGGAGGAAGTCGTCCTGCAGGGCCCGGTGCCCCTCCAGCACGGGCAGGCTCATCACCCAGTACGCCAGCGCCACCAGAACCGCGCCGGCGCACAGCCAGCGCAGGAACAGGCGCCGGTGCGCGGGATCGCGCAGCAGCACCATCACCATCGGGGCGAAGAGCAGCTCGTGGTACTTGTTGACCAGCTTGCTGGCGGTGGTGGCGAAGCCGCTCGTGACCAGCGTGTGCGTCGCGATCCATGCGAACAGCGCCAGCCCGAGCAGCAGCGCCGGCTCTCGCCAGGGTCGCGCCCGCAGGAACACCGAAGGCCGCAGCAGCACCAGCATGAACATCGCCGCCAGCGAGATCGCGACGCCGGCGGAGGAGAAGGCCGCGAAGAAGGCGTACGACCCGAGGGCGCAGCCCACCGCCATGCGCCACCAGCGGGGCTCCGTGCCCGCCGCCTGCATCGCCACGGACGATGTCATCGCGGCCCGAACTGCAGCGCGTGCAGCCGCGTGTAGATGCCGCCGCGGGCGAGCAGCTCCTCGTGGGTGCCGCTTTCGACGAGCTCGCCCTGGTCCAGCACCGCGACGCGGTCGGCGTGTTCGATGGTGGAGAGGCGGTGCGCGATGATCAGCGTGGTGCGCCCGGCCATCAGCGTGTTCAGCGCCTCCTGCACGAGCCGCTCCGACTCGGTGTCCAGCGCGGAGGTTGCCTCGTCGAGGATCAGGATGGGCGCGTCCTTGTACAGCGCCCGCGCGATCGCGAGGCGCTGGCGCTGGCCGCCCGAGAGCTTGGCCGCGTTGTGGCCGATCATGGTGTCCAGGCCCCGCGGCAGCTGGTCGACGAGGGGCGTCAGGTAGGCTGCCTCGAGCGCGCGCTTCACGCGCTCCCGGTCCACCTCGTGGCCCAGGGCGACGTTGGCGGCCAGCGTGTCGTTGAACATCACGACGTCCTGGCTCACCATCGCGAACTGCCGGCGCAGCGCCTGCAACTCCCAATCGGGCAGGGCATGGCCGTCCAGCAGCACCTCGCCGCCCGAAGGCTCCACGAAGCGGGGCAGCAGGTTGGCCAGCGTCGTCTTGCCGGAGCCGGAGGGACCCACCAGCGCGATGATCTCGCCGGGCGCCACCGCGAGCGAGAAACGGTTCAGGGCAGGGCGGCTCGCGCCGGGATAGGTCACCGCGACGTTGCGCAACTCGATGCGTCCCTCGGCGCGCGCGGGCGCGTAGCTGCCGCCCGATTCCGGCTGGGTCTTCTCCACCAGGTCGTAGGAGCGCTCCAGGGAGGCGAGGGCGCGCGCCAGCGGGTTGGCCAGCTCGGACAGGCGCTTCACGGGCGCGATCAGCATCAGCATCGCGGCCACGAAGGCAGCGAAGGAGCCGACCGTCATGTCGCCGCCGCTTTGCCACAGCGCGATGCTGATCACCACCGACAGGGCGGCGGCGGCCATCATGTGCGTGGTCGGCGTGAGCAGCGCCGAGGCGATCGCCGATTTCATCGCCAGGCGCCGCAGGGCGAGGCTCAGCTGGCGGAAGCGGCCGGCCTGCTCGGCCTGCGCGGCATGCAGGCGTACCACGCGATTGGCCAGCACGTTCTCCTCCACCGCGTAGGCGAGGTCGATCGTCGCTTCCTGGCTGCTGCGCGCCAGGCGGTACAGCCGGCGCGAGGCCGTGCGCATCAGCCAGGCCACGGCCGGCGCCATCACCAGCACGATCATCGTCAGCTGCCAGTTCAGCCACAGCAGGTAGCCGAGCAGGGCGACCACCGCGAGGCTGTCCTTGACCATGCCGGTGAGCGCGCCCACCAGCATGTTGAAGCCGTTCTGCACCTCGTGGACGATGCTGTTGGACAGCGAGCTGGCCGATTCGCGCGTGAACAGGTCCATGCGCGCGTCCAGCAGGCGCCCGAACAGCGCCTGGCGCAGCGAGAACATGCCTTCGTTGGCGATCTTGGCCAGCGCCACGTCGGCGACGAAGCCGGAGAAGCCGCGGATGGCGAACAGTCCCAGCAGGAAGACCGGCACCATCCAGGGGTCGATGCCGCCCTTCTCGAAGCCGCGATCGAGCAGCGGCTTCATCAGGGCGGGAATGGCCGGCTCCGTGGCGGCGCCGACGATGGTGGCGGCGAGCACCACCAGCCAGAGCCTGCGCACGTGCTGGATGTAGGGGAGGATCCGCTGGATGCGGGCGACGATGGAGCCGGCGGGCGCGGTCGGCGCGCCCGCCGCGGCTGCGGCCGGTGCGCCGGAGGTGGTCTCAGTCACGGGAGGGGCCGCGGGCATAATCCGAGTTCATGCGTGGATTATCCAGCGAATCGGCGGGGGGCCCGCCGAGCCTGGCGCCACTGAGCGTCATCCTCATCACCCGCAACGAGGAAGCGAACATCCGCGAGTGCCTCGCATCGGTGGCCTTCGCGCGCGAAATCGTGGTGGTGGACAGCGGCAGCACCGACGCCACCGTGGCGCTGGCGCGCGCCGCCGGCGCCCGCGTGCTGGTCACGCCCGACTGGCCGGGCTTCGGGCCGCAGAAGAACCGCGCCCTCGACCTCGCCACCGAGCCGTGGGTGCTCTCGCTCGACGCCGACGAGCGCGTCTCTCCCGAGCTGCGCGAGGAGATCCTCGCGGTCGTGGCGAAGGACGACGGCGCGGGGCCCGACACCTGGTCGCTGCCGCGGCGCTCCAGCTTCTGCGGCCAGGACATCCTGCATTCGGGCTGGTACCCGGACCGCGTGGCGCGCCTGTTCCGCCGCGGCAAGGCGCGTTTTTCCGACGACCTGGTGCACGAGCGCCTGGTCACCGCGGCGCCCCCCGGGCAGCTGCGCAGCGACCTGCTGCATGCCACCTATCCGGACCTGGAGAGCATGCTCGAGAAGCTCAATCGCTATTCCAGCGCCTCCGCCGAGGGCATGTTCCGCCAGGGCCGGCGCAGCTCCCTGGGCGGCGCGCTGATGCGGGGCGGGTGGGCCTTCGTGCGCACCTACCTGCTGCGCGGCGGCTGGCGCGACGGCCGCATGGGCCTGGTGCTGGCCCTGTCCATCGCCGAAGGAACCTATTACAAGTACCTGAAACTTTGGCTGCTGAGCCGGCCTCCGGGCAAGGATGGGCCTTAACATGCTTGCCCGGAACCACGAACGACAAGGAGAGACCCCGCAGCATGTCTGATCGAGCACTCTGGCGCCGCCGCGAGCTGGCGGCCTTCCTCGGCGCCGCCGCCTTCGGCCCGGCGCTGGCCCAGTTCCGCGTGGAGGTGACGGGCGTCGGCCTGACGCAGTTGCCCATCGCCATCGCGCCCTTCCGCGGCGAGGCCGAACTCCCGCAGAAGATCGCCTCCATCGTGCAGGCCGACCTGGAACGCAGCGGGATGTTCCGCGCCGTCGACGGCAGCGCCGGCGCCGGCCTGGACGAGACCAGCCGCCCCGACCTCGCGCCCTGGCGCATGCGCACGGCGGATTCGCTGGCCGTGGGCAGCGCCTCGCGCCTGGCCGACGGCCGCTACGACGTGCGCTTCCGCCTCTGGGACGTGGTGCGCGGCGAGAGCCTCGCGGCCGACGGCTTCGTGGTGGCCGCGGGCGACCTGCGCCTGGCGGCGCACCGCATCGCCGACATGATCTACGAGCGGTTGACGGGCGAGAAGGGCGTCTTCTCCACGCGCATCGCCTACGTCACGAAGGCCGGCCCGCGCTACAACCTCTGGGTGGCCGATGCCGACGGCGAGAACGCGCAGTCGGCGCTGGCGAGCAACGAGCCGATCATCTCGCCGGCGTGGTCCGCCAGCGGCCGGCAGCTCGCCTACGTGTCCTTCGAGTCGCGCAAGCCGGTCGTCTACGTGCACGAGATCGCCAGCGGCAACCGCCGCCTGATCGCCAACTTCCGTGGCTCCAACAGCGCGCCCGCGTGGTCGCCCGACGGCCGCACGCTGGCCGTCACGCTCACGCGCGACGGCGGCTCGCAGCTCTACACGATCGCGGCCACCGGCGGCGAGGCACGCCGCCTCACGCAGTCCTCCGGCATCGACACCGAGCCGTTGTACTCGGCCGACGGCCGCAGCATCTACTTTGTGAGCGATCGTGGCGGCGCGCCGCAGATCTACCGCATGCCCGCGGGCGGCGGCGATGCGCAGCGCGTCACCTTTACAGGGTCTTACAACATTTCGCCGGCACTGAGTCCCGACGGCCGATGGCTGGCCTACATTTCGCGGATCAGCGGCGCCTTCAAGCTGCAGGTGATGGAACTGGCCACCGGCAACGTCACGTCGCCGACCGAGACCACCGCCGACGAGAGCCCGAGCTTCGCGCCGAACGGCCGGCTCATCATCTATGCCACCCGCCAGGGCGGCAGCGACGCACTGATGACCACCACCCTCGACGGCAAGATCAAGGCCCGCCTGCCCGGACGGGGCGGCGACATCCGCGAGCCCGACTGGGGCCCGTTCCAGCGCTGAGGCGCACCACCCCCATTGATCCTCAGGAGGTTTTTCGAATGATGAAGCGTGTGTTCCTGGCCGTCGCCGTGGCGGCCACCCTGGCTGGCTGCGCCAGCGGCGTGAAGCTCGACGAAGTCCCGGTGGACGACCGCACCGGTGCCGCCGTCACGCCCGGCACCGGCCCCGGCGCCGGCGATGCCAGCAGCCGCGGCGTGCAGCCCGTGCAGGTGGACCCCTCGGCCGGCACCGCCCAGGGCCCCGCCAACGTGTCGCGGATCATCTACTTCGAGTACGACAGCAACGTCGTGAAGCCGGAGTACCAGTCCCTGATCGATGCGCACGCGCGCTTCCTCAAGTCGAACAACCGCAACGTCGTGATCGAAGGCCACACCGACGAGCGCGGCGGCCGCGAATACAACCTGGCCCTGGGCCAGCGCCGTGCCGAAGCCGTGCGCCGCTCCCTGACGCTGCTGGGTGTGCCCGATTCCCGCATCGAGGCCGTGAGCTTCGGCGAGGAAAAGCCGGCCGCGCCGGGCGGTGACGAGAGCGCCTGGTCGCAGAACCGCCGCGCCGAGATCAGCTACCGATGAAAGCCATGCAACGTTCGGTGCTCGCGGCGGCGCTCGCCGCGGCGCTGCTGGCGGCGGGGCCGGCGCACGCGCTGTTCTCGGACGACGAGGCGCGCCGGGCCATCCTGGACCTGCGCCAGCGCGTCGACCAGCAGCGCGTGATGCTGGAGAACCTGCAGCGCGCCAACGAGGAGAACGCCGCGCTGCGCCGCAGCCTGCTGGAGTTGCAGAACCAGATCGAGATGCTGCGCGCGGAGATCGCGCGCATGCGCGGCAGCGACGAGGAAATCGCGCGCAACCTCTCCGAGGTGCAGCAGCGCCAGCGCGACATCGCGCAGGGCGTGGACGAGCGCCTGCGCCGCTTCGAGCCGGTCACGGTCACCATGGACGGCCGCGAGTTCACGGCCGATCCCGCGGAGCAGGCCGCCTTCGAGGCGGCGCTCGCCGCCTTCCGCAAGGGCGACTTCGTGGCCGCGCAGTCGGCCTTCGCCGGCTTCGTGAAGCAGTACCCGTCCAGCGGCTACAAGCCCACGGCGCTGTTCTGGCTGGGCAACGCGCAGTACGCGAACCGCGACTACCGCGGCGCCATCGCGAACTTCCGCGCCCTGCTGCAGCAGGCGCCGGACCATCCGCGCGCGCCCGAGGCGGTGCTGTCGATCGCCAACTGCCAGATCGAGCTGAAGGACAACGCCAGCGCGCGCCGCACGCTCGACGACCTGGTGAAGGCCTACCCGCAGTCGGAAGCGGCCAGCGCCGCGCGCGAGCGCCTCGCCCGCCTGCGCTGACGGCACCCGGGCGCGCATGACGCACCTGGACGAGGCCGCGGACCTGCAGCGCCGCTTCGGCGGCCTGGAACGCCTCTACGGCATGGCGGGCGCCGCGGCGATCCGCCGCGCGCACGTGGCCGTCGTCGGCATCGGCGGCGTCGGCTCCTGGGCCGCGGCGGCGCAGGCGCGCAGCGGCGTCGCCGCGCTGACGCTGGTGGACCTGGACCACGTCGCCGAATCCAACATCAACCGCCAGATCCACGCGCTGGACAGCACGGTGGGCCAGGCGAAGGTGCTCGCCATGCGCGAGCGCATCGCGCAGATCCATCCCGGATGCACCGTGCACGCGGTGGAGGAATTCGTCGAGCCCGCCAACTGGCCGCAGCTGCTGCCCGCCGGCGTGGACGCGGTCATCGACGCCTGCGACGAGGTGAAGGCCAAGACCGCCATGGCCGACTGGGCACGGCGGAACAAGGTGCTGTTCATCGCCTGCGGCGCCGCCGGCGGCAAGCGCCTCGCGCACCGCGTGGACCTGGACGACCTCGCGCACACCACGCACGACCCGCTGCTGGCGCAGCTGCGCTACCGCCTGCGCAAGTTCCATGGCGCGCCCAGGGAGGGCAAGCGCATCGGCGTGAACTGCGTCTTCAGCCGCGAGGCCGTCGCTCCCCCCGACCCGTCGTGTGCCATCGAGGGCGACGGCTCGCTCAACTGCCATGGCTATGGATCGGTGGTGAGCGTCACGGCCACTTTCGGGCAGGTCGCGGCCGGTTGGGTTCTCGACAGGATTGCTGCCCAGAAGGCGAAAAACATCCAGCTATAATCGTCGGCTTTGCTGCTGCACACGCAGGAGCGAATCGGTTGGGACGTTAGCTCAGTTGGTAGAGCAGCGGACTTTTAATCCGTTGGTCGCAGGTTCGAATCCTGCACGTCCTACCACCCGATCCGGGCCCGCTGCTCCCAAGGCAGCGGGCCTTTGTCGTTCAGGCCCCCGCCATGTGCCCGCTGCCGGGATCGCGCCGCCCGTACTTCAGCTTCATCACCAGCACGGCGCAGGCCAGCACGAGGCTGACGCTGTTGGCCAGCATCATGGGCGTTTCCCCCAGCAGCACGCCGTAGGCGAGCCACACGGCGATGCCCGTGGTGAAGACGACGTACATGCGCAGCGAGATGCCGCTCACGTCCTTGGTCCGGAAGGTGCGCCACACCTGCGGGATCAGGGCGGCGGTGGTCAGGGTTCCGGCGAGGTAGCCGAGCAGGTCGGAGGCTTGCATGGGAGCATTCCAACCCGGCCGCAGCGCGCGGCCGATAGGCGCCCCGAGCGACTCCTTGTCAGCCGGACGCTGATGGCGAGGGCAGGGTGGCCGTCTCCTCGGCCGGCGCCGGCAGTTGCAGGTGCGCCTGCAGGCAGACTTCCACGCAGTCGCGGATGTGCTGCTCGCCGAGGTAGCGGATGGCGGTGTAGCCGATCGCCGCCGCCACGGCCTGGCCCGCGAAGGGGACGTACTTCGCCGCCTGCCGGATCGTGAGGCGCCGCCCGACGGCGGCAGCCATGCGGATGATCAGGTCGCGCGTGATGTACTTGCCGATCACGATGGAGCCGACCTCGCGCACCGATTTCTCGATCTGCTCGCGCTTGCGCTGCGGCAGGCGCGCGATCTGTTCCGGGCTCAGGCCGAACTCCGCGCTGATGGCCGGGACCAGCTTGGCCATCAGCGTGGCGTCGACGAGCCAGTTGACCCCAGGCACCGGCACGGCGCTGGCGGCCGCGCCGGCGAGGGCGCGGCGGTTCAGGAGCTTGCGCGAGCGGCGGACGGCCGCCTGCAGTGCGGGATGGTTGGCGGCGAGCTGGAGGGTCGTGGCCATGCCCGCATCATGCCAACATCCGGCCGGCTAGGCGCCCGCGGCGAGTTCAGCGGCCTCGATGTCGCCGGAAAGCTCCAGCCAGCGCTCCTCCAGCGCCGCGAGTTCGTCGCCCACGGCCTTCAGCCGGCGGCCGGTCTCCGCGATCTCGGGCGCGGGTAGTCCGGCGGACAGGCTCTCTTCCAGCTGCGCCTTCTCGGCCTCCAGCGCCGCCATGCGCTGCTCGGCTTTCTCGCGTTCCTTCTTCAGCGGCTTCAGGCGCGCGGCGAGCTGCTGGCGTTGCTGGGCCTGCAGCTTGCGCTGCTCCTGCGGATTGCCGCGGGGCGCCGTTTCGGCGGCGGGTGCAGGGGCCGGCGCAGTCGACGCCACTTCGCGCAGGCGCTTGGCCTCGTCGAGCAGGTAGCGCTGGTAGTCGTCGAGGTCGCCGTCGAAGGGCTCGACGCGGCCGCGGCCGACCAGCCAGAACTCGTCGCACACGGCGCGCAGCAGGGCGCGGTCGTGGCTGACCAGCATCACCGTGCCCTCGAACTCGTTGAGCGCCATCGACAGCGCCTCGCGCGTGGCGAGGTCCAGGTGGTTGGTCGGCTCGTCCAGCAGCAGGAGGTTGGGGCGCTGCCAGACGATCATCGCCAGCACCAGCCGCGCCTTCTCGCCGCCGCTCATGGAGCCCACGGCCTGCTGCACCATGTCCCCCGTGAAGAGGAACTGGCCCAGGAAGTTGCGCAGGTCCTGTTCGCGGTCGGATTGGCCCGTGGCCGCGGCAAGCTCGCGTGCCAGGCGCACCATGTGCTCCAGCGGCGTGTCCTGGGGGCGCAGCACGTCCAGCTCCTGCTGCGCGAAGTAGCCGATCGCCAGGCCCTTGCCCTCGGTGATGCGGCCCGCCAGCGGCGGCATGGTGCGCGCGATGGTCTTCACCAGCGTGGACTTGCCTTGGCCGTTGGCGCCGAGGATGCCGATGCGCTGGCCGGCGAGGACGGAGCGGTTGACGCCCTGGAGGATGGTCTTCTGCGCCGGAGCGCCCCCACCCCCACCCTCCCCCAGAGGGGGAGGGAGCGAATAGCCGAAGGCCGCGTCCTGGATCGCCAGCATCGGGTTCGGCAGGTTCTGCGGCTCCCTGAACTCGAAGGTGAATTCCGCGTCGGCCAGCACGGGCGCGATCTTCTCCATGCGCTCCAGCGCCTTCACGCGGCTTTGCGCCTGCTTGGCCTTGGTGGCCTTGGCCTTGAAGCGGGCTATGAACTTCTGCAGGTGCGCGATCTTGTCCTGCTGCTTGGCGAAGGCCGCCTGCTGCTGCTCCAGCTGCTGCGCGCGCAGCAGCTCGAAGGCGCTGTAGTTGCCGCCGTAGCGCGTGAGCTGCTGCCGCTCGATGTGCAGCGTCACGTTGGTCACGGCGTCCAGGAATTCGCGGTCGTGGCTGATCACCACCAGCGTGCCGGCGTAGCGCTGCAGCCAGCCTTCCAGCCAGACCAGGGCGTCGAGGTCCAGGTGGTTGGTGGGTTCGTCCAGCAGCAGCAGGTCGGATGGCGCCATCAGCGCGCGCGCCAGCTGCAGGCGCATGCGCCAGCCGCCGGAGAAGCTGGAGACCGGCCGCTGCAGTTCGTCCGGCTTGAAGCCCAGGCCCAGGATCAACGCTTGCGCCCGCGGCACGGCGTCGTGCGCGCCGGCATCGGCCAGGTCGGAATGCGCATGGGCGATGGCGATGCCGTCGCCGGAGGCTTCGGCGTGCGCGAGTTCCTCGCGCAGCGCCACCAGGCGCGTGTCGCCGTCCAGCACGAAGGCGGTGGCGGGCTCGTCGGTTTCCGGCATGTGCTGCGCGACCTGCGCGAGCTGCCATTGCGCGGGCAGGGAGAAGTCGCCGGCATCCTCGTGCAGGCTGCCATTGAGCAGGGCGAACAGGGTGGACTTGCCGGCGCCGTTGCGGCCGACCAGGCCGACCTTCTCGCCGGGGTTGATGGTGACGGACACGCCGTCGAGGAGCACCTTGGCGCCGCGGCGCAGGGTGACGTTGCGAAGCTGGATCACCCCGCGATTGTCCCACCCGCGGCGAGTGCCTCCCGGGTGAGCAGCAGGACCTGGTCGGCGCCTGCGCTGGTCTCCAGCCAGACCGCCTCCAGCCGCGGGAAGGCGCGCTCGAAGTGCTCGCGCTCGTTGCCGATTTCCAGCACCAGCACCGCGGCCTCGGTCATGCGGGAAGGCGCGTCCCGCAGGAGGTCGCGGATGAAGTCCATGCCGTCGGCGCCGCCGGCCAGCGCGAGCTCGGGCTCGGCGCGGTATTCCGCCGGCAGCCGCGCCATGCTCTGCGCGTTCACGTAGGGCGGGTTGCAGAGGACGAGGTCGTAGGGGCCGGGCAGGGCGGCCAGGCCGTCGGATTGCAGGAGCCGGACGCGCTCCTGCAGCGCGTGCCGGTCCACGTTGATGCGCGCGACTTCCAGCGCCTCGGGCGAGATGTCGGCGCCGTCGACTTCCACCTCCGGCCAGGCCATCGCGGCCAGCACGGCGAGGCTGCCGTTGCCGGTGCACAGGTCCAGTACGCGCCGCGTGCGGTCGGACAGCCACGCGTCGATGCTGCCGTCGGCCAGCAGCTCCGCGATGAAGCTGCGCGGCACGATGGTGCGCTCGTCCACGTAGAAGGGAACGCCCTGCAGCCAGGCCTCGCGGGTGAGATAGGCCGCCGGCTTGCGCGTGGCGATGCGCTGCTGCAGCAGCTCCTGCACGCCCTGGTGTTCCTGCGGCGCGATTTCGCGCCCCGCGTTCTCGTCCAGCGCGTCCAGCGGCAGGCCCAGCTTCCACAGCACCAGCCATGCCGCCTCGTCGAAGGCGTTCGTCGTGCCATGCCCATAGGCCACGCCCGCGGCTTCCAGCCGCGCCGCCGCCTCTTCCACCAGCGCGATCAGCTTCACGGCAGGCGGTCCAGGTGTTCCAGCGTGCGGCGGTAGATCTCCTTCAGGGGGTCGAGGTCGGCCACCCGCACGTGCTCGTCGATCTTGTGGATGCTGGCGTTGATGGGGCCGAACTCGATCACCTGCGGGCAGATGCGCGAGATGAAGCGGCCGTCGCTGGTGCCACCCGTGGTGGACAGCTCGGTCTCCAGGCCGGTCTGCTCGCGGATGGCCGCCTGCACGGCGCCGACCAGCTCGCCGGGCGTGGTCAGGAAGGGTTGGCCGCCCACGGTCCACGCCAGTTCGTACTCGAGCCCGTGCCGGTCGAGGACCGCATGCACGCGCTGCTGCAGGTCTTCGGCCGTGCTCACGCTCGCGAAGCGGAAGTTGAAGTCGACCACCACGGTGCCCGGGATGATGTTGCCCGCGCCGGTGCCGCCGTGGATGTTGCTCACCTGGAAACTGGTGGGCGGGAAGTATTCGTTGCCGCGGTCCCACTCGGTCTTCGCGAGTTCGTCCAGCGCCGGCAGCGCTTGGTGGATCGGGTTGCGCGCGAGTTGCGGATAGGCGATGTGGCCTTGCACGCCGCGGACGGTGAGCTTGCCGGTCAGGCTGCCGCGGCGGCCGTTCTTGATCATGTCGCCCAGCTTCTCCACCGAGGTGGGCTCGCCGACGATGCAGTAATCGAGCTTCTCGCCGCGCTGCTTCAGTTTCTCGCAGACCACGACGGTGCCGTCGACGCTGGGGCCTTCCTCGTCGCTGGTGAGGAGCAGGGCGATGCCCAGTTGCGGCTGCGGATTCGCGGCCAGGAACTCCTCCGCCGCCACGGTGAAGGCGGCGATGGACGTCTTCATGTCGGCGGCGCCGCGGCCGTACAGCTTGCCGTCGCGGTGCGTGGGCACGAAGGGGTCGCTGGTCCATTGCTCCAGCGGCCCGGTGGGAACGACGTCCGTGTGCCCTGCGAACACCAGCGTGCGGCCGCTGCGCCCCGGGCGCTTGGCCCAGAGGTTCGTGACGCGAAAATCGGCCGGCCCGCTCACGATGGTCTCGCAGCTGAAGCCCGCCGCCTGCAGGCGCCGCGCCAGGATGGCCTGGCACTGTCCGTCGTCGGGCGTGACGGAGCGCTGCGCGATGAGCTGTTCGGCGAGAAGGAGCGTCTTGGACATCGGCCGTAGTCTACCGGCCGGCCCCGCTCAGTGTTTCACATCCAACGTGATCTCGGTGAAGGACGGCTCGTCGTCGAGGTCCTCGATGCTGTCGCCTTCGTTGGCCTGCGCCTGCGCCATGTCGTGCGCGCTGTTCTGCAGCCGCCATTGCAGGTTGGTCGGCGAGTCGGCGTAGGCCAGGCCTTCCTTCTTGTCGACGACGCCGTCGAGGATGAGGCGCGCGATGTCCTGCTCGAAGGTCTGCGAGCCTTCCGCCATGGACTTCTCCATCGCTTCCTTCACGCCGGAGAAGTCGCCCTTCTCGATCAGCTCGGACACCAGCTTGGTGTTGAGCATCACCTCCACCGCCGGGGCGCGGCCGCCGGCGACGGTGCGCAGCAGGCGCTGCGACACGATGGCCTTCAGCGCCGCGGCGAGGTCGCCCAGCATGGTCGGGCGCACTTCCACGGGATAGAAGGACAGGATCCGGTTCAGCGCCTGGTAGCTGTTGTTGGCGTGCATGGTCGCGAGGCACAGGTGGCCGGACTGCGCGTAGGCGATGGCCGCCGACATGGTCTCGCGGTCGCGGATCTCGCCGATCAGGATGACGTCGGGCGCCTGGCGCAGCGCGTTCTTCAGCGCGGTCTGCAGCGACTGCGTGTCGCTGCCCACCTCGCGCTGGTTCACCACGATCTTCTTGTTCCGGAAGATGATTTCGACCGGGTCCTCGATGGTGAGGATGTGGCCGCTCGTGTTCTCGTTGCGGTGGTCCATCATCGCCGCGAGCGTGGTGCTCTTGCCGGCGCCGGTGGAGCCCACCATCAGCAGCAGGCCGCGCTTT
>JAEZEB010000332.1 GCA_023438115.1 Pseudomonadota bacterium | reverse complement strand
ACCCCGCCCTAATTCCCCTTCCGCGGCTTCCCATGCCGCGCCGCCCGCCGCGCCTCATGTCGCGCGAGGCCTTCCTCGAACGCATGGAGCGGATCCTCCTGCGCCAGCAGCTCGTCGAGGTTCTTCACGATCTCGCCTTCGATCCGGTGGCGGAACACGCCCAGCAGCATGCCCAGGCGCGCATGCAGCTCGAAGCGGTCGCGCGTCACCCGCAGCTCGCCGCTCGCTCCCGGGCGCCGGAAATGCAGGCGGTCGGCGCCCTGCCCTTCCTCGTAGCGGCACTCCATCTCCAGCTTCCTGCGCGCCACTTCGGCCCAGCGGCACGCCAGCTTGCGCGCCTGCGCGAGCTCCAGGCCGTGCTCGCGCACGATGCGGATGTCAGCCACCGGCGGCCTCCTTCAGGCGCTGGTGGCGCTCCTCCCTGGGCAGCTTCGAGATCTCCTTGGCGGCCGCGTAGAAGCGCTCCCAGTCGCCGCCCACGGAACGGAACAGCGCCTCGAAGCCCGGCACGAGTTCGTCGTAGGCCTTCTGCGCGCCGAAGAACGCGTTGTTCGCATCGCGCACCCAGCGGTCGTAGCCGCGCCAGAGGGCCGGGTCCACGCCCGACTGCGCCTTCATCGCCTCGTACTCGGCGCGGAACTGCTCCATCACGCGGCGCTTGCCCTCTTCCTTGGCTTCGAAGCCGATGCCGGGCGTCTCGTACACGGCATCGAGCCGCTCGCGCGTGGCGCGCGAGAGCTGGCGGAACAGGCGCCGGCGGCCGTCGTAGGCGGCGTACTCCTCGCGCGCCTTGTCGGTCGCATGGCTCTCCAGCCAGCGCTTGCCTCCCAGCCGCTCCACCGCCGTCGCGAAGGACTCGTTGAAGGTCGTGTCGTTCTTCACGTACAGCACCTGGTGCGCCAGCTCATGGAAGATCAGGCGCGCCAGTTCGCCTTCGGGGTAGTGGATGAAGGTGTTCAGCAGCGGATCGCCGCCGGCCCAGTTCATCAGCCCCAGCGTGGAATATGCGGTGACCGGGTAGACGTTGGTCTCGTAGCCCTGCTGCGCGAGCGCCTGAGCCTCCGCGCGCGCCTTGCCCTCGTCGTAGTAGCCGCGGTAGCCCACGCAGCCCGTGACCGGGAAGCACCAGGTCTTGAGTTCCAGCGAGTACGGCGGCGCGGCCGTCACGTTGTAGACCGCCGCGCGGCGGTGCAGGTCCGCATAGCGGCGGTAGCTGGGGTTGTCGGGCAGCTTCAGGTCACTGCTGGCGAAGTCGCGGATGCGCTGCGAAAGCGCCAGCTTCTCGCGCGTGCGCTCCGGCGTTTCCGTGCCGTTGACCCAGTCGCCGACCGGGCGCGCCTGCTGCAGGATGCTCAGGTGCCCCACCGCCGATTGCCAGTAATAGCCGAGGCTGGAACACCCCGTCAGGCACAGCGTGGCCGCCAGCGCCACGCCCACCACCCCCGCCAGTCCCATCGCCAGTGCCTTCCTCCTCACGCCGGCTGGACTTCGACCAGGCAGTCGTAGAACACGGGCGCGCGCCCGAGGTCGGTGAGGCGCTGGCTCGTCAGCTCGTTGACGTTGGTGCCCATGAGGCCGAGCTTGCGCCACCAGATGCCCAGGCCGTTGACGACGCCGGGCCGCGCCCGCGCGCCCACGCGGGCCTTGCAGAAATACTCGCCGCGGTCGTTGAACACGCGCACGACCTGGCCGTCGGCGATGCCCCGCGGGGCGGCGTCGTCGGCGTGGATCTCCAGCAGGGGCTCGCCCTCGATGTCGCGCAGGCTCTGCACGTTGACGAAGCTGGAATTGAGGAAATGGCGGGCGGGCGGCGAGATCATGGCAAGCGGATAGAGCTTGGAGCTGCCCGGCGGCTCATAGTTCGCGACATGGTCCGGCAAGCCGTCCAGGCCCTGGCGCGCCAGCGCCGCGCTGAAGAATTCGCAGCGGCCCGAGGCCGTGGGGAAGCCGCCTTCCGCGTACGGCGCATCGGGCACCTGGAGGCTGGCGAATCCCCGCTCCAGCAGCTCGTTGAAATCGACGCGGTCGCCGAAGGCGGTGCGGCACAGGGTCTCGTCGCTCTCCCGGAAGCAGGGATCGTCGAAGCCCATGCGCGCCGCCAGCGCGCGGAACACGTCGGTGTTGGTGCGGGCCTCGCCCAGCGGGGCGATGGCCGGCCGGTTCAGCAACACGTCGGTGTGGCCGTAGGACGTGTGGATGTCCCAGTGCTCCAGCTGCGTGGTGGCCGGCAGCAGGTAGTCCGCGTAGTCGGCGGTGTCGGTGCGGAAATGCTCCATCACCACCGTGAACAGGTCCTCGCGCGCGAAGCCGCGCACCACCTTCCCGGATTCGGGCGCGACCGCCACGGGATTGCTGTTGTAGACGACCACGGCCTCGATCGCCGGGCCGAAGGCCGGCGAGGCGGGACGCAGCAGGTCGTCGCCTATCGTCACCATGTTGATCGTGCGCGGCGTACGGCCGGCCAGCAGGTCCGGACGCTGCAGCGCGGCGCGATTCACGGGATAGAAGCCGGAGGTCGAGAGCAGCAGGCCGCCGGCGCGATGCCGCCAGCCGCCCGTGATCGCGGGCAGGCAGGCGATGGCACGCACCGCGTTGCCGCCGCCGCGCACGCGCTGCATGCCGTAGTTCAGGCGGATCGCGGCCGGCTTGGTGGTTCCGTAATCGCGAGCCAGGTCGCGGATCTGCTGCGCGGGGATGCCGCAGACGGCCGCCGCGCGCTCGGGGCTCCAGCGCAGCACGCGCTCGCGCAGCCCGTCCCAGCCCAGCGTGTGGCGCGCCAGGTAGTCCTCGTCGGTCCAGCCGTTCACGACCAGCTCGTGCATCAGCGCGAGCGCCAATGCGCCATCGGTGCCGGGCAGCAGCTGCAGGTGCTCGTGGCATTTCTCCGCCGTCTCGGTGCGCCGCGGGTCGATGCACACCAGCTTCGCGCCGCGGCGCTTGGCCTCCTGCGCCAGGCGCCAGAAATGCAGGTTGCTGGCGATGGAGTTGCTGCCCCACACCAGGATCAGCTTCGCCTCGGCGAAGAACTCCAGCTTCATGCCCACCCGGGCGCCCAGCGTCTGCGTCAGCGCTTCGGCCCCCGCCGACGCGCAGATGGTGCGATCCAGCAGCGAGGCGCCCAGCTTGTGGAAGAAGCGCGCGGCCATGCCCTCGCCCTGCACCAGGCCCATGGTGCCGCAGTAGCTGTAGGGCAGGATGGCCTGCGGATCGCGCGCGGCGATTGCACCCAGGCGCGCGGCGATGTCGTCCAGCGCCGCGTCCCAGCTCACGGGTTCGTAGCGGCCCGCGCCCTTGGGGCCCACCCGCCGCATCGGCTGCAGCAGCCGCTCGGAGTGGTGGGTGCGCTCCGCATAGCGCGAGACCTTGTGGCACAGCACGCCCGCCGTGGGCGCGTGGTCCGGGTTGCCCTGCACCCGCACCGCAACGCCGTCCTCCACCGTCGTGACCAGCGCGCAGGTGTCGGGGCAGTCGTGCGGACAGGCCCCGCGCACGGTCTGGACGGCGACGGGGAGGGGCGGGGCTTGCATCGCGCCATTGTCGCGCGGGAGCGACTCCAGCACGCCGGCGGTCGACCCAACCTCCCACCCATAGCACTTGCTTCTTACATGCAAACCCTGTTGACAGGGATACGCAAGTTACCTCTCCAGACAATCCCGGCATGTTGAACCGCCGTACCTTCACCCGCGCCGCCGCCGGCGCGATCGCCCTCGTGGGCGCCCCTGCCCTGCGCGCCCAGTCCGAGCGCATCGTCTTCGGCCAGTCCGCGCCCTTCACGGGACCCTCCGCGCAGCTGGGCATCCAGTTCCACCAGGGGGCGAAGCTGTACATCGAGCAGGTCAACGCCCAGGGCGGCGTGCACCGCAAGCCGATCGAGATCGTGCGCCTGGACGACGGCTACGAGCCCGAGCGCTGCGTCGACAACACCCGCAAGCTGCTGAAGGCCGACCCGCTGGCGCTGTTCGGCTACATCGGCACGCCCACCAGCCTGGCCGCGCTGCCGCTGGCCACCGCCGACAAGGTGCCCTTCTTCGCGCCCTTCACCGGCGCGATGGCGCTGCGCGAGCCCTTCAACCGCTACGCCTTCCACCTGCGCGCCTCGTACAACGACGAGACCGAGCTGATCATCAACCAGCTCACCTCGCTGGGCCTGACGAAGATCGCGGTCTTCCACCAGAACGACGCCTACGGCAAGGCCGGCCTCGACGGCGTGGTGCTCGCGCTGGGCAAGCGCAACCTGAAGCCGGTCGCGACCGCGACCGTGGAACGCAACTCGGTCGAAGTCGCCACGGCCGTCAAGACGCTGGTGGCGGCCCGCCCGGACGCGATCGTGCAGATCGGCGCCTACAAGGCCTGCGCGGCCTGCATCCGCGGCGCGCGGGCGGCGGGCTTCGGCGGCACCTTCTACAACGTGTCCTTCGTGGGCACGCAGGCGCTGGCCGACGAACTGGGCAAGGACGCCGCCGGCGTGGTGGTGACGCAGGTCATGCCCTCGCCCTACAACCCGGCCCGGGCGATCGCGCGCGAGTTCAACGACGCGGTGAAGAAGGGCGGCGCCGACTACCAGTCCAACTTCTCCAGCATGGAAGGCTACCTGGCGGCCCGCGTGGCCGTCGAGGCGCTGCGCCGCGGCCCGCCCAAGCCCACGCGCGACACGCTGGTCGCGGGCCTGGAATCGCTCACCGACGAATCCTTCGGCGGCTTCAACGTCTCCTTCTCCCCGAGCAACCACGCCGCCTCGAAGTTCGTCGAACTGTCGATGCTGACCGGCGACGGGCGCGTGCGGACCTGAGGCTTCCCGGCCCGGCCGCGCGCGCGGATCAGCCGATCGCGCGCGTCCTGGCCAGGCCCTGCATGAACGCCTCGCAGCGGGCCAGCTGTTCGAGCGTCACGTACTCGTCCGGCTGGTGCGCCTGCGTGATGCTGCCCGGACCGCAGACCACGGTGGAGATGCCGGCATTGCGGAACAGGCCCGCCTCGGTGCCGAAGGCCACCAGCGTGGTGCGCTCCTCGCCGGACAGCCGCAGCGCGAGCCGCGTCACGTCGGCCTGCGCCGAGCCCAGGAAGCTCGGGATCTCGCAGATCGTCTCGAAGCGGAAGCCGGTCTCCGGCGCCACGCGCTGCATCGCCGGCTCCAGCGACTTCGCGTAGTCCACCACTTCCTGCTGCATCGCACGCGCGTCGGCCGTGGGCAGGTCGCGGAACTCGTAGCGGAACTCGGCGTCCCGCGGCACCACGTTGTCGGCGATGCCGCCGTGGAACTGGCCCACGCTGGCGGTGGAGAAAGGCACGTCGAAGCCCTCGTAGCGCGGTTCCTCGCGCTCGAAGCGCTCGGCCATGTCGCGCACGCGTCCCACCACCCGCGCAGCCATCTCGATCGCATTGACCGAGCGCGGCGTGAGCGAGGAATGCGCCTCCTTGCCGCGCACGCAGCAGCGGTAGCGGTACACACCCTTGTGCGCGATGGCCGGGACCATGTCGGTCGGCTCGCCGACGATGCAGGCGAGCGGCTGCACGCCCGCATCGCGCATGTCGGCGATCAGTTCGCGCACGCCGAAGCAGCCGATCTCCTCCTCGTAGGTGAAGGCGAAGTGGATCGCGAACGGCGCTTCGCTTTCCAGGAAGTCCCGCGCATGCATCACCGCGGTGGCGATGAAGCTCTTCATGTCCGCCGCGCCGCGTCCATACAGGCGTGCGTCCTTCACCACGCCGCCGAGGGGGTCGACCGACCAGTCCTGGCCGTCCCAGGGCACCGTGTCGGTGTGGCCCGAAAGGATCACGCCGGCCGGCTTGCCCTCGCCCAGCGTGGCGAACAGGTTGGCCTTGGTCCGGTCGGCGTTGTAGCTCAGCCTGCTCCTGACGCCCAGCCGCGCGAGCTCGTCGCGGATGCAGTGGATCAGCGGCAGGTTCGAGTTCTCGCTGACGGTGTTGAAGGCCAGGAGGGTGCGGGCGAACTCCAGCGCGCGCGGGAGGGAGGCGGGGGAGGACATGCGCCCATTGTGGCGGAAGACCCGATAGGCACGCCCCTTGCAGGTGGGTAGACTGGCCGGTCCTCCGCAGTCCTTCCCTCCCATGAAGCTCCTGGATTCCATCGTCACCGAAGCCGCTTCCATCGCCGCCCTGCGCCGCGACATCCACGCCCACCCCGAACTGTGCTTCGAGGAGGTGCGCACCGCCGACCTCGTGGCGGCCAAGCTCACCGAATGGGGCATTCTGGTGCACCGCGGGCTGGGCAAGACCGGCGTCGTGGGCATCGTGAAGAACGGCACGTCCGACCGCGCCGTGGGCCTGCGCGCGGACATGGACGCGCTGCCGATGCAGGAGTTCAACACCTTCCCGCACGCCAGCCGCCACGCCGGCAAGATGCACGCCTGCGGCCACGACGGACACGTCGCCATGCTGCTGGCGGCGGCCAGGCACTTCGCGAAGAACCGCAATTTCGACGGCACCGTGTACCTGATCTTCCAGCCGGCGGAGGAAGGCGGCGGCGGCGCGCGCGAGATGATCCGCGACGGCCTGTTCGAGCAGTTCCCCATGGAGGCGGTGTTCGGCATGCACAACTGGCCGGGCAGCGATGTCGGCCGCTTCGCCGTCAGCCCCGGGCCGGTGATGGCCTCGACGGCGGAATTCAAGATCACGATCCGGGGCAAGGGCGGCCACGGCGCCATGCCCAACCAGGGCGTGGACCCGGTGCCCATCGCCTGCCAGGTGGTGCAGGGCTTCCAGACCATCATCAGCCGCAACAAGAAGCCGATCGACGCCGGCGTCATCTCCGTCACCATGATCCACGCCGGCGAGGCGACCAACGTGATCCCCGACAGCTGCGAGCTGCAGGGCACGGTGCGCGCGTTCAGCAACGAGGTGCAGGACCTGATCGCGCGGCGCATGCAGCAGATCGCCGAGCACACCTGCGCGGCCTACGACGCGCGCTGCGAATTCGAGTTCGAGCGCAACTACCCGCCCACCATCAACTCCGCCGCCGAGGCGGAATTCGCCCGCGGCGTGATGGCGTCGATCGTCGGCGAGCAGAACGTGCTCGTGCAGGAGCCCACCATGGGCGCCGAGGACTTCGCCTTCATGCTGGAAGCCAAGCCGGGCGCCTACTGCTTCATCGCCAACGGCGACGGCAGCCACCGCGAGATGGGGCACGGCATGGGTCCCTGCGTGCTGCACAACCCGAGCTACGACTTCAACGACGACCTGATCCCCCTCGGCGCCACCTACTGGGTGAAGCTGGCCGAGGAATGGCTGGCGAAAGGCCGCTGATGGCATCCCCGTTTTCCCGCAGCTACGCCGAGGCGCGCGGCAAGTTCATCGAGGCCGCGCGGGCGGCCGGCCTGCTGGTGGAAGCGAAGGTGCATCCGTCGCGCGGGCTGCAGGGCGAGGAACTCGCGATGGACATCGCGCGCGACGGCGCTCCCGACGCCTCGCGCCTGCTGGTCCTCTCCAGCGCCTGCCACGGCGTGGAAGGCTTCTGCGGCAGCGGCGTGCAGGTGGCGGCGCTGCGCGATGCGGCCTGGCGCCGCAAGGCCGCGGAGGCCGGCGTGGCGGTGCTCTACATCCACGCGCTCAATCCCTATGGCTTCTCGCACATCGGGCGCACCACGCACGAGAACGTGGACCTGAACCGCAACTTCCACGACTTCTCACAGCCGCTGCCGGTGAACGCCGGCTACCGCGAGGTACATCCCCTGCTGGTGCCGCCACAGTGGCCGCCGACCGCGGCCAACGAGCAGGCGATCGGCGAGTGGATCGCCGCCCGCGGCGAGCGGGCCTACCAGGCCGCCGTCTCGGGCGGGCAGTACGAATTCCAGGATGGCCTGTTCTACGGCGGCCGCGCGCCCACGTGGAGCAACCTCGCGGTGCGCGAGGTGCTGCGCACGCACGGCCGGCGCGCCGGGCGCATCGCCTGGATCGACGTGCACACGGGCCTCGGCCCCAGCGGCGTGGGCGAGCGCATCTTCGCGGGGCGCGACGACGCCGCCTGCCTGGCGCGCGCCCGGGCCTGGTGGGGCGGGCCGCAGGGCAAGGGCATCACGTCCATCTACGACGGCACGTCGACCTCCGCGCTGCTCACCGGGCTGATGTTCACCTCGATCTACGACGAGTGCCCGCACGCGGAGTACACGGGCATGGCGCTGGAATACGGCACCGTGCCGGTCATGGAGACTTTCCAGGCGCTGCGCGCCGAGCAGTGGCTGCGCGCGCATCCGGAAGCGCCGCGCGAGCAGGCGGACGCGATCCGCGCCCAGGTGAAGGCGGCCTTCTACACCGACACGGATGCCTGGCGCGGGCAGATCCTGGCGCAGGCGGACGAGGCCTTGACGCAGGCGGTGGAAGGCTTGGCGGCGTAGCCGGCAAAGCGGCGCGGCCTCAGGCCGTGGCCGCCCGCGCCTGCGCGATGACCAGCAGGCCGTCGAAGATCAGGCTGTCCACCAGCTCGAACTGCCCCAGCATGTGCGGCGCCATCTTCCAGCCGGCGCCGCCCGTCATGTAGCAGGCCGGCTCCGCGCCGCAGCGCTGGCGCACGTGCTGCACCATGCGCTCGATCGCGCCGGCGATGGCGAAGGTGCCACCGCTGGTGAGCGCGTCGCTGGTGTTGGTGGGAAACTCGCGCACGTCGCCGGTCGGCACGTGCAGGCCCGCGGTGCCGCTTTCCAGCGCGCGCAGCATGATGCCGTGTCCCGGCAGGATCAGGCCGCCGAGGAAGCGGCCGCCCGCGTCCACCGCCTCCACCGTCACGGCGGTGCCCACCATCACGATCACCATGGGCCGCGCCGCGCCTTGCGCCAGCATGCGGTGGCGCGCGCCGATCATCGCCACCCAGCGGTCGGCGCCCAGGCGCGTGGGATGGTCGTAGCCGTTGACGAGGCCGGCCTCCGCGCTGCTCGCGACCACCCAGTGCGCGGGCACGAACCAGAGCTCCTCCATCTGCTCCTCGACGCGGCGCTTCACCGCGTCGGCGGCGACCGAGCAACCCAGCATGCGGTCGGGCGCCGGCAGCGAGGCCCATTCGCCGTCGGCGAGCTTGTCGATGTTCTCCAGGAATTCGGCGCCGGAGGCGAGCGGCTGCGCGCCGGGCACACCCTCCGGGTAGAGCGCCCACTTCAGGCGGGTGTTGCCGATGTCGACCGCGAGGAAAGGCATGGGGCGGGCGGCCTCAGGCGGCGGCCCGCAGGGGCTCTTGCAGGGTTTCGAGGGTCGCGGCGAGTTCGCCTTCGGCTTCCTGCAGCGCCGTGCAGTCCTGCGCGGCTTGCCGCAGGGCCGCCTGCAGGTCGTCCTGCGCCTGGCGGGCGCGGTCCACGCCGCCGGCGGAATCGCCCGCGCGCGCCGCTTCCGCGATGGGTATCGTGCGCTTGTGCCAGGCCTTCCAAGGCTCGGCCTGCAGCGCCTGCAGGGACTCGCCGAACGCGGCGCGCTGCGGCGCCACGGCGCGCCAGCGTTCCAGCACCTGCTGCACGCCGCCGCTCACCGCGCGCAGCTGCTTCAGGCGCACCACCAGCAGCTCGCAGCGCTGCGCGTCCTCCGCGATCTGCCGCTGCGCCGCGGCGTCGCCGCCCTGCGCCTGGCGCGCCTTCAGCTGGTTGCGCATGTCCTGCAGCCAGCGGGCGCCCTGGTCCATGATCTTCTCGATCGCGCGGACCTCGACCTCGATCTCCACCACGGTGCGTTCCGCCGGCGCGGCCTGCTGCCGCTTGTGCAGCGAGCGCAC
>JAEZEB010000316.1 GCA_023438115.1 Pseudomonadota bacterium | reverse complement strand
GTTGATTGCGGGGCGAGCCCGCAATGACAAGCTGCGGTTGATTGCGGGCCGCCCCGCAATGACGACGAGAGATAGGGTGTGCAAGCCGCAGGCTTGCGCACCATCCCCTACGCCTTGAACGGCGACCGCTCCCCCAAGTGCTCGAGGTAGCCCTCGATCCCGCGTCCCTCCCGCTCCAGGAACTTCTCCACCGCATCGGCGAACGCCGGGTGCGCCAGCCAGTGCGCGCTGGTGGTCTTCACCGGCATCAGGGCGCGCGCCATCTTGTGCTCGCCCTGCGCGCCGCCCTCGAAGCGCTGCAAGCCGTTGGCGATGCACCAGGCCAGCGGCTGGTAGTAGCAGGCCTCGAAGTGCAGGCAGTCCACGCGCCGCAGCGCGCCCCAGTAGCGGCCGTACGCCACGCCATCGGCGATGCCCACCAGGCTGCATGCGATCGGTTCGCCGCCTTGCTCCGCCACGAACAGCAGCCAGTTCTGCGGCATGGCATGCGCCATGCGGTCGAAGAAGTCGCGCGTGAGGTAGGGGGCGTTGCCGTGTTCCAGGTAGGTGCGCTCGTAGCAGCGGTAGAAGAAGTCCCAGTCCTGGGCGCTGATCGCGCCACCCTCGGCGTGGCGGAAGGTGACGCCCGCCTCCGCGACCTTGCGCCGCTCCTGCCGGATCTTCTTGCGCTTGTCCTGCGAGAGGCTGGCGAGGAAGGCGTCGAAGTCGGCGTAGCCGGCGTTCGTCCAGTGGAACTGCACGGTGTGCCGCAGCATCAGGCCGGCATCGCTGCACGCGGCGACGTCGTCGTCATCGGCGAAGAGCAGGTGCCAGGAAGACACCTTCTTCTGCCGGCACCAGGCCAGGGCCGCCTCCACCTGCGCCGGGGGCGCCGGTGCATCCCGCGCCAGCAGGCGCGGGCCCGGCACCGGCGTGAACGGCACCGCGGTGAGGGCCTTGGGGTAGTAGCGCAGGCCGTGCTGCTCGTAGGCGTTGGCCCAGGCCCAGTCGAACACGTACTCGCCATAGGAATGGGCCTTGAGGTACAGCGCGCAGCCCGCCTGCAGTTCGCCGTCGCGCCAGAGCGTGAGGTACTGCGGGCGCCAGCCCGTCTCGCGGGTGGCGCTGCCGCTTTCCTCCATCGCCGCCAGGTAGGCGTGGCGCATGAAGGGCGCGCCGCAGGCGCGCTGCACCAGGGCGTCCCAGGACAGCGCGTCCAGTTCCGACGCGGCGGCGAAGACCCGCGGGACGAGGTCGTTCGAAAGATCGGGCACGCGGCGATGATGCCGCGAAAGCGGAGCCCTTCGGGCGCCCACTGGTTTGGCGCTATCCTACGAAGGCCGAGCAAGGCACGCGCACAAGCGACCCGCATTACCCTGGAGAGCCCATGAAACAGATCACCGCCATCGTCAAGCCGTTCAAGCTGGAGGAGGTCCGCGAAGGGCTGGCGGAGTGCGGCGTCACCGGCCTGACCGTCACCGAAGTCAAGGGCTTCGGCCGCCAGAAGGGCCACACCGAGCTCTATCGCGGCGCCGAGTACGTCGTCGATTTCCTGCCCAAGGTGAAGGTGGAAGTGGTGGTGCGCGACGACGACGTCGACCGCTGCATCGACGCCATCATCAAGGCCGCGCGCACCGGCAAGATCGGCGACGGCAAGATCTTCGTGACCGCCGTGGAGCGCGTGGTGCGCATCCGCACCGGCGAGCTGGACGAATCGGCGGTCTGAGTCGACGCCCTCGTTGTCATTGCGGCCTCGAGCCGCAATCCATGCGGCGGCCGATCGAGCGCCGCCCGGATCCCGGCTCGAGGCCGGGATGACAACTCGGGTTCAGATCTGCGACGTATCCATCGGGCCGCTGAAGCCCGCGGCCTGCACCAGCTGCGGCAGCAGGCGCTCCGGCTCGTCGCCCACCGTCAGCAGCTCCATCTGCCATTCGTTCATGAAGCCGTTCTTCACGGACTGGCGCAGGAACGTCATGAGGGGCGCGTAGTAGCCGTCCAGGTCCAGCAGCCCCACGGGCTTCTGGTGGAAGGACAGCATGCGCCAGGTCCAGGCCTCGAAGAATTCCTCGAAGGTGCCGATGCCGCCGGGCAGGGCCAGGAAGGCATCCGCGCGTTCGGCCATCAGGCTCTTGCGCTGGTGCATGTTGTCGACGACGTGCAGCTCGGTGCAGTCGGTCTTGGCCCATTCGCGCTCCACCATGGACTTGGGGATCACGCCGACCACGCGCCCGCCCGCGGCGAGCGTGGCGTCGGCCAGCACGCCCATCGTGCCGTTGTTGCCGCCGCCGTAGACCAGCTGGCCGCCGCGTTCGCCGATCCAGCGGCCGACCTGCGCGGCCGCTTCCGCGAAGCGCGGCTCGGCGCCGGGCCGGGAGCCGCAATAGACACAGAGGGAAAAAGCAGGAGTCATCGCAGGAAGAACTGGTACAGGCCGGCGAGCCAGGTGCCGCCGGCGAGGAGGAGGGAGAGGAACACCGCGGCGCTGCCCATGTCCTTGGCGCGCTTGGACAGCACGTGCCATTCGGGGCCGATGCGATCGATCGCGGCTTCGACGGCGGTGTTCAGGAGTTCGACGATCAGCACCAGCAGCACGGAGCCGGCGAGCAGCGCCACCTCCACCCAGCTGCCGCCGACGAAGAAGGCGAGCGGCACCATGACGAGGGCCAGGCAGGCTTCCAGCCGGAAGGCCGCTTGTCCCCAGCCCGCGCGCAGGCCGGCGAGCGAATAACCGGTGGCGTGCCAGACGCGGTTGAAGCCGGTGCGTGCCTTCTGGGCATCGGGGGATTCGCGCAGGGCGTCCTCGGGGCTGCTGCTCATGCCTTCATTGTGGCGCAGGCTTCGCGGGGCCCTTGGGCGCATCGACCAGGCGCGTGCCGGCCCAGGCGTCGTGCCAGAACTGGCCCTGCGGATGCAATCGGCTCAGGAGGGCCCAGGCCAGCATCCACACGAAGAGGGCCAGCGTCACGGGCTTCCAGCCGGTGACGCCTTGCCACGCGAAGGCGACGACGGGCGGCAGCACCCACAGGGAGGCGAGGGCGTAGCGCAGCCAGGCGCGCCGCAGCGTGATCGGCCGGCCTTCGGCATCGACGATGCGCATGCGCCAGGTCTGCATGGGCAGGGTGCGGCCCTTGGTCCAGCTCCAGGTGAAGTACAGGCCCCACACCAGCGCGATCACGACGGCCAGCGCGACGCGGCCATGCAAGGCGTGGCGCATCTGCGTCAGCACCGAGAACACGAAAGCCGTGGCCAAGGCGATGGCGAAGGCGAGGAAGGCCTCGTAGAACAGCGAGGCCAGGCGGCGCCGGATGCCCGGCGCGGTCAGGGAAGCGGGAGCGGTCACGGGTTCAGGCCGGAGCCGGGTTGCGGCAGCAGGGTGTTGCGGTCGACCTTCTTGCGCGTGGCGGCCTCGCCCTTGTCCTTCTTTGCCCGCGGCACGCGCACGAGCTTCTGCTGCGGCACGGGTTCGGTGGCGGCCGCGGTGGCGGGCGGCGGCGGATGGGCGGCGGCATCTTCGGCGAGCTTGCGCTTTTCCTCGGGCGACAGGGCCTGGTAGGCCTCCCACTTGGCCATGCGGTCCCGGCGCGACACGCGCTTCGTCTCGGCGAAGTTCAGGCGCGCCTGCGTGCGCTGCTGGGGCGAGAGCGCCGCCCATTCGCCCATGCGGCTGTGGAGCAGCGCCTGTTCGGTGGGCGCGAGGGCGGCGTAGTTGGCCGACAGGGCGATCCACTTGCGCTTGTGCGTCGCGCCGAGGCGGGACCAGTTGCCGGCCAGCGGGGCCAGCGCCTGCTGCTGCGGCGGCGAGAGTTCGGCCCACGTGGGCGGCGCTTCCGCGCGGGCGGAGCGGCGCTCCGCGGGCACTTGCGGGTCGGAGACCGCCTGGGCGAAGGCGGCGGGCGCCAGGAGGCTCGCCAGCAGCAAGGCGAGCGGAAGGCGGCGAAGCAGGTTCATCGGCAGGATGCGGCCCTTTACTGGCTGGACTGCAGGAACTGCACGAAGCCGGGATCGGCGTAGGCAGCGGGCGGCAGGTCGTCGGTGAGCAGGGCGGCATCCACCGCGGCGACTTCGGAGGCGCGGCGCTCGGATTGCAGCTCGTGCAGCGCGACGAGACCGGCGACCAGCAGCACCAGCGGCAGCACGGAGGTGATGCGGGTGAAGAGGCTCGGCCCGTCGCCCAGCGTGAGGGAAGCCGAGGCACCGCCGTTGCGCAGCGCGACGGGAACGGTGGCGGGCATCCTGCGCGCCTGCAGCGCGCGGACGCGGGCGGCGCGCAGGCGTTCGCGCACCTCGTGGGGC
>JAEZEB010000240.1 GCA_023438115.1 Pseudomonadota bacterium | reverse complement strand
GAGCCGGTGCGGGCGGCGGAGGCGGCGGCGGCGGGGCCACCACGCGCGTCACCGCGGGCGCCGGCGCGCCGAAGCGGTACACCAGGCCCAGCGACGCCATGTCGACGTGGCCGCGGCCGCGCACCGGATCCTCGATGCGGTTGTAGCGCTCCCATTCGGCGCGCACCGCCAGCGCGGGCGTGAAGGCGTACTCGAGGCCCAGGCCGAACTTGGGTCCCCACTTCGTCTCGCGCGAGGAGCCGCCGACGAAGGCGCCCGTGGTGGAGACGTCGGCGCTCGCGCGCGAGTAGGCCGCGCCGATGCGCGCGAAGGCCGAGAAGCGGTCCGACAGCGGCATGATGCCCACGAGGTCCAGGTTCAGGCCGCGGATGCGCGTGCGGCTGTCGAGGGTGCCCGGCGCGCCGGTGAAGCTCGCGTCGAAGCGGCCGAGGTCGAAGAAGCCGGCTTCCACCGCGAAGTTCGGATGGAACTGGTAGCCGCCGAAGAGCTTGTAGCCCACTTCGGTGTCGTCCTCGCCCGTGAGCGTCGTCGTCGCCGCCGGCGTTGTCGCGGCGGTGTCGTCGAAGTCGGACCAGGTACGGCCGACGTTGCCGCCGATGTAGCCGCCCTGGGCCCATTGTGCGAAGGCGCTGCTGCCGAGCGTGGCGCCGAGCACGGCCAGGCTGATGGCGCTGAGCTTGAAGCCCAGCGATGAAGTCTTGCGCGATGTCATGTGCGGATCTCCCAATTCAGAGCGAGGAAGTATGGAGATCGCGCGAAAACGCATCGCCCGTTCAGGGGGGCATCGGCGCAAATACAACGAGCGACATTGCAACCAATCTTTGATGAGCAGAAATTTGCTAGGCGTCGCTTCGCATCACGCCACCAGCGCGCGGGCATGCGCCCACGCGCGCCGCAGCACCGCGGGCGAACGCGACTCCTCGGGAATCAGCAGCACGCCGCGTTCGCGCACCCAGCCGCCCAGCGCGACGTGGCTGGTAAGTACGGCGAGCGGCACCGCCAGCAGCAGCGGCAGGGCGACCGGCGCCAGCCAGATCAGCGCGCCGAGCTGGATCGCGGCAATGCCCGCGGCGTGCAGCACGATCACCGCGGTCATCGGCGCGAGCTTGCGCGCCGCATCGGCCCAGCGGATGCCTTCCGCTTCCCGCGGCGGGGACTTCCATTCCAGCTTCCAGCCGGTGAGCGCCACCAGCACGAAGAAGGAGTGCGCGAGCATGCGCACCGGCGCCTGCAGCAGCGCGACGAGCGTCTCCAGCAGCGCGCTGCCCAGGAGCGCGCGCGTGCCGCCGAAGCCGCCTTGCGCGCGGCGCAGGAACACGGCGGCCAGGCCCAGCACGCGCGGCATGAACAGCATCGCGAGCGTCCAGGCCCACAGGCTGCGCAGTTCGGCGGGCACGGCCTGCCAGTCGGGCGCGATCGCGGCGCCGCTCATCCACAGCGTGGTGCCGAAGGTGAGGAAGGCCAGCCACAGCGGCGCGGAGAGATAGGACATCGCGCCGATGGCGAACATCGCGCGGTGCACGCGGTGGATGCCCGGCTCGGCGATCAGGCGCGAGTTCTGCAGGTTGCCCTGGCACCAGCGGCGGTCGCGCTGCAGCTCCGACAGCAGGTCCGGCGGCTGCTGCTCGTAGCTGCCTTCGAGGTCCGACACCAGCCACACGTGGTAGCCGGCGCGGCGCATCAGCGCGGCCTCGACGAAGTCGTGCGACATGATGGGGCCGCACAGCCCGCCCTTGCCGGGGATGGTCGCCAGCGCGCAGTGCTCCATGAAGGGCTGCACGCGGATGATCGCGTTGTGGCCCCAGTAGTGCGATTCGCCCAGCTGCCAGAATTGCATGCCCAGCGTGAACAGGCGGCCCGTGACACGCGCGCCGAACTGCTGCGCGCGCGCATGCAGGGTGGCGTGGCCGACGGCCTGGCTGGCGGTCTGGATGATGCCCGCGCGGGGATGCGCTTCCATCAGCTTCACCAGCGAGGCGATGCAGTCGCCGCTCATCACGCTGTCGGCGTCCAGCACCACCATGTAGCGGTAGTCGCGGCCCCAGCGGCGGCAGAAGTCCGCCACGTTGCCCGCCTTGCGGTGCGTGCGGCGCTTGCGCAGGCGGTAGTACACCTCGATCTGCGGCTGGCGCGGATGCGCGGCGAGGGCGTCGCGCAGTTCGGCCCAGGCGGCGCGCTCGGCGGCGATGATGGACGGGTCGTTGCTGTCGGACAGCACGAAGACATCGAATACGGGCGCGTGGCCGGTGGCCGCCACCGATTCGCAGGTGGCGCGCAGGCCGGCGAACACCGTGGCCACGTCTTCGTTGCAGATCGGCATGACGATCGCGGTGCGCGCATCCGGCGCGATGCCGTGGTGCTGCACGGCGCGCGCGGAGATCGAATGCGGGTCGCCGCGCAGGCTCACCCAGAAGCCCATGAGCGCGGTGACGAAGCCGGTGACCACCCAGGTCGAGAGGATCGCGAACAGCGCGATCTGGCCCCATTCCAGCAGCTTGTTGCCGTAGTCCGGCTGGGCCAGCGTGAACAGCCAGCTGGCGATGCCCGTCGACAGCAGGGTGAGCATCGCGAAGGTGAAGCGGCGGCGGTCCGCCGCGTCCTGCCAGGCCTCGCGCACTTCGGCCGCGCGCGCCGTGCGATGCCCGCCGGGCAGCAGGCGCATCGCGCTGGAGAGCAGCGCCGTGAAGATGCTGTTCCAGAAGCCGCGCCAGGGGCGCGGCGCCATCGAGCCGCGGCGGATGGGCGGCGCGGTCACGGAGTTCGGGTGCCGCTCTTCGCGCGGCAGAGTGGCGCGATGGCTCACTCTGGAAGGATGATGTTGCTCCATGTCTCGCTCAGAACGTGGTTGTCTTGCTGCAGGAACGCGCGCAGTTCGACGGGCTGGGTGGCGTCGAGGCGCTGCACGCGCACGGTGACCCGCCAGCGGCCGCCGGCGGGATGGGGATAGGCGATCTGTTCCAGCACGCGCCCGTTGGCGTCGGCGGTGACGACGGCGCGCACCTGCGCGTCGGGCGGCAGGGCCTCGAGCGCGGGGCCGGCGAAATCCAGCACGTACTGCACCTGGCCGGAGAGCTCCAGCGGCGTCAGGCGCGTGTAGCCCATGCCGCGGCGCGACTGCACCACGCGGCTGCCGGGCGGCTGCATCTGCACGTCGCCCTGCCAGGCGATCTCGTAGCTGAAGTCCAGCGGCTGGCCGGGCGCCGGCAGCTGCGCGGGCACCCAGTAGGCGACGATGTTGTCGTGCGTCTCGTCGGGCGTGTGCAGCTGCACGAGCTCCACGCGACCGGGTCCCCAGTCGGACAGCGGACGCACCCAGGCGCTCGGGCGGCGCTCGTAGCGCGCCTCGGTGTCTTCGTAGCTGGAGAAGGCGCGGTCGCGCTGCATCAGGCCGAAGCCGCGCAGCTGCTGCACGCCGAAGCTGGTCACGCTCGTCGCCTTGGGGTTCTGCAGCGGCCGCCACAGCCATTCGCCGTCGCCGGAGGCCACCATCAGGCCGTCGGAATCGTGCACCTCGGGGCGGAAGTCGCCGGGGCGCGGCTGGTTCTCGCCGGAGAAGAACATGCTGGTGAGCGGCGCCAGGCCCAGGGTCGCAATCGGGCGCTCGCCCGCGCGCAGGAACAGCCGCGCGTGCACGCGCACCACCGTCTGCTGGCCGGGCAGCACCTCGAAGCGGTACGCGCCCGTGGCACGCGGCGAATCGAGCAGCGCGTACAGCGCGACGGCTTGCGTATCGGGAGCGGGCCGCTCGAGCCAGAAGGTGGTGAAGCGCGGGAACTCCTCGCCGCTGCCGCCGGCCGTGTCGATGGCCAGGCCGCGGGCCGACAGGCCGTACTGCTGCCCGGCGCCCAGCGCGCGGAAGTAGCTCGCGCCCAGGAAGACGAGGATCTCGTCCTTGTACTTCGGCGTGTTGAGCGTGTGGTGGATGCGGAAGCCCGCGTGGCCGAGGTCGCCCCAGGTCTGCGGCTGCACGGTGTTGGCGCCGAAGTCGTAGTCGGCGCTGTCGTAGCCGATCGCCCGCACGCCCTGCGGCGTGATCTCGTGCAGGCGCACGGGCTCGCGCTGGTAGAGGCCACGATGGAAGAACTGCACCTCGAAGGGCAGCTGGGCATCGCGCCAGAGCGAGCGCGCCGGGCGGAAACGGATGTCGCGGTAGCCGTCGTAATCGAGCGACTGCAGTTCGGCGGGCAGCGTGGAAGAGGCCGCCTGGTAAGGTTGCGCGGAGCGCTCCTGGGCCAGGCGCGCGACGTCCTCGAAACCGAAGGAGGCCGCCTGGGCAAGGGCCGGACGCGCGCTGATCGCCATCACCGCGAGCACGGCCAGGGCGGCCACGATCAACAGTTGGACAAGCCGGGACAGCGCTTTCATGCCCTGACTAGGGCAAACCCCGTGCCAGCGGGTGTTTCTCCTTTCAGATCAATGGCTTACGGGCGATTGCTGGCAAGGCATCCGGGTTTTCCCGGAACGGATGAGCGAAAACGCACGCCGTTTGTCGCCTGGCGGCGACAGCTCATCCGACGCGATCCGGGAAAGTCCTTCTAAATCAACGACTTGTCGTCGTCGCCGGACGGCGACACCGTCCGGTCGCCGGTGCGGGACTGGAAGTGGCCGGGGGTCAGCGCGTGTTTCTGCAGCAGGCGGTAGAACTCGGTCCGGTTGCGGTCCGCCAGCCGCGCCGCATCGGCCACGCTGCCGTCCGTGAGCTTGAGGAGGCCCACCAGGTACTCGCGCTCGAAACGCTGCTTGGCCTCGGCGTACGTGAGCACCTGGATCGACGGCACCCGTAGCGCCCGCTGCACCAGCGCCAGCGGCACCAGCGGCGTGGTGGCGAGCGCGCACACCTGCTCCACCACGTTGTACAGCTGGCGCACGTTGCCGGGCCAGGGCGCGGCGATCAGGGCCTTCAGCGCCTCGGGCGCGAAGCCCGAGAGCCGCCGTCCGTACTTCGCGGCGAGCTTGTCCAGGAAGTGGTTGGCCAGCAGCGGGATGTCCTCGCGGCGCTCGGCCAGCGTGGGCAGCGTGAGCGTGACCACGTTGAGGCGGTAGTACAGGTCCTCGCGGAACTGGCCGGCGGCCATCGCCGCTTCCAGGTCGCGGTGCGTCGCGGAGATGATGCGCACGTCCACCGCGTGCGATTGGCTGGAGCCCACCGGGCGCACGGCGCGTTCCTGCAGCACGCGCAGCAGCTTCACCTGCAGCGCCGGCGGCATGTCGCCGATCTCGTCGAGCAGCAGCGTGCCGCCGTTGGCCGCCTGGAACAGGCCCTGGCGGTTGCTCACCGCGTCGGTGAAGGCGCCCTTGACGTGGCCGAACAATTCGGACTCCAGCAGCGCCTCGGGGATGGCGCCGCAGTTCACCGCGATGAAGGGCTTGCCCGCGCGCGCGCTCGCGCGATGCACCGCCCGCGCCAGCATCTCCTTGCCGGTGCCGCTGTCGCCGCGCAGGAGAACGCTCGCGTCCGAACGCGCCACCATGCGCGCCTCGGCCAGCAGGTCGGCCATGCGCGCCGAGCGGCTGACGATCTCCGCGCGCCAGCCTTCGTCGCCCTGCGGGCTGGCCGGGGCGGGCGCCACCAGCGCCAGCGCCTGCGCGATGCGCTCGAGCAGTTCCTTGCTGTCGTAGGGCTTGGTGAGGTAGGTGAAGACGCCGCGGCGCGTGGCCTCCACCGCATCGGGGATGGTGCCGTGCGCGGTGAGCAGGATCACGGGCAGCGAGGGATGGCGGCGGTGCACCTCGTCGAAGAGCTGCAGGCCGTCGATGCCGGGCAGGCGCACGTCGCTGATCACGAGTTGCGGCCGTTCCAGCTCGAGCTGCGCCAGTGCGGATTCGGCCGAGGCCGCGGCGGTCACGCGGTAGCCGGCGGCCTGCAGCCGCATCGAGAGCAGCCGCAGCATGTCGGCGTCGTCGTCGACGACGAGCAGGCGGGCGGCGGGCGGGGCGGCGGCCATGGCTTCAGGGGCTGACCGGCGGGCGGGCCGGCGGGCGCTGCGCGGGACCGGGCAGGCTGCGCTCGATGGCGCGCACGGCTTCCAGCCGGTCGTTGAGTTGTTCGATGCGGCGTTGCGCGTCGCGCAACTGCTGGGCCTGGCGTTCGGCCTGTTCGTCCGCCTTGCGCTGTTCCGTGAGCTGCGCGGAGAGCAGGCGGGCGAAGCCGTGCAGGCTGCGCGCATCGGGGCTCGCGTCGGCCAGCACGCGTTGCAGCAGCGATTGCGCGCGGGTGGTGCTGGCGGCCGTGCGCGTCTGCGCCAGCGCGACGGCGAGCTGCGTGCCGCGCAAGGGGGTGTAGCTGGTTTCGCCCAGCCGCTGCACTTCCTGCGCGAGTTCCGCCGGCGCGAGGCCGCGCACGCGCTCGGCAAAGGAAATCGTCGCCTCGAGGGGATGCACGGTGTTCGGGGCAGCCGGCGCGGGACGGTAGTCCGGCACCGGCGCGGGCGCGGCGGGCAGCACCATCTCGCGCATCGGTTCGGGCGTGGGC
>JAEZEB010000207.1 GCA_023438115.1 Pseudomonadota bacterium | reverse complement strand
TTTTGTGCGGTGGGGGGGGGCGCCGCGCGCCCCCCCACCACCCGGCATGCACGCGGCGCACGGTGGGCACGCACGGCGTGCCACCCTACGAGGAACCCATGTCCCAGCTTCGTCCCACCCTCGACTTCCTCCTGAATGACTGGCTAGGCGTCGACGGCCTCACCGCGCGGCCGCGCTTCGCCGACCATTCGCGCGAGACCTTCGACGCGGTGCTGGACACCTGCGAGCGCATCGCGCGCGAGAAGTACGCGCCCTTCAACCGGCTCGTCGACACCGAGGAGCCGCGCTTCGACGGCGAGAAGGTGATCCTGCCGCAGGCCACCCACGAGGCGCACCGCGCCTACGTGGAATCCGGCATGGTCAGCGCAGCGCAGGACTACGAGGAGGGCGGCATGCAGCTGCCCTACACGATCGAGGCCGCGGCGGGCACCTTCTTCGCCACGGCCTCGGTGAGCATAGGCTCCAGCCTGCTCACCAAGGGCAACGCCAACCTGCTGATGGTGCACGGCACCGAGACGCAGAAGGCGGTGTTCGCGCGCAACGAATTCGGCGGGCGCTTCACCGGCACCATGTGCCTGTCGGAGCCGCAGGCGGGATCTTCCCTGTCCGACGTCGCGACGCGCGCCACGCCCGACGGCGCGGATTTCGAATCCGATCCTCTGGGTCCGCGCTACCGCCTCAAGGGCAACAAGATGTGGATCTCGGCCGGCGAGCACGAGCTGGCGGAGAACATCATCCACCTGGTGCTCGCGAAGATCCCCGGCCCGGACGGCAAGCTGGTGCCCGGCACGCGCGGCATCTCGCTCTTCATCGTGCCGAAGAAGCTCGTGGATGCGCAGGGCGAACTGACCGGTGAACGCAACGACGTCGCGCTCGCCGGCCTGAACCACAAGCTCGGCTGGCGCGGCACCACCAACACGCTCCTGAACTTTGGCGAAGGCAAGTACCCGGTGCGCGGCGGCGCGGGCGCGATCGGCTACCTGGTGGGACGCCCGGGCGAAGGCCTGCGTTGCATGTTCCACATGATGAACGAGGCGCGCATCGGCATCGGCCTGGCCGCCACGTCGCTGGGCCTGGCCGGCTACTACGCCTCGCTCGATTACGCGAAAAACCGGCCGCAGGGCCGGCCGGTCGGCCCTGCGGGCAAGGACGCGGCGCAACCGCAGGTGCGCATCATCGAGCACGCCGACGTCAAGCGCATGTTGCTCGCGCAGAAGTCGTACTGCGAAGGCGCGCTGGCGTTGCTGCTGTTCTGCGCGCGGCTGGTCGACGAACAGCACACCGGCACGCCGGAAGCCGCCGAGGAGGCGCGCCTGCTGCTGGAAGTGCTGACCCCCGTGGCCAAGAGCTGGCCCAGCGAGTTCTGCCTGGAGGCGAACTCGCTGGCGATCCAGGTGCACGGCGGCTATGGCTACACGCGCGACTTCCCGGTGGAGCAGTACTGGCGCGACAACCGCCTGAACATGATCCACGAGGGCACCCACGGCATCCAGGCGGCCGACCTGCTGGGACGCAAGGTGGTGATGGAAGGCGGCAAGGGCCTCGCGCTGCTGGCCGGCCGCATCAATGCCACGATAGAACGCGCGATCGGCCAGCCGCACCTGGCGGAGCATGCCAGCGCGCTGGCGCAGGCGCTGCAGAAGGTCGGCGCCGCCACCAAGGCCGCCTGGGCGAGCGGCGACCCGGCCGAGGCGCTGGCGAATGCCGTTCCCTACATGCAGGCCTTCGGCCACCTGGTGATCGCCTGGACCTGGCTCGACATCCTCGCCGGCCTGCCGGCCGGCTCCGCGGCGCCCGCCCACGAGGGCAGGGTGCGCGCGGCGCGCTATTTCTTCCACTACGAACTGCCGAAGATCCCGGCGTGGCTGCGCGTGGTCGAGACGCGCGATCCAACCTGTGCCACCATGCCCGAGGAAGCCTTCTGATGCCGACCGCCCGTGCCCTCAAGCGCATCGACAGCCTCGCCTGGATCCTGATCTTCGGCGGGCTGTTCGTGCTGATCCTCGGCATCGCTTCCCACGACGCAGCCGCCATCGCCGGCTGGAGCCTCACGGCCGTGGGCGGCATGGCCACCGCCGCAGGCGTGGTGCTGATCGTCGTGCGATCGCGCCTGCCGGAGACCCCGAACCAAGACAAGGAGACCCCATGACCCGCACCGTCCAGCAACTCTTCAACCTCGAGGGCCGCACGGCCCTCGTCACGGGCGGTTCGCGCGGCCTCGGCCTGCAGATCGCGCACGCGCTGGGCGAGGCCGGCGCGCGCATCATGCTCAGTTCGCGCAAGGCCGGCGACCTGGAGGAAGCCGTGGCCGACCTGCAGGCCGCGGGCATCGACGCACGCTGGGTCGCCGCCGACTGCGCGCGCGAGGAGGACATCCGCAAGCTCGCCGACCAGACGCTGGAACGCATGGGCGACGTGGACATCCTGGTGAACAACGCGGGCGCCGCCTGGGGCGCCCCGGCCGAGGACCATCCCGTGGAAGCGTGGGACAAGGTGATGAACCTCAACGTCCGCGGCTACTTCCTCCTGAGCCAGCAGATCGCCAAGCGCAGCATGATCCCGCGCAAGCAGGGCCGCATCGTCAACATCGCGTCCATCGCGGGCCTGGGCGGCAATCCCGCCGACATGAACACGATCGCCTACAACACCTCGAAGGGCGCCGTCATCACCTTCACGCAGGCGCTGGCCTGCGAGTGGGGCAAGTACGGCATCAACGTCAACGCCATCTGCCCCGGCTTCTTCCCCAGCAAGATGACGAAGGCCACGCTGGAGCGCCTGGGCGAGGACGAGATGGCTTCGCACGCGCCGCTGCGGCGCCTGGGCGACGACGAGGACCTCAAGGGCACCGCGCTGCTGCTCGCCTCCGACGCCGGCAAGCACATCACCGGGCAGTGGCTGGCCGTCGACGGCGGCGTGAGCGTGATCACCGGGGGCTGAGGGTGGCAAGCCCCGCAGCCGTCGCACGGCCGCCCGAAGGCGGCTGCGCCCCCTCGGGGGGCAGCGCAGTACACGAAGTGACAAGCGTGGGGGCGCCATGACTTTCGGGGTCGAGATTCCCTTCGTGAGCCACCTTGGCTTCGAGCTGGTGAAGATGGAGGGCGGCGAATCGGAGCTGCGCTACCTGCCGAAGGACGAGCACATGAATTCCTTCCGGGTGACGCACGGCGGCGCCGTCATGACGCTGCTGGACGTGGTCATGGCCACGGCGGCGCGCAGCCTCGAGATGGAGATCGGCGTCGTCACCATCGAGATGAAGACCAGCTTCATGCGGCCCTGCCAGGGCCAGCTCGTCGCCCGCGGCCGGCTGATGCATCGCACGAAGTCGATGGCCTTCACCGAAGGCACGGTCTACGATGCCCACGGGCAGGCCTGCGCGCACGCCACCGGCACCTTCAAGTACGTCAAGCGGACGGCGCCCAGTGCGCCGGCCAACACCATCTCCACCGACTGAGGAGGCCACCATGCCGACCAACAAGCAGATCCTGCTGGACAACCGCCCCACCGGCGAGGCCAGCGCCTCCAACTTCAAGCTCGTCACCGCCGAGACGCCGCCGTTGCAGGACGGCGAGGTGCTGGTGCGCAACCATTTCCTCAGCCTCGATCCCTACATGCGCGGGCGCATGAACGACGCCAAGAGCTATGCCGCGCCGCAGCCGCTGGGGCAGGTAATGCAGGGCGGCACGGTGGGCGAGGTGGTCGAGAGCCGCAGCCCGAAGTACCAGCCGGGCGACAAGGTCGTCGGCATGGGCGGCTGGCAGGAGTACAGCGTCGCGAAGGCCGACCAGCCCGGCGCGCTGCGCAAGGTGGACACGACGCATGTCCCGCTGTCGCACTACCTCGGCGCCGTCGGCATGCCGGGCGTGACGGCCTGGTACGGCCTGGTGAAGATCATCGAGCCGCAGGCCGGCCAGACCGTGGTGGTGAGCGCCGCCAGCGGCGCCGTGGGCAGCGCGCTCGGTGCGCTGGCCAAGGCCCGCGGCTGCCGCGCGGTGGGCATCGCGGGCGGCCCGGACAAGTGCCGCTACGTGACGGAGGAGCTCGGCTTCGACGCCTGCGTCGACTACAAGCAGCACGCCGACGCGCACTCGCTGTCCAAGGCGATCAAGGAAGCCTGCCCGGACGGCGTGCACGGCTACTTCGAGAACGTCGGCGGCATGGTGATGGACGCCGTGATGCTGCGCATGAACGCCTTCGGCCGCATCGCGCTGTGCGGGATGATCGCCGGCTACGACGGCAAGCCCATCCCCATGCAGTACCCGCAGCTGATCCTGACCAACCGCCTGCTGGTGCAGGGCTTCATCGTCAGCGAGCACATGGAGGTGTGGCCGCAGGCGCTGCAGGAGCTCGGCACCCTGGTGGGCACGGGCAAGCTGCGTCCGCGCGAGTCGGTGGCGCAAGGCCTGGAATCCGCGCCGGAAGCCTTCCTGGGCATGCTCAAGGGCCGCAACTTCGGCAAGCAGCTCGTGAAGCTGATCTGACGCAACATCCCGTCCCGCCGTCGCTGCAAGATGGCGGGACCGGCAAAGCACGACGGGGGAGACGCCATGTCCGTGACCACGCACGAAGTGTTCAACCAGCCCGAGCCGCTGGTCGACTACGACCTCTTCGACAGCAACCGCGCCCTGCAGGATGCCTTGCGCATCGCCGCCCCGGAGCTGGATACCGCACCGCTGCGCCGGCTGGGCGCGCTGGCCGGTTCGCGCCGGATGCAGGAGCACGCGCGGCTCGCGAACATCCACGCCCCCGAACTCCACACGCACGACCGCTTCGGCCGCCGCGTCGACGAGGTGGAGTTCCATCCCAGCTACCACGCGCTGATGTCCGCCGCCGTCGAGGCCGGCCTGCACGGCACGCCCTGGTCGCAGCCGGCTGCGGCCTCGCCGCACGTGCTGCGCGGCGCCGGCTTCATGCTCTTCACCGAGCTGGAGCCTTCGATCCTGTGCCCGATCTCCATGACCTACGCGGTCACGCCGGCCCTGCGCAGCAACGAGGGCGTGTTCCGCGACTGGGCGCCCAAGCTCACCAGCCGCAGCTACGACCCCGCGCTCAAGCCTTGGAGCGAGAAAGCCGGCGTGACCATGGGCATGGGCATGACGGAGAAGCAGGGCGGCTCCGACGTGCGGGCCAACACCACGCACGCCGAGCCGGACGGCAGCGACGCCTGGGGCGCGCGCTACAAGGTGACGGGCCACAAGTGGTTCTTCTCGGCGCCCATGTGCGACGCGTTCCTGGTGCTGGCGCAGACGGCCTCGGGCCTGAGCTGCCTGTTCCTGCCGCGCGTGCTGCCTGACGGCAGCCGCAACGCGCTGCACGTGCAGCGCCTGAAGGACAAGCTGGGGAACAAGGCCAACGCGAGTTCCGAGGTGGAGTTCCACGGCGCCACCGCCTGGCTGGTGGGCGAGGAGGGCCGCGGCGTGCCGCAGATCCTCGAGATGGGCACCATGACGCGGCTGGACTGCGCGCTGGGCACCAGCGGGCTGATGCGCCAGGCGCTGGCCATCGCGCTGAACCACACCGCGCAGCGCGAGGCCTTCGGCAAGCGGCTGGTGGAACAGCCGCTGATGCGCAACGTGCTGGCCGACCTGGCGCTGGAAAGCGAGGCCGCGACCTTCCTGGCGCTGCGCCTGGCGCGCGCCTTCGACCGGCGCGGCGATGCGCAGGAGGCGGCCATGGCCCGGCTGCTGACGCCAATTGCCAAGTTCTGGATCTGCAAGCGCGGCAGCCACTTTGCCCAGGAAGCCATGGAGTGCCTGGGCGGCAACGGCTACGTGGAGGAACACGGCGAGGGCATCATGGCGCGCATCTACCGCGAGATGCCGCTCAACTCGATCTGGGAAGGCGCCGGCAACATCATGGCGCTCGACGTGATGCGGGTGCTGCGCCGATCCTCGGAGCCGCTCGAGTCGGTGCTCGGACTGATCGAGGATTCACTCGGCGGCTCGGCCAAGTCGACACTCAACATTCAGCGGGCGGCGGGCGCCGTGGCGCACGCCGACGAAGGCTCGGCTCGGATCCTTACGGAGCAGCTGGCGATGACGGGCGCGGCGTCAGCGCTGCGCCGCCGCTTTCCGGCGGCCATCGCCGACGCCTTTTTTGAAACGCGAATGGGCAAGCCGTGGCGATCGACCTACGGC
>JAEZEB010000175.1 GCA_023438115.1 Pseudomonadota bacterium | reverse complement strand
CGCGATCGCATGCTGGTGGACTGGACCTCCGCGCCCGCGGCGCGCCTGGCCCACCCGCGGGAAGACCACCTGCTGCCGCTGATGGTGGTGGCGGGCGCGGCGGGGGCCGACCGCGGCGAACGGGTCTTCGTCGACCACGTGATGGAGGTCGCGATGGCCTCCTACCAGTTCCCGCCGCAGCCTTGAACCTGTCGTTGCGGGCTCGAGCCGCAATCCAGGGGCGCGAGACCAGGCGCCGCATGGATCCCGGCTCGAGGCCGGGATGACAACCATCAGCGCAGCTGCACCGAGCCCGACACGGTGACGACCACCTCCGCCTTGCCGGGTTCCACCGGCACGGCGGCTTCGGCCGACGCGGCGCGGGCGTCCTGCGCCACCATGCGGAAGCGCGGCTGGAAGCCCGGCTCGTTGGTGTTCACGGCCACCTCGCGCAGCGTGTAGCCGCTGAAGCCGAAGCTCTTGGCCAGTTCGGCGGCCTTGGCCTGGAAGCGCTCGATCGCGATCGCCTGTGCCTGGGTCTCGACCCTGGCGCGCTGCTCGCGACTCAAACCGAACTGCACGCCGCCCATGGTCATCGTCTGGATGCGGCCGGCGGTCTGCGCGATGCGCGGGAAGTCGCGGCCTTCCAGGACCAGTTCGGCCGTGCCCGTCCAGCCGCTCATCTTGCCGTCGCGGTCATGGCGCGGATAGATCGAGAAATTGCCCGTGCGCACGTCCATCTGCCCCGGCTGCGCGCTCTTGCGAGCCTCGGACAGCGCGGCGTCGAGCGCGGTCTTGAGCTGGCTTTGCACCAGCGCCGGGTCGGTGCCGCTGCGGGCGGTGGTCAGCGTCATGGTCAGCAGGTCCTGCTGCACTTCGAGCGTGCCGCTGGCTTGCAGCTGCAGCACGTTCTGCGGCGGCGGCAGGGTCTGGGCTCCGGCGGCCAGGGCGGCGGCGGCCAGCACGCAGCCGGCGATGAATCTTCTTTTCTGCATCCGTTCTATCCAGGGTTGGGGGATGCGCCCGATGATAGGAGGCGCGATCCCGCTGGGTTGGACCACCCCCGCGGCGGTCCTGCCCCTCCTACGGCACGGCGCCCCGAACGGGGTTGGAAACCCCTTGCCAAGGGACTACTGCCGGGGCAACATCTGTAACACGGTGAAAAAGCACCGGTGAAAACCCGGAAACCCGGCGATACGGCCTTCAGAATCGGCGCTGTTACAAATTGGCCCCTGGAGAACCATGACCCAAGCTGCAGCACGGACCGACAAGATCCTGGTGGTGGACGACGACGCGCGGATCCGCGACCTGCTCCGCCGCTACCTGACGCAGGAAGGTTTCGAAGTGATCCTCGCCGAGGACGGCAAGGCGCTCAACCGCCTGATGCTGCGCGAGACGGCCGACCTGATCGTGCTCGACCTGATGATGCCGGGCGAGGACGGCCTGTCCATCTGCCGCCGCCTGCGCGCCGCCAACGACCGCACCCCGATCATCATGCTCACCGCCAAGGGCGAAGACGTGGACCGCATCGTCGGGCTGGAAGTCGGCGCCGACGACTACCTGGGCAAGCCCTTCAACCCGCGCGAGCTGCTGGCCCGCGTGCACGCCGTCCTGCGCCGCCGCCCGGCCCAGGAGGCGCCCGGCGCGCCCTCCTCCGAGAACGAGGTGGTCAACTTCGGCCCCTTCGCCTTCGATCTCGGCGCCCGCACCCTGCGCAAGAACGGCGAGGAGCTGCCGCTGACCACCGGCGAATTCGCGATGCTCAAGGCCCTGGTGCGCCACCCGCGCCAGCCGCTGTCGCGCGAGAAGCTGGCCCAGCTGGCCCGCGGCCGCGAGTTCGAGCCCTTCGACCGCAGCCTCGACGTGCAGGTCTCGCGCCTGCGCAAGCTGATCGAGGCCGATCCCGCCTCGCCCCGCTACATCCAGACGGTGTGGGGCGTGGGCTACGTGTTCGTGCCGGACGGCGCGGGTTGAGCGCATGCGCCGCGCGCGGCGCATGACAAATCACACGGCTGCGCCAACCACCCATGACAAGCGGCTGCCGGCCGCCGAGAATGGACGGATGACCAGGGCCTGTCATTGGTCATCCGTCATCCGTCGTTCCCCACCATGCGTACCGTCGTGACCCAAGCCGAACCCACCAGCCCGGCGCCGCTCGAAACGGCGCCCGCGCCGCTGGAGATGCGCCCGCGGCTGGGCCTGTCCCTGTTCTGGCGCACCTTCTTCCTGCTGTCGCTGCTGCTGATCGGCTCCATCGTCGCCTGGCTGCAGACCTTCCGGCAGCTCGAGTTCGAGCCGCGCGCGGTGCAGACCGCGCAGCAGATCGCCTCGCTCGTGAACCTCAGCCGTGCCGCGCTGGTCCACGCGGACCCGATAGCGCGCGTTTCGCTGATCAAGACGCTGGCCGACCAGGAAGGCGTGCGCATCCTGCCGCGCGAGCCCTCCGACAAGTTCTCTCCGCTGGCCGGCAGCGCCATGGATCGCCGCATCGTGGACGAGCTGGTCACGCGCCTGGGCAGCGGCACCGTGATGGCGGCGTCCGTCAATGGCGAGGACGGCCTGTGGGTCGGCTTCAAGATCGACAAGGACGACTTCTGGATGCTGATGGACCGCACGCGGTTCTCGCAGGTCGGCGGCAAGACCTGGCTGGTGTGGCTGATCACGGCGGCGGCGCTGTCGCTCGCCGGCGCGGCGGTGATCGCGCGGCTGATCAACCGGCCGCTCAAGCAGCTGTCCTTCGCGGCCAGCCGGGTGCGTGACGGCGACTTCGATGCCAGCCGGCTGGACGAGAAGGCCGTCACCTCCGAGATCCGCGAGGTGAACATCGGCTTCAACCGCATGGCCCAGCAGCTGGCCAAGATCGAGCAGGACCGCGCGGTGATGCTGGCCGGCATTTCGCATGACCTGCGCACGCCGCTGGCGCGCCTGCGGCTGGAAACCGAGATGAGCGTGGTGGACGCCGATGCACGCGACCACATGGCCGCCGACATCGACCAGCTCGATGCCATCATCGACAAGTTCCTCGACTACGCGCGGCCGGACCACGCGGAGCTCAAGCCCGTGATGCTCAACGACGTGATCGACGCGTGCATGTACGCCATCCAGGACCACGACGACATCAAGGTCAACGTCGACATGCAGAAGAACCTGCAGGTGCTGGCCGACGAGGTGGAGCTGGCCCGCGTCGTCTCCAACCTGCTGGAGAACGCGCGCCGCTACGGCAAGACGCCCGAGACCGGCGTGGCGACGGTGGACATCACCGCCCGCGCGCGCAACGAATGGGTGCTGCTGAAGGTGCGCGACCACGGCATGGGCGTCTCGCCGGAGGCGTTGCCGAACCTGATCAAGCCTTTCTTCCGCGGCGACGCGGCGCGCACGGCGGCCACCGGCGCCGGCCTGGGCCTGGCGATCGTCGACAAGACGGTGCAGCGCATGGGCGGCATCTTCGCGCTGTCGAACACCACCTCGGGCGGCCTGGCCGCGCACATCAAGCTGCAGCGGCCGCGGCAGATGCCGCCGGTGCCGGGCGGCGGCGCGTTCGATCCGGAGCGGCGGGCCGTGGCGCGGGAAGCAGCCTAGACCCCAGTACTTGTCATCCCGGGCTAGACCCGGGATCCACGCAGCGCAAGCGCCGTCTGGATTGCGGCTCGAGGCCGCAATGACAAAGCCTTGCGTCAGCGGGTCAGCAGCACCACCGCCCGCGCCTCGATGCTCTGCCCCATCCCCACGGGGCCGAGCTTCTCCGCCGTCTTGGCCTTCACGTTGACCTGCTCCGGGGCGAGTTCCAGCGCCTCGGCGATGCGGCGGCGCATGGCGTCGATGTAGGGTGCAAGCTTCGGCGCCTGCGCCACCACCGTGCTGTCCACGTTGGCGATGCTCCAGCCTTCGGCGCGCACGCGGCGCGCGGCTTCCTGCAGCAGCACGACGGAATCGGCGCCCCGGAAGCGCGGGTCGGTGTCGGGAAAGTGCCGGCCGATGTCGCCCAGCCCCGACGCGCCCAGCAGCGCGTCGGTGATGGCATGCAGCAGGGCATCCGCATCCGAGTGCCCCAGCAGGCCGCGGTCGAAGGGAACCTCGACGCCGCCCAGCACGAGGCGGCGGCCGGGCACCAGCGCGTGCGTGTCCCAGCCCTCGCCCACCCGCAACTGAGTCGGCAGCTGCATCAGCGGCGACCGCGCAGCACGGCTTCCGCCATGGCGAAGTCCTCGGGATAGGTCACCTTGAAGTTCTGCGCGCCTGCCTCCACCAGCCGCGGCTGCAGGCCCATCGCCTCGATGGCGCTGGATTCGTCGGTGACCTTCTCGCCCGCGCCCTCGAGCGCCTGGCGCAGCATGCCCAGGCGGAACATCTGCGGCGTCTGCGCCTGCCACTTGTCCGCGCGATCGAGCGTGGACGCCACGCGGTCGCCCTGCCCGATCTTCAGCGTGTCGGCCAGCGGATGGGCCAGCAGGCCGCCCACCTCGTCGTCGCTGCAGGCGTCGATGAGGCGGTCGATCAGTTCCGGCGTGACGAGGCAGCGGGCCGCGTCGTGCACCAGCACCCAGTCGTGGTCGACGGCGCCGGCGCGGCGCAGCTCGCGCAGGCCGTTGGCCACGCTCTGCGCGCGCGTGGCGCCGCCGCAGGGCACGACCAGGGCCGAGGTGGTGGGATTGCGTTCGAAGAAGCCGTCGCCGGGCGCGACCACCACCAGCGTGCGGGCGATGCGCTTCACCCCGGCGAAGGCCGACAGCGTGTGCCAGACCATGGGCTGGCCGGCGACGCGCTCGTATTGCTTGGGACCTGGCGTCCCGGCGCGGCTGCCGTTGCCCGCGCACGGGATCAGTGCGAAATAGCGTGCGGGAGTCATGTCCGTCGAAACCATTCTACGCCTCCGATCGCCCTACAATCGTCATGCACCCCTCCCCTCGCGCGGGCGGGGTGTTTTGCATTTTCGCTCGCGCCTTCCTTCATGGACTTACCCAAGCTTGCAACCGGCCGACGCCTGGCCCTGCCATGTCCGCCGGGCTCGGCCGACGCCCTCCTGCTGGCCCGGCTGGCGCAGCGCGAACTCAAGGAAGGCCGCCTCACCGCCATCGTCACGGCGGACGCCAACGATGCGCGCCGCCTCCTCGACGAGCTCGCCTTCTTCGCGCCGGACCTGCGCTGCGCCCTCTTCCCGGACTGGGAAACGCTGCCCTACGACACCTTCTCGCCGCACCAGGACCTGATCAGCGAGCGCCTCGCCACGCTGTGGCGCATCCTGCAGCGCGAGGCCGACGTCGTGCTGGTGCCCGCGAGCACGGCGCTGTACCGCGTCGCGCCGCCGGCCTTCCTGGCCGGCTACACCTTCCACTTCCGCGTGCAGCAGAAGCTGGACGAGGCGAAGCTCAAGGCGCAGCTCACGCTGGCGGGCTACAGCCACGTCACGCAGGTGGTCAGCCCCGGCGAGTACGCCGTGCGCGGCGGCCTGATCGACCTGTTCCCCATGGGTTCGGCGGTGCCCTACCGCGTGGACCTGTTCGACGACGAGGTGGACTCGATCCGCACGTTCGACCCGGACAGCCAGCGCAGCCTCTATCCCGTCCCCGAGGTCCGGCTGCTGCCGGGCCGCGAGTTCCCCATGGACGAAGACGCGCGCGCGCGCTTCCGCAGCCGCTGGCGCGAGCTGCTCGAAGGCGACCCCACGCGCAGCCGCATCTACAAGGACATGGGCAACGGTGTCGCCACGGCGGGCATCGAGTACTACCTGCCGCTCTTCTTCGAGGAGACGGCGACCGTGTTCGACTACCTCGGGGAAGCCTCGACGGTGGTGCTGCACGGCGACCTGGAGCCCGCTTTCCAGCGCTTCTGGCAGGACACGCGCGACCGCTTCCGCCTGGTGCAGGGCGATCCCGAGCGGCCCGTGCTGCCGCCGGAGGCGCTGTTCCTCAGCGCCGAACAGTTCTACACCCGCGCCAACGAACACCCGCAGCTCGCGCTGCGCAGCAACGCGCAGGACGTGGAGGACAGCGCGATCTTCCAGAAACTGCCGGACCTGTCGGTGGTGCGCGGCGCGGAAGATCCGCTGGCCCGCTTCAAGGCCCATGCGCAGCGCACGCCCCACCAGGTGCTGGTGCTGGCGGAAAGCGCCGGCCGGCGCGAGAGCCTGCTGGACTTCCTGCGCGCGAGCCAGCTCACGCTGCCCGCCTTCGATTCGCTCGCCGAGTTCATGGACAGCGAGGAGAAGCTGGGCATCGCCACCGGGGCGGTGGCCGCGGGCTTCTCGTGGGTGGAGGAAGCCGTCGACCTGGTCACCGAGACCGAGCTCTTCGCCAGCGCGCCCACCGCGCGCCGGCGCCGGAAGCAGGAACAGGTCAGCGACGTCGAGGCGCTGATCAAGGACCTGTCGGAGCTGAACGTCGGCGATCCCGTGGTGCACGCGCAGCACGGCATCGGCCGCTACAAGGGCCTGGTGAACCTGGACCTGGGCCAGGGCAACACCGAGTTCCTGCACCTGGAATACGCGGGCGACGCCACGCTGTACGTGCCGGTGAGCCAGCTGCACCTGATCAGCCGCTACACGGGCGTCGGCTCCGACGAGGCGCCGCTGCACAAGCTCGGCTCGGGCCAGTGGGAGAAAGCCAAGCGCAAGGCCGCCGAACAGGTGCGCGACACCGCGGCCGAACTGCTGAACCTCTATGCGCGCCGCGCCGCGCGCGAGGGCTTCGCCTTCCGCTTCCCGGCGCAGGACTACGAGCAGTTCGCCAACGACTTCGGCTTCGAGGAGACGGCGGACCAGAACGCGGCCATCCACGCCGTGATCCAGGACATGGTCTCGCCGCGCCCCATGGACCGCCTCGTGTGCGGCGACGTCGGCTTCGGCAAGACGGAAGTGGCGCTGCGCGCGGCCTTCGTCGCCGTCACCGGCGGCAAGCAGGTGGCCTTCCTGGCGCCCACCACGCTGCTGGCGGAGCAGCACTTCCAGACGCTCTCGGACCGCTTCGCCAAGTGGCCGGTGAAGATCGCGGAAATGAGCCGCTTCCGCTCCGGCAAGGAGATCACCGCCGCCGCGAAGGGCCTGGAGGACGGCAGCGTCGATATCGTCGTCGGCACGCACAAGCTGCTGTCCTCGTCGATCAAGTTCAAGAACCTGGGCCTGCTGATCATCGACGAGGAGCACCGCTTCGGCGTGCGCCACAAGGAGGCGATCAAGGCCATGCGCGCCGAGGTGGACGTGCTCACGCTCACCGCCACGCCGATCCCGCGCACGCTCGGCATGGCGCTCGAAGGCCTGCGCGATCTCTCGGTGATCGCCACCGCCCCGCAGCGGCGCCTCGCGATCAAGACCTTCGTGCGCACCGAAGGCACGAGCGTGATCCGCGAGGCGGTGCTGCGCGAGCTGAAGCGCGGCGGTCAGGTCTACTTCCTGCACAACGAGGTCGAGACCATCGAGAACCGGCGCCAGAAGCTGCAGGAGCTGCTGCCCGAGGCGCGCATCGCCGTCGCCCATGGCCAGATGCCCGAGCGCCAGCTCGAGGCCGTGATGCGCGACTTCGTGGCCCAGTGCCACAACGTGCTCCTGTGCTCGACCATCATCGAGACCGGCATCGACGTGCCGAGCGCCAACACCATCGTCATCAGCCGCGCCGACAAGTTCGGCCTCGCGCAGCTGCACCAGCTGCGCGGTCGCGTCGGCCGCTCGCACCACCTGGCGTATGCCTACCTGCTGGTGCCGGATGTGGAAGGCCTCACCAAGCAGGCCGCACAGCGGCTCGAAGCCATCCAGAACATGGAGGAGCTGGGCTCCGGCTTCTATCTCGCCATGCACGACCTCGAGATCCGCGGCGCCGGCGAGGTGCTCGGCGAGTCCCAGGCCGGCGACATGCAGCAGGTCGGTTTCGCGATGTACACCGAGATGCTCGACGAGGCCGTTCGCGCCCTCAAGGAA
>JAEZEB010000360.1 GCA_023438115.1 Pseudomonadota bacterium | reverse complement strand
CCCACCGGGCCGGTCACGCCGCCGGCCAGCGCACCGGCCGTCGCACCGCCGACCACGCCACCCGCCGCCGCGCCGCCCACAGCTCCGGCGCCCGCGCCCGCTGCCTTCTTCTTGTCGCTGTCATTCGTGTCCATGGATGTGTCCTCGTGTGGTTGATGGGTGTCCACGCACCATAGTGGCTCGGCGCATGCAACGGACGGGGATTGCAGCCTACCCTCGTGTCATCCGGCACCGACACAGCCATGACGCGAGCGAGCGCCTTGCTGCATCATGCGGCGATCGCAACAGGGAGAGCACCATGCGCCTCGAAGGCTCCTGCCACTGCCGCCGCGTCCGCTTCGCCGTCGAAGCGGCGGAGCCGGTTCCCTTCATGCGCTGCTATTGCTCCATCTGCCGCAAGACCGCGGGCGCGGGCGGCTATGCGATCAACCTCGGCGCCACCATCCAGGGCATGAAGGTGACGGGCAAGCGCTTCCTGGGTATCTACCGCGCACGGCTCGAGGAAGACGGCGAAGCGCGGGTGAGCGAAGCCAGGCGCTACTTCTGCACGCGCTGCGGCAGCGCGCTGTGGCTGTGGGATCCGCGCTGGCCCGAGCTCGTGCATCCGCACGCGAGCGCGGTCGACACGCCGCTGCCGGTTCCCCCCGAGAACGTGCACATCATGCTGGGCTCGAAGGCGAACTGGGTCGAGGTCGAAGGCAAGGCGAAGGACCCGCGCTTCGACGAGTATCCGGACCTCTCGCTCGCGCAGTGGCACGAGGCCAGGGGCCTGCAGTCACCGCCGGAGGGCTGACGCCCGATCGCGGCCTCAGGGCCTGGCAAACACCAGCAGCAGGTTGTTGGCCGGCATGGCGTGCCGCTGCGAAGGCACCAGGCCTGCACGACGCGCCTCGGCCTCCACGTCCTCGCGCCGGCGGATGCCCCAGGCAGGATCGCGTGCGCGCAGGCTCCCGTCGAAAGCGACGTTGCCCGGCGCGGGCTCCACGTCCGCCTCGAAGTAAGGACCGTAGGTGACCAGCCGGCCGCCCGGCGCGAGATGCCGCGCCGCGCCCTCCAACACGGCGCGGCAGGTCGCCCACGGCGAGATGTGCAGCATGTTCGCGCAGAAGATCGCGTCGAACGCGCGCGGGAACGCCGGCCAGTCCGCCACGACGTCCAGGAGAAGCGGCGGCAGGACGTTGGCGAGGCCCGCACGCGCGACGCGTTCGGCGATCGCCGGCAGCATCTGCGCATCCGCGTCGGTGGGCTGCCAGGACCAGCCGGCCAGCGCATCGGCGAACCACACCGCGTGCTGGCCCGTTCCCGACGCGATCTCCAGCGCATTGCCCTTGTCGCCGAGGATGACGCGCAGCTGCGCCAGGATGGGATCCTTGTTGCGGTCGGCGGCGGGGCTGTGGGGAAGGTCCGTCATGGTCTTCGATGCCCTCAATCGCGGTCGGGTGCGCCCAGCGGAAACAGCGGCCGGAACGGACGCGCCTCGTCCACCGCCCGCGCGAACGAAGGGCGCGCCAGCAGGCGCGAGCGGTAGGCACGCAGCAGCGGATAGGCGTCGCCGATGCGATGGATCCAGTCGGCATAGAACAGGGACGGGCCGGCCGCGCAATCGGCCAGCGAGAAGCCGTCGCCGGCGGCCCAGGTCCTGCCCGCGAGGTGACGCTCCAGCCAGGCGTACGCCAGCTCCAGCTTGCCCGCGGCGTAGGCCAGCCCTTCCTGCCGCCGCTCGGCCACGCCGGTGAGCGCGCCGTCCACCGCGGGCTGCGCCGCATTCATCACGTGCAGGTCGAAGAAGCGGTCGAGGAAGCGCACGTCCAGCGCAGCCAGCGGGTCCGCGGGCAACAGCGCCACCTTTGCGGGATGCGCGAGCTGCAGGTACTCGATGATGATGCTGGTCTCCGCCACCGTCCGCTCACCGTCCACGAGCACCGGGAACTTGCGCAGCGGCCAGTGCTGCAGCCACTCGGCGGTGTTCCTGGGGAACTGGGGCGCGACGCAGCGGAACTCGAACGCGGTTCCCTGTTCGTAGAGGGCGATCAGCACCTTCTGCGTGTATGACGAGAAGGGATGGCCGTACAGCACCAGTTCACGCCCGGCTTGCATTCTTCTTTCCTTTCACGCGTGGAACAGGAGGCGCGCGGTGGCCATCATGCGCACGTTCCGGCTGGCATTGCGCGCGTGATCAAGCCCGGCAGCCGCAGGCAGCCCTGCTCCGCGAAGGCATCGCGCTGGTCGGGCGGGAAGATGTCGGCGCGCACGGGAGGCATTTTGCACGCCCCCGCGCTACGGTCCGCAACGCCGGGCTAGTGCGTGGACGGCGCTGCGGCCAGGCGCCGCGCCAGGGCACCGGCGGCTTCCAGTGCAGCTTCCAGCGACGCGCGATGCCGGTCGTCGCCGAACTCCTGGTACTCGATGGCCACGTGATGCACGTCGTCCGCGGCCGCGCCGAGGTAGCGCGCGCAGGTGCGCACGTGGGCTTCCAGGTGTTCCCAGCTCTCGCGCAGGCCGCCGGCGTGGAAGCCGAACTCGCCCGAGGCGGTGAGCAGCACCAGCTTCTTGTCCGACAGCAAGGGCGACAGCGGCCAGGTCTTTTCCGTCCGGTCGAAGCTGAACGTACGGTCGATGCGGATCACCTGGTCGAACCAGGCCTTGAGCGCGGCCGGCATCCCGTAGTTGTAGCGCGGCGTCGCGATCACCACGACATCGGCGCGCGCGAGTTCCGCGATCGCTGTATCCGACCACGCCAGCACCTCACGCTGCGCCGGCGTGCGCTGGTCCTCGGGCGTGAAGCAGGCCGCGATCCAGGCCTCGGTGAGCAGCGGGGGATGCGCGATGCCGACGTCGCGCTCGACGAGGACATCGCCGGGTCGCGCAGCCAGCCAGGCGGTGGTGAAGGCGTGGCCCAGGCGGCGCGACAGCGATCGCTCGCGGCGGGGACTGGCGTTGACGACAAGCAGGTTCATGGAATGCTCCGGATGGGCGCGGGGCGCCTGGGGAAGGAAGTGCCGGCGAGCACGGCTGTCGCCACGAGGGCGAGCAAGGCGGCGAGCAGCGGAAGCTGCGCGAGCGGCAGGTCCATGGCGAGGGCGCGGCCACCCAGCCAGGCGGCGCCGGCGTTACCGAGGTTGAAGGCACCGATGTTCAGCGTGGAGGCGAGCGCGGGCGCATCCGCCGCCTCGTCGAGCACGCGCGTCTGCAAGCCGGGAGCGGTCGCAAAGGCAGCCATGCCCCAGAGGAAGATCACAGGGACCACCGCGACGGGATGCGAGGCGGCGAACGCCAGCGCGACCTCGACGACGGCAAGCGCCAGCAGGATCGCGAACATGGAGCGCACCGGCCAGCGGTCCGACAGCCAGCCGCCGAACACGTTGCCCAGCGTCAGCCCCAGGCCGAAGACGACCAGCGCCATGTTCACCTGCGCGGTGGAGAAGCCCGCGGCCTCGTGCAGCAGCGGAGCGATGAAGGTCAGGGCCACGAAGATGCCGCCGAAGCCCGTCGCCGTGAGCATCAGCGCGGCCAGGAAGCGGGGCCGGCGCAGGATGTGCCAGCCGCCCGAGGCGCCCGCGCGGGAGGCCTCCAGGTCACGCGGCACCAGCCTCCACACGCCCGCGAGCGCGACGAGGCCCAGGGCGCATACGACCCAGAAGGTCGCCCGCCATCCGGCCTGCGCCCCGATCCAGGCGCCGCCCGGCACGCCGAGCACGTTGGCGAGCGTGAGGCCGCTGAACATCAGCGCGATGGCGGCGGCGCGGCGATTCGGCGGCACGCGGGCCGCCGCGACCGTCGACCCGACGCCGAAGAAGGCACCATGCGTGAGCGAGGCGACGATGCGCCCGGCCATCAGCGTCGCGTAGTCGGTCGCGAGCGCGCAGACCAGGTTGCCGAGCACGAACACCACCATCAGCGCCGCCAGCGCGCGATGCGGCCGCACCCTCGCGGACAGGGCGGCCAGCGGCGGCGCACCGAAAGCGACGCCGAGCGCATAGCCCGTGACGAGCAGTCCCGCATCGGGCAGGCTGACGGCCAGGTCCGTGGCGATCGCCGGCAGCAGTCCCATGATCACGAACTCGGTCGTGCCGATGGCGAAGGCGGCCAGCGCCAGCGCGAGCAGCGGCGGCGGCAGGGTGCGGGTGGAGAAGGCGCGCTGCATCACCGCATCTCCTCGCCCAGCAGTTGTTCCAGGTCGATGGCCGCCGCCATCGCGCTATAGCCGGCGTCGCCGGGATGCAGGTGGTCGCCGGAGTCGAACGCCGCGCGCAAGCGGGTGGGGCGCGAAGGGTCGCGCAGCAGGCGATCGAAATCGACGACCGCGTCGAACGCCCCCGCGTTCCGGATCCACGCGTTCACGGCCTGGCGCGTGGCTTCCTTGGCCGGGCTGAAGTGGCCTTCCAGGGGCGTGCCTTCCAGGGCGCCCTCGAACGGCGGCAGCGTGGCGCCGATCACGCGCAGCTTGCGCAGGCGCGCCTGTTCGATCAGCTGGCGCAAGCCGCCGGTGATCTCCGAAGCGGCGGGCACGGTTTCGCGCGGGGCGAAGGGTCCACCGGGCCAGCCGATGTCATTGGTCCCCAGCAGCACGATCACGGCTCGCACGCCGGGGTGCCGCAGCACGTCCTGTTCCAGCCGCGCGAGGCCGCTCTCGCCCATGCCGGGGCGCAGCAGGCGATTGCCGGAGATGCCCGCGTTGAGAACGGCAATGCCGTGCGGCGCGAGGCGGCGCGCGAGGAAATCGGGCCAGCGACGGTCGGTGCCCGGCGTGGAACCGTTGCCGTCGGTGATCGAGTCACCGATGGCGACCACCGCCACCGGATCGCGCGTGGATTCGACCAGCACGGCGGACAGGAACGCACGCGTGGCGATCCGTTCCCCGCCCGCACGCGCGGCGCGCCCCGTGGCATCGCCGGGCAGCAGCCAGGCAGTGTCGCGCGCATCCCAATGAAAGCCGGCGGTCTGCGTGCGGTCTGGCAGGTAGAGATCGACCCGCACGCGCGCACCCGCTGTGACCGGCAGCGCGACCGGGTCGCTGACGGCCTCCGCGCCGGGCGCCACCACGACCTCGGGCGCACCGTGGAAGGTCGCATGGACGCCATGGTCCGATCCTTCCGGCGCGACATGCGCGCTCGCCACCTTCAGCGGCGCGCGTCCATGGGCGTTGCTCACCACGAGCCGCAGCCGCTCGCCGCCCACGCTGACGCGCAGGTGCTGCCGCAAGGTCACGTCCTGCAACTGCCGCGGCATGCCCAGCGGCAGAACGAAATCCTCCTCCCAGGCCGGCTGGGCAGGTGCGATCCAGGTGGTCGCCCAGTGCGGCGGCGCGATGCCGGTCGCTGCGAAGGAACAGGCCGCCGCGGCGGCGAGAAGAAGGGCCAGGCCGAGCCGGGCGATCGATGGGCGCATGGAAAGTCCGTCGCTGTGCGTGATGAAGCGGCCACTTTCCGGCATTCCGGATCCCTTGCGAACCGGTCAGAATGGAAGATGCCCTCTTCATAAATGGAATGACCGGATGGACAGGCTCAAGGCCATGGGCGCCTTCGTGCGCGCCGTCGAACTCGGAAGCCTCTCGGCCGTGGCGCGCGAGATGGCCACCACGCAACCCACGGTGAGCAAGCTGGTCGCCTGGCTGGAAGGCGAGGTGGGCGCGCGGCTGCTGGAGCGCACCAGCCAGCGCGTGCTGCCCACCGAGGAAGGTGCGCGCTTCCTGCCCAGTGCCAAGCGCATGCTGGAGGACTACGAGGAAGCCCTCGGCGAACTCGCGAGCGGCGTGCGCGAACCGCGCGGCCTCGTGCGGCTTTCCGTTCCCGTGGCGCTGGGCGAACTGCGCATCAGCGGCCTGGTGCTGGAGATGCTCGCCAGGCTGCCGCAGCTGCAGGTGGAACTGCTGCTGGAAGACCGCTTCGTCGATCCCGTGGAGGAGCGCATCGACCTCACCATCCGCATCGGCGGCGTTCTTCCGGGCGATCTCGTCGCCCGCCCTTTCGCCGTGTGGCCCCGCTACCTCGTGGCCTCGCCGGACTACTTGCGCCGCAAGGGCCGGCCGCAGCGCCCGCAGCAGCTGGCGGCGCACGACTACCTTCGCTACGCCAGCGGCGACGCCCCCGTGCACCTGGGCAGCCGCGAGGGCAGCATCGCGCTGGACCTGCCTGCGCGCTACCGCGTGAACAGCGCCATCGCGCTGCTGAACGCGGTGCATGCCGGCGCGGGCATCGCGCTGCAGCCTTGCTGGATGGTCGACGACGCCTTGCGGCGCGGGGACCTGGTACGAGTGCTCCCGCGATGGACAGGCCCCGTGCAGACGGCGCACATCGTGCATGCACCGCGCCGCCGCCTGCCGATGCGCGTGCAGGCCGTGATGGAACATCTCGAAACCGCGGTGCGAAGCTGGTAGCGGGCAAGCGTTCTTACAACCAGTGAGGTAACCGCACGTTTTCGCGGCGGAAACCCGCGTGCGCTGACCTAGAGTGGCGCCATGCAGATCAAGGAGTTTTCCGCCCGGGTGGCGAGCTTCAAGCTCGCGGCCGCCCTGGAGAAGTACGAGATGGACCTGCGCGCGCTGGCCGCCCCCTGGTGCGACGCCGAGCCCCTGCGCCGGCTGCAGCAGGATTTCGGCGAACTGCGCATCCTCGGCGCATCGCTGCCCCGGCTCTCCGTGGCCTGGGTCGCGGTGCTCGTCTCGCGCACCCGCCTGCTGCAGGCCCTGAGCGATCGCACCGCGCCGCTGCGCGCCGTGCTCGACGAGCACCTCGCCGCCGTGGAAGGCCTGCGCAAGCGTTGCCTGCGCTCGATCGGTGCCCAGACGGTTGCCATCGGCTAGCCGCTCGCGGCGCCGTCGGCCGAGTCCGACCGGCACAGCGGACCGGCGCCGACAGGTGGGCGGCGCGGCATGGGGCGACAGTGCATGGCGCTGCCATGCCTGCCGCGAGGAACACCATGCACCTGCCGATCCGCCTGCCGCACCTCACCGCGGTGCTGCTGCTCGCCGCGACGCCGTCCTTCTCCGCCGCCGAATCACCGATGCCGGAACCGATCGCCCCGGCGGTCATCGGCCGCCCGCTCGACCAGATCCGGCCCGTGCGTCCTGCGCGGCAGAAGCCGGTGGCGAACAAGGCGAGCCGGCCGAAGCCGGCCGTGGCCAGCAGGAAGGCGGCGCCCAAGCGCACCGCCGCGCGCCCGGCCACGGCACCGGCGGTGGCCGGCACCGTTCCTGCGCAACAGACGGCCAGGCCCGTTGCCGTGCAGCGCGTCGAGCCGCGCACCGTCGCCGCGTTGCCGCAAGCGCCGCGCATCGTGACGCGGCAGTTCGGTCCCGGCAACTACTTCAGCCGCGACGACAAGAAGCTGGTGCACGACTACTACGCGACGCATCCGCTGTCGGAGCCGGTGACGAGCTGGAAGGTCGGCGAGCGCATCCCGCCCAAGGCGGCGCTCACGGGCGTGCCGGACGGCCTGCGCGCCGCCCTGCCCGCGCTGCCGCCGGGACACCAGTACGTGCAGGTGGATGGCGAGGTGGTGCTGGTGGCCGTGCAGTCGCGCACGGTGGTCGACGGCATCAGCCGCGCAGTGCGCTAGCCCGCCCGCGCGCAGGCACTCACGCCGGCGCGCGCGGCGAGGCCTGCTCGCCGAGCACCCAGCGCCAGGCGCTCTCGCGCTCCTCGGGGGTGCATACTTCGTACGAGACGAAGGGAAGCACGGCGCTCTCCACGCGACTGGCCCAGCGCAGCCAGCTCTGGTCGGCCACCACCGCGATGCGCCCGAACTTGCGCAACTGGCCCATCACGGGCAGCGAGCGCCGCAGGTGCTCGCCCATGCCTTCGAGTTCGAGGCCGGACAACTGCGTGACCTCGACGAACACGTGCGTGCGCTCGCGCTCGTCCAGGGAACGGAGCATGCGGTCGATCATGGATTCCAGTTCCACGCGGCTGACGGCGCCGGCAATCCGCACGGCGATCACGTCTTCCGGAGTCGGTAGATACTCGAGCATCGGGCACCTCCTGCCCCCATCATACAAAGGAACCCCATGGACCTGGGACTCACCGGCAAGCATGTCCTGATCACCGGCGGCACGCGCGGCATCGGCCTCGCCTGCGCGCGGCTCTACCTGGAAGAAGGCGCGCGCGTCAGCATCTGCGGGCGAAGCGCCGCGTCCTGCGAAGCCGCGCTCAGGGAACTCGCAGCCGGCGAGCGCGCGCATGCGCTTGCCGCGGACGTGACCGATCCGGCCGCCGTGCTGCGGATGGTCGATGCGGCCGAGGCGGCGCTGGGTCCCATCGACGTCCTGGTGAATTCGGCCGGCGCCGCCGCGCGCCGTCCGTTCGCGGAGCTCGATTCCTCCGCCTGGCACGCCGCGATGGAAGCCAAGTTCCACACCTACGTGAACGTGATCGACGTCGTGATCAAGCGCATGGCCGCGCGCAAGAGCGGCTCGGTCGTCAACGTGATCGGCATGGGCGGCAAGTTCCCCACGACCACCCATCTGGCGGGCGGCTCCGCCAATGCGGCGCTGATGCTTGCGACGGCCGGCCTCGCGAGCGCCTATGCGCGCAGCGGCATCCGCGTGAACGCGGTCAACCCGACGCTCACCGCCACCTCGCGGATGACCGAAGGCCTCGAGGCGCAGGCGCGCCAGGACGGCATCACCGTGGAGGAAGCGCGGCAACGCGCCGCGTCCAAGATGCCCCTGCAGCGCCTGGCCACGCCGGAGGAAGTGGCCGACGTCGTGGTCTACCTCAGCTCGGCGCGCGCGTCCTACGTCTCCGGCTCCATCGTGAACGTCGACGGCGCGAGCGCGCCCGCGGTGGTTTGACGCCGCGCAGCAGGCAAGCGCTGCGGCGCTGGCTCGTCGCCGGCACGGTCGCCGTGCTGGCCGGTTGCGCCACGCCGCCCGACCGCGTGGCCACGCCGCCGGACCCTGGGGGTGTGCTTCCGGATCGCGGGCCGGTGCGTCCGGATCCGGGCTCGGCACTTCCGGATCCGGGAAGCGCGACGCCCGAGGAAGGCCCGCTTCTTGTGGATCCGAGCCCGCTCAAGGAGCCGCCCGCCGTCGAACTCGAACGCGGCAAGGCCTCCTGGTACGGCCGGCGCTTCCACGGCCGGCGCACGGCCAGCGGCGAGCGCTTCGACATGCACGACCTCACCGCCGCGCATCCCACGCTGCCCTTCGGCACGCGCGTGCTGGTGCGCAACCTGCGCAACGGCCGCGAGGTGGTCGTGCGCATCAACGACCGCGGCCCGTTCGTGAAGCGCCGCATCATCGACCTGAGCAAGGCCGCCGCCGAGATGCTGGGCCTGGTGCACGCCGGCGAGGCGCAGGTGGTGTTGTTCGGGCTTTGAAGCGCCTCAGGCGCCGCCCGCCGTCCAGAGGATGTTGTCGACGCCGAAATCCGCCTCGTCCTGCACCAGGGGCACCAGCGTACGGATCACCGCGCGATCGTCATCGCGCCGCCAGATCAGGTTGTACGGAAGGCTGGGCATGGGCGGCGGCTCGGATTCCAGCGGCACCAGCAGCGCGCGGTCGAACAGCGGCTGGACGTACTTGCGGGGCTGGAAGCTGATGCCCGCGCCCGCGATCGTCAGCGCGATGATCGCGGCACGGCTGTTGCACTGGATGATCCTGCCCACGCGGATCTGGTTGGCCCGCGACCACGCATCGAAGGCCGCCGAGAGGCCGGAGTCGTTCGGGTTGTTGATGATGGGGTGCGCCTCGAACTGCTCGGCGGTCAGCACGGTGCGCCGGCGCAGCCGCGAGGGCGAGCAGGTCCACACGAACTCGATCTCCGCGATGCGCACGCTCTGCAGGTCGGGCATGGTCACGGGGCCCGCGATGCTCGCGACGTCCAGCTCGCCCCGGGTGATCGCCTGCTCGAGAATCCGCGAGAGCGCCACCGTCGGCTCGAGAACGATCTGCGGATAGGTCTGTTCCAGGCGCGCGGCGAACGCCGGGAACCAGGTCGTGGCCGCGAGTTCGGTCAATCCGAAGCGGCAGGCGCCGCGCACTTCCTGCTCGCCCGCGGCCAGGTCGGCGCGGATCTCGCGCTCGAAGGCCAGCATGGTGCCGGCCTTCTCCAGCAGCAGCTCGCCCGCAGCCGTCAACGTCGGGCGCCGGCTGCCGCGGTCGAACAGCAACTGCCCGAGGTCGGCCTCGAGCTCCGCGATGCGTTTGGAGAGGGACGACTGCGTGACGTGCAGCCGCCGGGCGGCGATGGCGAAGGTTCCGAGCTTGGCGGCCCAGTAGAACGCCTCGAGTTGCTTCAGGGTCATCGGACGGTCCAGTCGGGGCAGTCTACCCGAGCGCCCGCGGTGTCAGCCGGCCGCCATCTCCGCCGGCGTGCCCACCACACCCTCGCGCCGGAAGCCCTCGATCTCCTCGCTGGAGAAGCCGGCCTCCTCGAGCAAGGCGACGCTGTCGCCGCCCAGCTGCGGCGCATGGTGGCGCACCTGGAAGGGCGCGGCGAACTGCACCGGGCTGCGCACCACGCGGTAGGTGCCTTCCGTGGGATGCTCGTGCATCGAGAACATGCCCACCGCGGCCAGGTGCTCGTCGTCCAGCACCTCGTCGAGGCTCTTGACCGGCATGCACGGGATGCTGACGCGGTCGCAGAAGGCCTGCCATTCGGCGTTGTTGAAGCCGGGCGCCTCCTGCTCCACCACGGAATACAGCAGGTCGATGTGCTGCACGCGGTCGGCCAGCACGCGGAAGCGCGCGTCGCCCAGGAACTCGGTGCGGCCGGTGAAGCGGAAGAAGTCGGCCCAGTTGGCGTCCGAGTACGGCAGGATGCACATGTGGCCGTCGCGCGTGCGGAAGGGCTTGCGGTACTTGCTCAGCACGCGCTTGAAGCCGATCTCGCCCAGCGGCGGCTCGAAGGTGGCGCCGTGAAGGTGCTCCACCAGCGCGAACTCCGCGGCTGTCTCCAGCATCGGCACCTCCACGGCCTGCCCGCCGCCACCCTTGGCCTGCTGCAGCAGCGCCGCGAGGACGGCGTAGGCCACCGTGTGGCCGGTGATCTTGTCGCACAGCACGGTGGGCGCGAACGCGGGCTCGCCGTGCACCATCGCATGCAGGCCCGCCAGGCCTGATCCCGCCTGGATCACGTCATCGTAGGCCGCGCGGCCGGAATAAGGGCCGGCCGAACCGAAGCCCACCGCGGCGCAGTAGACGATGTCGGGATTGAGGGCGCGCACGCGCTCGTAGCCCAGGCCCAGGCGATCGGCCGCCTGCTGCCGCATGTTGTGGATGAACGCGTTCGCGCCCCCCAGCAGCCGCTGGAGGATGGCCATGCCCTGCGGCGTCTTGAGGTCCAGCGAGATGCTGCGCTTGTTGCGATTGAGGTTGACGAAGTAGCCCGCCATGCCGTCGTGCTTCAGCGGCTTGTAGTGGCGCGTCTGGTCGCCCGCGAGCGTCTCGACCTTGATCACGTCGGCACCCAGGTCCCCGAGGATGCGGGTGGCGTAGGGGCCGAGCACCACCGTCGTCAGGTCGATGATGCGCACGCCCTGCAGGGGGCCCTTCTTGAAGCGGTCGTTCGTCATGTTCGTCGTCATGTCAGAGGGCGGCGATGCGGGGCCAGAGCGTGCCGCCGGCCTGCGCGCACACCTGTTCGCCGAGCCAGCGGCTCCAGGAGGTTTCGGAGCCGAAGTCGTCGCGCCAGGCCCAGAGGCGGCGCGTCTGGTGGTGCAGCACGTGCTCCTGCGTGAAGCCGATGGCGCCGTGCACCTGGTGCACCAGCGCGCTCACCTTGCCCGCCGCTTCGCCGCAGCGCGCCTTGGCCGCCGCGACGCAGAAGAGGCCTTCGTCGCCCAGGTAGGTGCTCCAGTGTTCGACGGCGAGCCCCGCCGCCGACACCGAAGCGGCCGTCTCGGCCGCGGCTTCCACCAGCATGTCCTGCACCGGCGCGAAGCGGCCGATGGCCTTGCCGAACTGCGAGCGCTCGCCCGCGTACCGCAGGCCCAGCTCGATGCAGCGCTGCATCGCGCCGACCATCTGCATGCTGCGCAGCAACGCACCATGCGCCTGGAAGGCGAGCGCGTGCCGCGGCTGCCAGGGCAGGCAGCGTCCTTCCGGAACGGGGAACGCATCGAGCCGCACGGCCCAGGCCTGCTCCAGCCCCGGGCCCGTGCAGGGCACGCGCGGCAGGTCGGCGCCATCCAGCAGTACCAGGTAGTCCTCGCCACTGCCGCCGCGCGCATGCACCAGCACGGACGCGGGAACGTCGGCAAAGGCGAGCGGCTCCGTGACGAGCGTGAGCGACCCGCCCCCGGCTGCATCGCGCAGGACGGCCGCGCTCCCGGCCGCCGGCGCCGCAAGCAGCACCGGACGGTCGCCGGCCAGTTCCACGTCGCCGCCGGCAGCAGCCCACAAGGCTTTGGCCACCAGGGTGTCGGCCAGCGGCAGCGGCAAGGCGCGATAGCCGCACAGGCGCACGATCTCGAAAGCGTCGCCGGGCGCGAGGCCCACGCCGCCCTGCTCTTCGGGCACGAGCGCCAGCGAGAGCGCGGATTCCTCCACGCCGCGCCACAGCCCTTCGTTCCAGCGGCCCGCGCTCGCGGCCTCCAGCACCTCGCGCGTCAGGAGCTCGCGGAACTGCCGGTCGGCCTGTCCCGAGATGATGGAGGAGAAGTCGTCGTCTCTTTTCATCGCAGTCCCAGTCCGCGCGCGATCACGCCGCGCAGGATCTCGCGCGTGCCGCCGCGCAGGGTGAAGCTGGGCGCGGCCAGGGTGACCTGGCGCAGCGCCTCGTCGAAGCGTTCCGCCACGGCGTCGCCGCCGCTGCCGCGGTCCACGAGCAGCCGCGCGACCTCAGGGATCTCGCGCTCGAAGCCGGTACCGGCGTGCTTGACGAGCGCGGCTTCCACCTGGGGATTGGCGCCCCGGTCCAGCAATCCGGCGATCACGGTGGACATGCGGCGCAGCGCCATCGCATGCGCGACCAGCCGTCCGACCTGCACGGCTTGCAGGCGATCGGGCTGCGGGCCGATGCGATCGACGAGCGCCGTGAGCAGCTGCCAGGCGCTGAGGTAGCGGTCCGGGCCGCTGCGCTCGTAGGCCAGTTCCGCCGTCACCATGGCCCAGCCGGTGCCGGGCTCGCCCACCAGCATGTCGTCGGGCACGAAGCAGTCCTCGAAATGGACCTCGTTGAATTCGTGGTGTCCCGAAAGATCCAGGATGGGACGCACGGTGATGCCGGGCGAGTCCATGGCCACGATCATCTGCGTCAGGCCTTCGTGCTTCTTCTCGCCCGGGGGCGAGGTGCGCACCAGCGCGATCAGGTAATCAACCTGGTGGGCGTTGGTGGTCCACACCTTGGTGCCGTTGATGCGCCAGCCGCGGTCGACCTTCTCGGCGCGCGTGCGCACCGCGGCGAGGTCGGAGCCGGAATCGGGTTCGCTCATGCCGATGCCGAAGGCGCATTCCCCGCCGGCGATGCGCGGCAGGATCTCGCGCCGGGCGCGCTCCGAGCCGTGCTTCAGGATCTGCGGGCCCGATTGCCGGTCGGCGATCCAGTGCGCGCCGCAGGGC
>JAEZEB010000046.1 GCA_023438115.1 Pseudomonadota bacterium | reverse complement strand
CCCGCGCGCTCGCGGCCGCGCTGCCGCCCCGCCCACACCCCCGGCCCCCCCGGCCCCTCCTCCCTAGCCTCTTTCCCCCATGGACCTCTCCATTGCCGGCATCCTCGCGCTCGATGGCCTGACCAACGGCGCCATCTATGCGCTGCTGGCGCTCGCCACGGTGCTGCTCTTCGCGGTCACCCGCGTCATCTTCATTCCCCAGGGTGAGTTCGTGGCCTTCGCCGCCCTCACCCTCGCTTTGCTCCAGACCGGCAAGGTGCCCGGCACCGTCTGGTTCCTGCTCGTGCTGGCCGGCGCCGCGGCGCTGGCCGACCTCGCCGACGGCATCCGCCAGCGCCAGGGCACCGGCCGCATCGCGCGCCAGGTCGGACGCACGCTCGCCGTTCCCGTCGCCGTGTCGCTCGTCGCCATCTGGGCGGCGCCGCGGCAGTTCCCGCTGATCGTGCAGGCACTGCTCACGCTGGCGCTCGTCACGCCCTTCGGCAAGCTGATCTACCGCCTCGCCTACCAGTCGCTGGCCGACGCCTCCGTGCTGGTGCTGCTGATCGTGTCCGTCGGCGTGCACTTCGCGCTGGTGGGCCTGGGCCTGTTCTTCTTCGGCGCCGAAGGCTTCCGCAATCCCAGCTTCTGGGACGCCAGCTTCAACCTCGGGCCGCTGATGTTCTCCGGCCAGGCGCTCATCATCTTCCTCGCTTCCGTGGCCCTGATCGTGCTGCTGTACCTGTTCTTCGAGCGCACCCTCACCGGCAAGGCGCTGCGCGCCACCGCCGTCAACCGCTCCGGCGCCCGCCTCATGGGCATCTCCTCCAACAACGCGGGCCAGCTCGCCTTCACGATGGCCGCCTTCATCGGCGCGCTGTCGGGCCTGCTGATCGGCCCGACCACCACCGTGTTCTTCGACAGCGGCTTCATCATCGGCCTCAAGGGCTTCGTCGCCGCGGTGTTCGCGGGCCTGGCGAGCTATCCGCTGGCCCTGGTCGGCGCGCTGGGCGTCGGCCTGCTGGAGAGCTTCAGCTCCTTCTGGGCGAGCTCCTTCAAGGAAGTGATCGTCTTCTTCTCGATCCTGCCGGTGCTGCTGTGGCGGTCCCTGCGCGATCCGCACGGGGAGGAACACTGATGGACACGCAGACCCGAGTTCCCGAGGCCGGCGAGCCCGTGGCCACGACCTCCACCCCACGCCGCAGCGCCGCACAGCGCCTGCGCGCCCTGGCCTTCCCCGCCTTCGCGCTGCTGATGCTGGCGCTGCCGGCGCTGCCCGTGCCCGATTTCTGGATCACGCAGAGCAACTACATCGGCATGTATTCGCTGGTGGCGCTGGGCCTGGTGCTGCTCACCGGCGTGGTGGGCCTCACCTCCTTCGGCCAGGCCGCCTTCGTCGGCGTCGGCGCCTACACCGCCGCCTGGCTGGCGGTGAACATGGCCGTCTCGCCGTGGATCTCGCTGCTGCTCGGCGTCGCGCTCGCGGTGCTGTTCGCGCTGATCCTGGGCGCGCTCACGCTGCGCATGTCGGGCCACTACCTGCCCCTGGCCACCATCGCCTGGGGCCTGGCCCTCAACTACACCATGGCCAACATGGAGTGGCTGGGCAAGTACGACGGCATCCTCGGCATCCCCGAACTCACGGTCTTCGGCATGCCGCTGGGCAGCGGCCGCGGGCTGCACGTGCTGATCTGGGCCTTCGCGCTGCTCGCGGCGCTGGCCTGCGTGCACCTGCTCGATTCGCGCCCCGGCCGCGCCATCCGCTCGCTGAAGAACGGCGCCACGATGGCGGAGGCCATGGGCATCTCCGCCTTCAAGGCCAAGCTGACCGTGTTCGTGACCGCGGCCATCCTCGCCTCCGTCTCGGGCTGGCTGTTCGCCTTCTTCCAGCGCACCGTCAGCCCCAGCGCGTTCAGCATCAACAAGGGCATCGAGTACCTGTTCATGGCGGTGCTGGGTGGCGTGGGCCACGTGTGGGGCGCCTTCCTGGGCGCCGGCGTGGTCAAGATCATCGAGGACCAGCTGCAGGTGCTGCTGCCCGCGCTGATCGGCACCAGCGGCAACTTCGAGACCATCGTCTTCGGCGTCATCCTCATCGTGGTGCTGAAGTACGCGCCCGAAGGCATGTGGAGCTTCGTGGCCCGCTGGATTCCGCGCCTGGACCGCGAGCGGGACTGGGGCGGCGCGGCGCCGCTGCCCGCGCGCGAAAAGCCGGCCCTGGGCGAGCCGCTGCTCGAAGTGCAGGCCGTGCGCAAGGAGTTCGGCGGCCTGGTCGCCGTGAACGACGTGAGCTTCGAGATCCGCGGCGGCGAGATCATGGGCCTGATCGGCCCCAATGGCGCCGGCAAGTCCACCACCTTCAACCTGGTGACGGGCGTGCTGACGCTCACCTCCGGCCAGGTGCGCTTCCGCGGCGAAACCATCGGCGGCCTGCCCTCGCGGCAGATCGCGCGGCGCGGCATCTCGCGCACCTTCCAGCACGTGAAGCTGGTGCCCGAGATGACGGTGCTGGAGAACGTGGCGCTGGGTGGGTACCTGCGCGGCCGCTCGGGCACCGTGCGCGCCATGCTGCGCCTGGACCGCGACGAGGAGCGGCGCCTGTTCGCCGAGGCCGAACGCCAGCTGGCGCGCATCGGCATGGCCGACCGCATGCACGAACTCGCGGGCAACCTGGCCCTCGGGCCGCAGCGCCTGGTGGAGATCGCCCGCGCGCTGTGCTCCGACCCCGCGCTGCTGCTGCTGGACGAGCCGGCGGCCGGCCTGCGCCACAAGGAAAAACAGGCGCTCGCCAACGTGCTGCGCCAGCTCAAGGCGGAAGGCATGAGCCTGCTGCTGGTGGAGCACGACATGGAGTTCGTGATGGGACTGACCGACCGCATCGTCGTGATGGAGTTCGGCACCAAGCTGATGGAAGGCACGCCGGCCGAAGTGCAGGCGAGCGACAAGGTCCGCGCGGCCTACCTGGGAACGGAGCACTAGACATGGCGGACACCCTGCTGAAGGTGGGCGGACTGCACGCCGGCTACGGCCGCGCGGAAGTGCTCACGGGCCTGGACTTCGAGCTCGCGCGCGGGCAGGTCGTCACCGTGATCGGCCCCAACGGCGCCGGCAAGTCGACGACGCTCAACGCGCTGATGGGCCTGCTGCCCTTCACGGGCAGCGTGCGGTTCGACGGCGTGGAACTCGCCGGCACCGAACTCGAGGACCGCGTGATGATGGGCCTGGCGCTGGTGCCCGAGCGGCGCGAGCTGTTCGGCACCATGCCGGTCGAGGACAACCTCATCCTGGGCGGCTACCGTCCGATGAAGCTGGGCGTGGCCAACTGGCGCTCCGGGCTCGAACGCGTCTACGAGCTGTTCCCGCGCCTGAAGGAGCGCCGCACGCAGATGGCGGGCACGCTCTCGGGCGGCGAGCGCCAGATGCTCGCCGTGGGCCGCGCGCTGATGGCGCAGCCCAAGCTGCTGATGCTGGACGAGCCGAGCCTGGGCCTGGCGCCCCTGGTGGTGCGCGAGATCTTCCAGATCATCGAGCGCCTGCGCGCCGACGGCGTGTCCATCCTGCTGGTGGAACAGAACGCGCGCGCCGCGCTGCAGGTGGCCGACCACGGCTACGTGCTGGAGACCGGCGAGATCAGCCTCAGCGGCCCGGCCGCGCAGCTGGCCACCGATCAACGCGTGATCGAGACCTACCTGGGCGCGGGCCGTTCCGCCGCCGTCGCCGCGACGGCCTGAGAGCGGAAGGCCGCGATGGACTACCGCCCGGACGCCGGCGACGCCCGGTTCATGCTCGAACAGGTGCTGGACGCGCCGCGGCAGCTGCACGCGCTGGCGCCCTTTTCCGAAGTCGACGCCGGCCTCATGGGCCAGGTGCTGGAGGAAGCCGCCCGCTTCGTCGGCGAAGTGGTCGCGCCGCTCAACGCCGTGGGCGACAGCGTTGGCGCGAAGTTCGAACAGGGCCGCGTCACCATGCCGCCCGGCTTCGCCGAGGCCTACCGCGCTTTCGTCGATGGCGGCTGGCCGGCGCTGGCCTGCGCGCCCGAGGACGGCGGCCAGGGCCTGCCCTGGGTGCTGGAGGGCGTGCTGTACGAGATGCTCAGCGCGGCCAACCATGGCTGGACCATGGCACCCGGCCTGCTGCACGGGGCTTACGAATGCCTGAAGCACCATGGCAGCGACGAGCTGAAGGCGCGCTACCTCGCGAAGATCGCCAGCGGCGAATGGCTCGCGACGATGTGCCTGACGGAACCGCACGCCGGCAGCGACCTGGGCCTGGTGCGCACGCAGGCGCAGCCGCGCGCAGACGGCGGCCATGCCCTGGACGGCACCAAGATCTTCATCTCCGGCGGCGAGCACGACCTGACGGACAACATCGTGCACCTGGTGCTGGCACGCGAGCCCGGCGCCCCGCTGGGACCGAAGGGCCTGTCGCTGTTCCTCGCGCCCAAGGTGCTCCCGGACGGCAGCCGCAACGGCGTCGTCTGCGAGCGCATCGAGGAGAAGATGGGACTGCACGGCAGCCCCACCTGCGTGCTGCGCTTCGAGGCGGCGACCGGGTGGCGCGTGGGCGAGCCGGGGCGCGGGCTGAACGCGATGTTCGTGATGATGAACGCGGCGCGGCTGCACGTCGCGCTGCAGGGCATCGGCCTGCTGGACGCCGCCTGGCAGAAGGCGCACGCGTATGCGCAGGAGCGCACGCAGATGCGCGCGCCCGGCGCGCTGCGCGGCGAAGGCGCCGCCGATCCGATCGTCCGCCATCCCGCCGTGCGGCGCATCCTGGACACCGAACGCGCCTGGATCGACGGGCTGCGCGTGCTCGCCTACCGCACCGGCCTCGAGCTGGACCTGGCGCGCCACCATCCCGACGCCGCGCGGCGCGATCGGGCGCAGCAGTGGTGCAGCCTCGTGACGCCCGTGCTCAAGGCGATCTGCACCGAGCAGGGCTTCGCCGGCGCCAGCCGCTGCCTGCAGGTCTTCGGCGGCCACGGTTACGTGCGCGAATGGGGTATCGAGCAGGTGGTGCGCGACGCGCGCATCACCATGATCTACGAGGGCACCAACGAGATCCAGGCGATCGACCTGCTGGTGCGCAAGGTGCTGCCGGACGGCGGCGCGGCCCTGTCCGCGCTGCTGGAAGCGCTGGCCGCTGACCTGGAAGCGCACGGCATCCACGATGCCGAGGCGCTGGCGCGCTTCGACGCGCTGCGGCAGCTCACCACCGGCCTCGCCTCCGCCTGCGCGCACAGCGACACGCTGGCGTACGAAGCCGCGGACGACTACCTGCGCGCGGTGGGCCTGGCCCTCCTGGGCTGGGCCTTCGCGCGCCTCGCGCACGCGGGCGGGGAGGTTCCGCGCTGGCGCGCGCCGCTCGCGGCCGCGCGGCTGCGCCTGCTGCCGGAGTTCGAGCTGCGCCAGCGGATCCTCCAGACCCAGTGCGGCGCCCCCGCGCGCGCCGCGAGCGCCTGACATGGCCCGCCTGCGCTTGCCCCGCCAGGCCGCCGCCGCCGGCGCTGCCGCCTCCGCGGTGGAGACGGTGGACATCGGCTTCCTGGAAAGCCTCCTCGGCTACAACGCGCGCCGCGCGGCGCTGGCCGTCATCGAGGTCTTCCTGGTGCGCATGGCACCTTACGGGCTCAAGCCCGTGGACTTCTCCGTGATGTCGCTGATCACGCACAACCCGGGCATCACCTCGCGCCAGTTGTGCCATACGCTGGGCATCCTGCCGCCCAACCTGGTGGGCATGGTGAACGCGCTGGAAAGGCGCGAACTGATCGAGCGGCGGCCGCATCCGCGCGACGGGCGGGCGATGGGCCTGCACCTCACGCCTTCCGGACAGGAACTGATGCGCGAGGCGGAGCGGACGGCCGCGGCGCTGGAAGCCGACGTGGCCGGCGGCCTGACGGCCGCGGAGCTGCGCACGCTGATCGGCTTGCTGAAAAAGGTCTACCGGCGCGACTGAGCCGCGGCCGCGTTGCATCCCCGTCACGCGCGCTATTGTTTGTGTAGCGCATGCTGCGTACACTGCCCCTCCCGCCCCGCGGCGGGAAGCCAGGAGTGCCGACCGCCATGAGTTCCCGCGAGAATGCCGCCACCCACCAGCTGCTCGCGCTGCTGGAAGCGCGGTATGCCATGCGCGTTCTCTGGGCCCTGCGCGACGGCCATCCGCAGACCTTCCGCCTGCTGCAGGACAGCGTGGGCGGCATCACGCCCAACACCCTGAACACCCGGATCAAGGAGCTGCGCGAAGCCGGCTTCCTGCACCACAACGGCGACGGCTACGGCATCACGCCCAGCGGCGCCGACCTCCTCAAGCGCCTGGCGGACCTGCAGCCCTTCGCCGCCCGCTGGGCCGCCGCCCAGGCCAAGAAGAAATCCCCACCCTGAAAGTCTCCACCATGCAGGACTTCCTGAAGGCGACGCTGCCCGCCGATGCGCAGCAGGCCACGCTCGTGGGCCGCGTCTGGATCGAGGGCCAGGGGCCCGTGCTGGTGCGCGCCGACCACGAGGCGGTGTACGACCTGTCGGCGCTGGCCCCCACCTGCAGCGCGCTGCTGGAACGGCCCGGCGCGGCGGCGGCGGTGCGTGCCCACGGCGGCAGGCGCATCGCTTCGATCTCCGCGGTGATCGCCAACAGCGGGCCCGACGCGCGCGTGGACGAACAGCCCTGGCTGCTGGCGCCCTGCGACCTGCAGGCGATCAAGGCTTCGGGCGTGACCTTCGTCGCGTCCATGCTGGAGCGGGTGATCGAGGAGCAGGCGCGCGGCAATCCCGCGCTGGCCGAGGCCGTGCGCGCGGAGGTGGTGGCGGTGATCGGCGACGACCTCTCGAAGGTGAAGCCCGGCTCGCCCGAGGCCGCGGAACTCAAGAAGGTGCTGCTGGCCAAGAACATGTGGTCGCAGTACCTGGAGGTCGGCATCGGCCCCGATGCCGAGATCTTCACGAAGTCCCAGCCCCTGAGCGCCGTGGGCACCGGCGCCGAGATCGGCATCCATCCCAAGAGCGAGTGGAACAACCCGGAGCCGGAGATCGTGCTGGTCGTCAACAGCCGCGGCGAGACGGTGGGCGCGACGCTGGGCAACGACGTCAACCTGCGCGACTTCGAGGGCCGCAGCGCGCTGCTGCTTGGCAAGGCCAAGGACAACAACGCGAGCTGCGCGATCGGGCCCTTCATCCGGCTGTTCGACGAAAGCTTCGGCATCGACGACGTGCGCCAGGCCGATCTCGCGATGAAGGTCCAGGGCCCCGAGGGCTTCACCATGGACGGCGCGAGCAGCCTGAAGCTGATCAGCCGCGACCCGCTGGACCTGGTCGGCCATGCCATCGGCCCCAACCACCAGTACCCGGACGGGCTGGTGCTCTTCCTGGGCACCATGTTCGCGCCCACGCAGGACCGCTACGGCCCCGGCCAGGGCTTCACCCATGCCGTCGGGGACGTGGTCGCCATCTCCACCCCGCGCCTCGGTACACTCGTGAACCGCGTCAACACCAGTGACCGGATCGCTCCGTGGCGCTACGGCGTGAACGCGCTGATGCGCGACCTGGCCCGCCGCGGCCTGCTCCCACCTCCCTGAAAGAACAACATGATCACCACCCCCAGCGGCCTGCAGTACGAAGACGAACTCGTGGGCAGCGGCCCCGAGGCCCAGGCCGGCCAGGACGTGCGCGTGCACTACACCGGCTGGCTGTACGAGAACGGCGTGCAGGGCGCGAAGTTCGACTCCAGCCGTGACCGCAACGACCCTTTCCAGTTCTCGCTGGGCGCGGGCATGGTGATCCGCGGCTGGGACGAGGGCGTCGCCGGCATGAAGGTGGGCGGCAAGCGCACGCTGGTCATCCCGCCGCAACGGGGCTCCGGCGCCCGGGGCGCCGGCGGCGTGATCCCGCCGAACGCGACGCTGAAGTTCGACGTGGAACTGCTGGAAACCCGCTGACGGGGACGGCGGGGTTCGCCTGCGGGCTCACCCCGCCCTACGGGCCCCGAAAGGGCTGCGCTGCGCGCCCGGGCCGCAATGGCCGGGTAGCGCGGCTTTTTGCCGTGGCGCGGCTTGAAATAACCCTCCGCGCCCCAAGCTCCACGGCGGCCATCCCAGAACAGAACGCAACTCCATGTCCGAAAAAGTCCAACCCGAAAGCGAACAGCCCCTGGAGGCCGGCGGCCCCCAGGACGCCGCCGCCCCGGCCCCCGCTCCCTCCTCCGCAGACGCCGACTGGCAGGCCCAGGTGGCCACCCTCAGCGCCAAGAACGCCGAACTGATGGACCAGTTCCTGCGCGCCCAGGCCGAGATGCAGAACGTGCGCCGGCGCGCCGAGGAAGAAGCCGCCAAGGCCCGCAAGTTCGCCGTCGAGAGCTTCGCCGAGGCCCTGCTGCCCGTGTGCGACAGCTTCGAGGCCGGCCTGGCCCTGAAGGACCAGACGGCGGAGCAGATCCGCGAAGGCTCCGAGGCCACCCTGCGCCAGCTGAAGGCCGCCCTCGAGCGCAACAAGGTCGTCGAGGTGAACCCGGCGCCGGGCAGCAAATTCGATCCCAACCAGCACCAGGCCATCTCCGTGGTGCCCGCCGAGCAGGAGGCCAACACGGTCGTCACCGTGCTGCAGAAGGGCTACCTGATCGCCGACCGCGTGCTGCGCCCCGCCCTCGTGACGGTGGCCGCCGGCAAGTAGCGCGGCCTTGAATCCGTAACAGTTATCCACAACTAGCACACAGACCGGTTCACACCTCACCGAGGGCGAACAGCAGAGACAGGAGAGAAGAAATGGCAAAGATCATCGGCATCGACCTCGGCACGACGAACTCGTGCGTTGCCATCATGGAAGGCAACAACATCAAGGTCATCGAGAACTCCGAGGGCACGCGTACGACGCCCTCGATCGTCGCGTACCAGGACGACGGCGAGATCCTGGTGGGCGCTTCCGCCAAGCGCCAGGCCGTCACCAACCCGAAGAACACGATCTACGCGGTCAAGCGCCTGATCGGCCGCAAGTTCGCCGAGAAGGAAGTGCAGAAGGACATCGAGCTGATGCCCTACCAGATCGTGGCCGCCGACAACGGCGACGCCTGGGTGGAAGTGCGCGGCAAGAAGCTCGCGCCGCCGCAGATCTCCGCCGAGATCCTGCGCAAGATGAAGAAGACCGCCGAGGACTACCTGGGCGAGGAAGTGACCGAGGCCGTGATCACGGTGCCGGCGTACTTCAACGACAGCCAGCGCCAGGCCACCAAGGACGCCGGCCGCATCGCGGGCCTGGACGTCAAGCGCATCATCAACGAGCCCACCGCCGCGGCCCTGGCCTTCGGCCTGGACAAGCACGGCAAGGGCGACCGCAAGATCGCCGTGTATGACCTCGGCGGCGGCACGTTCGACATCTCGATCATCGAGATCGCCGACGTCGACGGCGAGAAGCAGTTCGAGGTGCTGTCCACCAACGGCGACACCTTCCTGGGCGGCGAGGACTTCGACCAGCGCATCATCGACTACATCGTCACCGAGTTCCGCAAGGAACAGGGCGTCGACCTGAGGAACGACGTGCTGGCCCTGCAGCGCCTGAAGGAAGCCGCCGAGAAGGCCAAGATCGAGCTGTCCAACAGCACGCAGACCGACATCAACCTGCCGTACATCACGGCCGATGCGTCCGGTCCCAAGCACCTGAACATCAAGCTCACGCGCGCCAAGCTCGAGGCCCTGGTCGACGAGCTGATCGCCCGCACGATCGAGCCCTGCAAGGTGGCGATCAAGGACGCCGGCGTGTCCGTGGGCGACATCCAGGACGTGATCCTGGTGGGCGGCATGACGCGCATGCCCAAGGTGCAGGACAAGGTCAAGGAGTTCTTCGGCAAGGAGCCGCGCAAGGACGTCAACCCCGACGAGGCCGTGGCCGTCGGCGCCGCCGTGCAGGGCCAGGTGCTCTCGGGCGAGCGCAAGGACGTGCTGCTGCTGGACGTCACCCCGCTGTCGCTGGGCATCGAGACCCTGGGCGGCGTGATGACGAAGATGATCAAGAAGAACACGACCATCCCGACCAAGTTCGCGCAGACCTTCTCCACCGCCGACGACAACCAGCCGGCCGTGACGATCAAGGTCTACCAGGGCGAGCGCGAGATGGCCAGCGGCAACAAGCTGCTGGGCGAGTTCAACCTCGAGGGCATCCCGCCGGCCCCGCGCGGCCTGCCCCAGATCGAGGTGACCTTCGACATCGACGCCAACGGCATCCTGCACGTGTCCGCCAAGGACAAGGGCACGGGCAAGGAGAACAAGATCACCATCAAGGCGAACTCGGGCCTGTCCGAGGCCGAGATCGAGAAGATGGTGAAGGACGCCGAGGTCAACGCCGCCGAGGACAAGAAGAAGCTGGAGCTGGTGACGGCCCGCAACCAGGGCGAGGCGCTGGTGCACAGCGTGCGCAAGAGCCTCACCGAGTACGGCGACAAGATCGACGCCGCCGAGAAGGAGAAGATCGAGGCCGCCGCCAGGGACCTGGAAGAAACGCTCAAGTCCGAGGACAAGGAGCAGATCGAGGCGAAGACCAATGCGCTGATGACCGCCAGCCAGAAGCTGGGCGAGCAGATGTACGCGGCGCAGCAGGCGGCCGGCGAAGCCGCGGCCCCGGGCGCGGAAGCCTCCGCGGGCGCCTCCTCCGGCCCGGCGAACGACGACAACGTCGTGGACGCCGAGGTGAAGGAAGTCAAGAAGGGCTGACGTAGGGTGGGCAACTTCGTTGCCCACCATCGCTTGCGAGGAAAACCATGGTGGGCACCGCGGTTGCCCACCCTACTTTGATGGCCACCAAGAGAGACTATTACGAAGTCCTCGGCGTTCCCAAGAACGCCTCGGACGACGAAATCAAGAAGGCTTATCGCAAGCTGGCGATGAAGTACCACCCTGACCGCAACCAGGGGGACAGCGCCAGGGAGGCGGAGGCGCGCTTCAAGGAGGCCAAGGAAGCCTACGAGATGCTGTCCGAGCCCGAGAAGCGGTCGGCCTACGACCAGTTCGGGCATGCCGGCGTGGACCCGAACATGCGCGGTCCGGCGGGCGGCCCGGAAGGCTTCGGCGGCTTCGCGGAAGCCTTCGGCGACATCTTCGGGGACATCTTCGGCCAGGCGGGCGGCGCGCGCGGGCGCGGCGGCCGCCAGGTCTACCGCGGCAGCGACCTCTCGTACGCGATGGAGATCTCGCTGGAGGAAGCGGCCAAGGGCAAGGACGCGCAGATCCGCATCCCGTCCTGGGACGAGTGCGAGACCTGCCACGGCTCCGGCGCCAAGCCCGGCACGCAGGCCAAGACCTGCACCACCTGCCAGGGCGCGGGCGTGGTGCAGATGCGCCAGGGCTTCTTCAGCGTGCAGCAGACCTGCCCGCACTGCCGCGGCACCGGCAAGATCATCCCCGAGCCCTGCCAGACCTGCCACGGCCAGGGCAAGGTCAAGCGCCAGAAGACGCTGGAAGTGCGCATCCCCGCCGGCATCGACGACGGCATGCGCATCCGCAGCGCCGGCAACGGCGAGCCCGGCACCAACGGCGGCCCGCCGGGCGACCTGTACATCGAGATCCGCCTGAAGAAGCACGCGATCTTCGAGCGCGACGGCGACGACCTGCACTGCGTGGTGCCGATCAGCATCGCGCGCGCGGCGCTCGGCGGCGAGATCGAGGTGCCCACGCTGGACGGCAAGGCCGCCATCGACATCCCCGAAGGCACCCAGGCCGGCAAGCAGTTCCGCCTGCGCGGCAAGGGCATCAAGGGCGTGCGTTCCAACGTGCCCGGGGACCTGTACTGCCACATCGCGGTGGAAACGCCGGTCAAGCTGACCGAGCACCAGCGCAAGCTGCTCAAGGAATTGGACGAGTCGCTGAAGAAGGGGGGTGCGAAGCACTCGCCGGGCGAGGAGTCGTGGGCGGACAAGCTGAAGGGGTTCTTCAGTGCGTAGGGAGCGGCCTTCGGGCCGCTTTTTCTTTGGGCGTCGGGGTTCGGCTTCGCGCTCACCCCGACCTACGAGGGCCACGAAGGCGGGCTCCCGTAGGTCGGGGTGAGCGCGCCAGCCGAACCCCGACATGGGCGCCCCAACACCGCGCGGTCGACTCTGTGGCACGCGCGGAACAGCTCGCGCCCCCCAAGTCATGCCAAAGGTGTCAACCGCGGCCACCTTCGCGACAATGCGGCCATGGCCCTTCGCCTGTTCCGAACCACCGGCTACTCCACCCTGCTCATGCCGGGGGAGGCGCGCAAGGCCACGCATCCGGCCCGGCTGGTGCTCTGGGCGAGCCTGTGGATCGCCGTCGTGTCCAACGTGGCCGTGTGGCGCTTCCTGGGCGGCACCGCCGACTGGCGCGCCGCGCTGGGTTCGGCCGCCGTGATCGGCGGCGCGACGGGCATCATCCTCAGCCTGCTGGGCTGGCGCCGCACGCTCAAGCTGGCCATCACCCTGCTGGTGCTCGCCGCCGCCCTGGCCGCGGCCGGCGTCTGGACGCAGCAGCTGCCCGTGCACACGCTCTGGCAGGGCCCGCCGCGCACCATGCTGCCGGCGTGGGCCAGCTTCATGCGCTGGCAGGTCCTGCTGCTGATCGGCTTGCTGGCCGTGGTGCCGGTGGTGTGGCTGTGGAACCATCCCGTGCGCCGCCTCCCGGGCCCGGCGCAGCTGCGCTCCAACCTCGCGGGCGCCTTCATCGCGGCGCTGGTGTTCGCGGCCGGCGTCTTCCTGCTGCGCCTGGCCTGATCAGAACAAGGCGCCCTGCCCCGGCAGGCCCGGCGGACGAAAATCCGCCGTCGGAAACAGCACCTTCTTGCGATTGAATCCCAGGCGGCGAGCCGTCTTCGTGAAGCGCTGCGCCAGCAGCTCGGCCCAGGCGCCCGAGCCCTTCATCCGCGTGGCGAAGTCAGCGTCGTAGTCCTTGCCGCCGCGCATCTCCTGGACGCGGTGCATCACGCGGTCGGCGCGCTGCGGGTAATGCGTCTGCAGCCACTGGCGGAACAGCGGCGCCACTTCCCAGGGCAGGCGCAGCACGTGGTAGAAGGCCTCCCGCGCGCCGGCCTCCCACGCGGCCTCCAGCACCTGCTCCATGTCGTCGTTGAGGAAGGGGATCTGCGGCGCCAGGCTCACGCCGCAAGGCACGCCGTTCTCGGCCAGCGTGCGCAGGATGCGCAGCCGCCGGTGTGGCGCCGCCGCGCGCGGCTCCAGCTTGCGGGCCAGCTCCGCATCGAGCGTGGTGATGGTCACGTAGACGGCCGCCAGGCCCTTGGCGCCCATGGGAGCGATCAAATCGAGGTCGCGCTCCACGCCGCTGGATTTGGTCACCAGCGCGAACGGGTGGTTGGTCTCGTGCAGGACCTCGATCACGCCGCGCGTCAGGCGCAGGTCGCGCTCCACCGGCTGGTAGCAGTCCGTCGCCGTGCCGATGGCGATCAGCTCCGGCACGTAGCTGCGGCGGCCCAGTTCGGCGCGCAGCAGTTCCACCGCGTTGCGCTTGGCGATGATCTTCGTCTCGAAGTCCAGGCCGGGCGACAGGTTCAGGTAGCTGTGCGTGGGCCGCGCGTAGCAATAGATGCACCCGTGTTCACAACCCCGGTAGGGATTGATCGACTTCCCGAAGTGGATGTCGGGCGAGTCGTTCGCCGTGATGAGGCTGCGCGCGTTCTCCCAGATGACCTCGGTGCGCGGCGGCGCGGGCGCTTCCTCGTCCTGCTCCCAGCCGTCGTCGAAACCCTCGCGCGCCTGGCTCTCGAAGCGGTGCGGGAAACGCGTGGCGGTGCCGCGGCCCTTGAGGGCCTGCAGCGGCACGGACACTTCCTGCGCCGTGTTGGCCGTGCTGCGGTCGATACTGTTCATGCATCCAGTATGCCGCAGGCGGCCCCGGATGTCAGGTCAACCGGCGGTGGCCAGGCCCAGCCGTTGCCGCGCCGCGGCGTATTCACGCCTCAGGCGCGCCACGAAGTCCGCCGTGGAGGCGATCTCGTGCACCGCGCCTATGCCCTGGCCGCAGCCCCAGATGTCCTTCCAGGCCTTCTTGCTGCCCTCGCCGCCACCGAAGTCCATCTTGCTCGGGTCGCTCTCGGGCAGGTTGTCGGGGTCCAGCCCCGCGGCGCGGATGCTGGGTTTGAGGTAGTTGCCGTGCACGCCGGTGAAGAGATTGGAGTAGACGATGTCGTCGGACGTGCCGTCGACGATCGCCTGCTTGTAGGCGTCGCTGGCGCGCGCCTCCTGCGTGGCGATGAAGGCCGAGCCGATGTACGCGAAATCGGCGCCCAGGGCCTGGGCCGCCAGCACCGCACCGCCGTTGGCGATCGCGCCGGACAGCGCGACGGGGCCGTCGAACCAGGCGCGGATCTCCTGCACCAGCGCGAAAGGACTCTTCACGCCGGCGGGGCCGCCCGCGCCGGCGGCCACGGCGATCAGGCCGTCGGCGCCCTTCTCGATCGCCTTGCGCGCGAAAGTGTCGTTGATGATGTCGTGCAGCACGACGCCGCCGTAGGAGTGGATCGCCTCGTTGACGTCCACGCGCGCGCCCAGCGAGGTGATGACGATGGGCACCTTGCGCTTGACCACCACCTCCATGTCGTGCGCGAGCCGGTCGTTGCTCTTGTGCACGATCTGGTTGATGGCGTACGGCGCCGCGGGACGGTCCGGGTTGGCGCGGTTGTACGCCGCCAGCGTCTCCTCGATTTCGTGCAGCCACTCGTCCAGTTGCGAGGCTGGCCGCGCGTTCAGCGCCGGCATGGAGCCGACGATGCCGGCCTTGCACTGCTCGATCACCAGCTTCGGGTTGCTGATGATGAACATCGGCGAGGCGATGACGGGCAGCGCGAGGTTCTGCAGGACGGGGGGGAGTTTCGACATCGGGGCTCCAGGTCGGCGGGGCAGGAATTCCATCGGCGGGGTTCGCCTTCGGGCTCACCCCGCCCTACAAGGAAGGGATCGGCAGGGTCCGTAGGTCGGGGTGAGCCCGCAGGCGAACCCCGACATCACGCTCAGAACGCTTCCAGCGCCATCGCGGTGACGCTCTCCGCGCCCTCGACGATGCTGTCGCGCACGCCCGGCGCCTTGGCCAGGAGATGGTCGGCGTAGAAGCGCGCGGTGGCGATCTTCGCGCGCATGAACTCCGCGTCCTGTCCCTTGCGCAACAGGTCCTCGGCGACCAGCAGCGAGCGGGCCAGCTGCCAGCCCGCCACCAGGTTGCCGGCGAGCATCAGGTAGGGCACGGAACCGGCGAACACCGCGTTGGGCGAGCCCTTGGCCTGCTGCGCGATGAAGTCCACCACGTCGAGGAAGGCCTGGCGAGCCGCGGCCAGGCGCTTCGCCACGGCGCGCGCATCGGCGCTGTCCCGCTTTCCGAGTTCGGCTTCGGTCTGCGCGATCTGCGCGGCGATCGCCTTCGCGGTGCTGCCACCGTCGCGCGCCGTCTTGCGGCCCACGAGGTCGTTGGCCTGGATCGCCGTCGTGCCTTCGTAGATGGTGAGGATCTTGGCGTCGCGGTAGTACTGCGCCGCGCCGGTCTCCTCGATGAAGCCCATGCCGCCGTGCACCTGCACGCCCAGCGAGGTGACCTCCAGGCTCATCTCGGTGCTGTAGCCCTTGACCAGCGGCACCAGGAATTCGTAGAAGGCCTGGTTCTGCTTGCGCGTGTCCGCGTCCGGATGGTGGTGCGCGGCGTCGTACGCGGCCGCGGCCACGCTCGCCATCGCGCGGCAACCCTCCGTGTACGCGCGCATCGTCATCAGCATGCGGCGCACGTCGGGGTGGTGGATGATGGGCGCGGGGCCGTTCACCGAGCCGTCGACCGGGCGCGACTGCACGCGGTCGCGCGCGTACTCCACGGCCTTCTGGTAGGCGCGGTCGGCCACCGCGATGCCCTGCACGCCCACCGCGTAGCGGGCGGCGTTCATCATGATGAACATGTACTCGAGGCCGCGGTTCTCCTCGCCCACGAGGAAACCCGTCGCCCCACCCTTGTCGCCGTACTGGAGCACGGCGGTCGGCGAGGCCTTGATGCCCAGCTTGTGCTCGATGCTCACGCAGTGCACGTCGTTGCGCGCGCCCAGCGAGCCGTCGGCGTTCACCAGGAACTTGGGCACGACGAACAGGCTGATGCCCTTGACGCCTTCCGGCGCACCGGGGATGCGGGCCAGCACCAGGTGGACGATGTTGTCCGCCATGTCGTGCTCACCGTAGGTGATGAAGATCTTGGTGCCGAAGACCTTGTACGTGCCGTCCGGCTGCGGCTCGGCGCGGCTGCGCACCAGCGCGAGGTCGCTGCCCGCCTGCGGCTCGGTGAGGTTCATGGTGCCGGTCCACTCGCCGGTCACCAGCTTCTCCAGGTACACGGACTTGAGCTGGTCGGAACCCGCGGTGAGCAGCGCCTCGATGGCGCCGTCGGTCAGCAGCGGGCACAGCGCGAAGCTCAGGTTGGCCGCGTTGAGCATCTCGCCGCAGGCCGCGCCTATGGTCTTGGGCAGGCCCTGGCCGCCGAAGTCCACCGGATGCTGCAGGCCCTGCCAGCCGCCTTCCGCGTATTGCTTGTACGCGTCCTTGAAGCCCGGGGAGGTCTTCACTTCCCCGTCCTTCCACGCCGACGGGTCGCGATCCCCCTCGACGTTCAGCGGCGCCACCACGCCCTCGTTGAACTTCGCGCATTCCTCGAGCACCGCCTGCGCGGTCTCGAGGCCGGCTTCCTCGAAGCCCGGCATCTTCGCGATCTCGCCAATGGCGGCGAGATGCTCGATGTCGAACAGCATGTCCTTGACGGGGGCGCGGTAGCTCATGTCACAGCGCCTTGATCAGCTCGGGGACCGCCGTGAACAGGTCGGCTTCCAGGCCGTAGTCGGCCACGCTGAAGATCGGCGCTTCCGGATCCTTGTTGACCGCCACGATCACCTTGGAGTCCTTCATGCCGGCCAGGTGCTGGATCGCCCCGGAGATGCCCAGCGCGATGTACAGCTGCGGCGCCACGATCTTGCCCGTCTGGCCCACCTGCAGGTCGTTGGGCGCATAGCCCGCGTCCACCGCCGCGCGGCTTGCACCGATCGCCGCGCCCAGCTTGTCGGCCAGCGGCGTGATCACTTCCTGGAACTTCTCGGAGGAGCCCAGCGCGCGGCCGCCCGAGACGATGATCTTGGCCGCCGTCAGCTCGGGCCGGTCGTTCTTGGCGATCTCCTGGCCCACGAACTTGCTCTTGCCGTTGTCGGCCGCCGCGCCCGTGCTCTCCACCGCGGCGCTGCCGCCCGTGGCCGCCGCCGGATCGAAGGCGGTCGTGCGCACCGTGATCACCTTGACCTTGTCGGCGCTTTGCACCGTGGCGATCGCGTTGCCCGCGTAGATCGGCCGCTCGAAGGTGTCGGGGCTGTCCACCTTGGTGATGTCGGAGATCTGCGCCACGTCCAGCTTGGCCGCCACGCGCGGGGCGATGTTCTTGCCCCCGGCCGTGGCCGCGAACAGGATGTGGCTGTAGCCGCCCGCCAGCTGCAGCACCTGCGCGGCGACGTTCTCGGCCAGGCCGTGCTCGAACTGCGCGCCGTCGGCGTGCAGCACCTTGGCCACGCCGGCGATCTGCGCGGCCGCCTTGGCCGCTTCAGCCGCGTTGGCGCCGGCCACCAGCACGTGCACCTCGCCGCCGCACTGCGCGGCCGCGGTGACGGTGTTCAGGGTCGCGCCCTTGATGGACGCGTTGTCGTGTTCTGCGATTACCAGGGCTGCCACTTAGATCACCTTCGCTTCGGTTTTCAGCTTCTGAACCAGCGTCGCCACGTCGGGCACCTTCACGCCCGCGCCGCGCTTGGGCGGCTCGGCCACTTTGAGGGTCTTCAGCCGCGGGGCCACGTCCACGCCCAGGTCCGCGGGGGTCACCGTGTCCAGCTGCTTCTTCTTGGCCTTCATGATGTTGG
>JAEZEB010000001.1 GCA_023438115.1 Pseudomonadota bacterium | reverse complement strand
GTCCACCACCGATCTCGCGTGGCGCACGACGGACCAGCCCGCGCTGGCCGGCAACACGGTGGACCTCGATCGCGAGCGCGCGCACTTCGCCGACAACGCCCTGCGCTACGAAGCCACGCTGCGCTTCATCAACGGCGACGTGCGCACCATGCTCAGCGCCATCTCGGGCCAGTAAAGGAACAACGCATGTCCCTCACCCAGGTTTTCGCGATCGCCGGCAGCGCCGTGTCGGCGCAGAGCAAGCGGCTCAACGTGGTGGCGAGCAACCTCGCCAACGCCGATGCCGTGGCCGGCCCCGACGGCCAGCCGTACAAGGCGCGCCAGATCCAGTTCGAGACGCAGCCGCTGCCCGGCAGCGAGGTGGCGGGCGTGCGCGTGAGCGGCGTGCTGGAAACCCAGGCGCCGCTGCGCCGCGTGCACGAGCCCGGCAACCCGCTGGCCGATGCCGATGGCTACGTGACGCATTCCAACGTGAACGTGGTGGACGAGATGGTCAACATGATCTCGGCCTCGCGCTCCTACCAGAACAACGTCGAAGTGATGAACACCGCCCGCCAGCTGCTCTCGAAGACGCTGCAGATGGGCCAGTAAGGCAGGCACCGTGAGCACCATCCCTCCCACCGGCGCCGCCGGCAATACCACGAACACCGCCAAGGCGGGCGGCCTGACCAGCGCCGCGGAGCAGGAAGACCGCTTCATGAAGCTGCTGGTGGCGCAGATGAAGAACCAGGACCCGCTCAACCCGATGGACAACGCGCAGATGACCAGCCAGGTCGCGCAGATCAACACGGTGGGCGGCATCGAGAAGCTGAACACCACCGTCGCCTCGCTGCTGACGGCCTTCCAGTCGGTGCAGTCGCAATCGGCCATGCAGATGCCGGGCCGCAATGTGCTCGTGGCGGGCCAGTCCCTCGCACTGGCCGGCGGCCAGGCCACCGGCGGCGTGGACCTGCCCGCCGATGCCGCGCGCGTGCAGGTGGAGATCCTCGACCCCGCCGGCGTCGTGGTGCGCACGGTGGACCTGGGCAAGAGCGGCGCCGGCGTGCGCAGCTTCGCCTGGGACGGCAAGGCCGACGACGGCAGGCAACTGGCGGACGGCAATTGGCGCATGCACGTGGCCGCGGTCGACGCGAAGGGCCAGCCGCTGGACGCGATGCCGCTCACCGCGGCGCGCGTGCAGTCGGTTTCGCAGCGCGACGGCGCCGTGCACCTGGACCTGGGCAGCGCCGGCACGCGCACCTGGTCCGAAATCCATTCCTTCCTCTGAAAGCAGGGCTTCCATGAGTTTCCAGCAAGGCATCAGCGGCCTGAACGCCGCGCAGCGCAACCTCGAGGTGATCAGCAACAACATCGCGAACGCCAACACGGTGGGCGCGAAGGGCGCGCGCGTCGAGTTCTCCGACGTCTATGCGAACGCCGCGCTGCACCAGCTGTCGCACGCCACCGGCATGGGCGTGCGCGCCGCCGACGTGACGCAGAACTTCGGCCAGGGCAGCCTGCGCACGACCGACAACCCGCTGGACGTGGCCATCAACGGCCGCGGTTTCTTCGTGGTGGCATCTCCCGGCGGCGTGGATCCCGCGTACACGCGCAACGGGTCCTTCCAGATGAACAGCGACGGCTTCCTGGTCAACAACCAGGGCATGCGCCTGCAGGGCTACACCGTCAACGCCGCGGGCCGCCCGAGCGGCACCACGAGCGACATCCGCCTGCCCACGCAGGGCGTGGCGCCGCGCGTCAGCGCCACCGGGCAGATGACCCTGAACCTCGATGGCCGCACGCCCGCGCCGGACGCCGACATGCCGCCCTTCGCCCTGGGCGAGGCGAGCTCCTATACCTCTTCCACCGCGATGATGGTCTACGACCAGCAGGGCAACGAGCACGTGCTGTCGATGTACTTCCGCCGCAGTGCCACGGACAACGAGTGGGAGGTCTACACCGCGCTGGACGGCCAGCCCACGCCCGCCATCGCGGGGGGCGGCACGCAGGTGCCGGCCGGCCGCCTGGCCTTCGGCCCCGACGGTGTGCTGGATCCCGCCACCGCCAACCTCGACCTCGAGCTGCCTTTCCCCTCGGCCACGCTGCCGGTGCCGGGCGCGCCCGCGACGACCACCGCGCCGCTGTCGCTGTCCTTCGGCGGCAGCACGCAATTCGGCAGCGCGTTCGGCGTCACCGCCGTGTCGCAGGACGGCTATCCGCCCGGCCAGCTCACCGGCTTCGCCATCGACGGCAACGGCGTGGTGCAGGCGCGCTACTCCAACGGCCAGACCGTGTCCGCGGCGCAGATCGCGCTGGCCGACTTCCGCAACGAGCAGGGCCTGGCGCCCGTGGGCGGCAACATGTGGCGCGCCACGCCGGCCTCCGGCCAGCCGGCCGTGGGCACGCCCGGCTCGGCCAACCTCGGCATGCTGACCGGCGGTGCGCTGGAAGAGGCGAACATCGACCTGACGCAGCAGCTGGTGGACATGATCACCGCGCAGCGCGCCTACCAGGCCAACGCGCAGACCATCAAGACCCAGGACCAGATGGTGTCCTCGCTGGTCAATTTGCGCTGATCCACTGAGCGATGGACCGCCTGATCTACACCGCCGCGTCCGCCGCCCGCGCGCTGATCCAGCGCCAGGACGGCCTGACCAACAACCTGGCCAACGCGAACACCACCGGCTTTCGCGCCGAACAGGTGGTGTTCCGCGCCGTGCCGGTGCGCGGCGACGGCACGCCCACGCGCGTCGTGTCCGTGGAGGCGACCGCAGGCTTCGACACGGCCTCGGGCGCGATCGAGACCACGGGCCGCCCGCTCGACGTGGCCATCCAGGGCCAGGGCTGGCTGGCCGTGCAGGCCTTCGACGGCACCGAGGCCTATACCCGCGGCGGGTCGCTGCAGGTGAGCGCCGAGGGCCAGCTGGTCACGTCGGCCGGCCGGCCCGTTGCAGGCGAAGGCGGTCCGCTCAACATCCCGCCGGGCACCACCGTGAGCATCGCCGCCGACGGCACGGTGTCGGCGAAGCCGGCGAACGGTCCCGCCGAAATGGTGGGGCGCCTGAAGCTGGTGAACCCGCAAGCGAACGAACTGCGCAAGGGCGAAGACGGCCTGCTGCGCACGATCACCGGCGAGGACGTGCCGCCCGATGCGCAGGTACGCGTGGCGTCCGGCGCGCTCGAAGGCAGCAACGTGAACGTGGTGGAGGCGATGGTGGGAATGATCGCCGCCGCCCGCCAGTTCGACACCCAGATGAAGCTCCTGCAGAACGCGGAGCAGAACGACCAGCGCGCGGCGCAGCTGCTCGCGCCGGCCCGCTGAAACGAAGGAATCCCGCCATGATGCGTTCCCTGGCCATCGCCAAGACCGGCCTCGAGGCCCAGCAGACCCAGCTGGATGCCATCACGCACAACCTCGCCAACGTCGGCACCAACGGCTACAAGAAGAGCCGCGCCGTGTTCGAGGACCTGATGTACCAGAACATCCGCCAGGCCGGTGGCCCCACCACGCAGGAGACTGCGCTGCCCGTGGGGCTGCAACTCGGAAGCGGCGTGCGCGCGGTGGCCACCTCGCGCAACTTCACGCAGGGCAGCCTCACGCAGACCGGCAACCAGATGGACCTGGCGATCAACGGCCAGGGCTTCTTCCAGGTGCAGATGCCCGACGGCAGCACCGCCTACACGCGCGACGGCGCCTTCCAGGTCGATGCGCAGGGCCAGTTGGTCACGAGCGCCGGCTTCCAGGTGAGCCCCGGCATCATGATCCCCGCCAACGCGCAGGGCATCACCATCGGCCGCGACGGCGTGGTGTCGGCCACCGTGCCCGGCCAGGCCGCGCCGCAGCAGGTCGGCCAGCTGCAGCTCGCGAGCTTCATGAACCCCGCCGGCCTGGATCCGCGCGGCGGCAACCTGTTCACCGAGACGGCCGCCTCCGGCCCGGCGCAGGCCGGCAATCCGGGCACCGACGGCCTGGGCTTCCTCAACCAGGGCATGGTGGAAGGCTCCAACGTGAACGTGGTGGAGGAGCTCGTGGCCATGATCCAGACGCAGCGCGCCTACGAGATCAACTCCAAGGCCATCCAGACCTCCGACCAGATGCTGGGCCGGCTGGCGCAACTGTGAGCCACGCGATGAAGAAGTTCCTGTCCCTCCTGTCCGCGCTGCTGCTCGCCGGCTGTACCACGCTGAACACGCCCAGCGTGGAGATGCATCCCATGCCCGCCGTCGGCGCCGCAGCGGCGATCGCGCCGCAACCCGCGCCGGCGACCACCGGCGCGATCTTCAATGCGGCCACGCACCGGCCGCTGTTCGAGGACAGGCGCGCGCGCCTGGTCGGCGACACGCTGACCATCCGCATCGAGGAAACGGCCAAGGCCACGCAGCAATCCACCACCAACATCTCGCGCAACGGCTCGGTGGCCGCCGGCGTGTCGCAGCTGCCCTATGCTTCGCTGCGCACCCTGGGCCGCCTGCAGCTCGAAGCCGATTCCGCGCTGGAGAACAAGGGCGACGGCCAGACCAACAGCACGAACAACTTCAGCGGCACGATCACCGTCACGGTGCAGCAGGTGCTGCCCAACGGCAACCTGCTGGTGAGGGGCGAGAAGCAGATCGGCGTGAACGGCAACGTGGACGTGATGCGCTTTTCCGGCGTGGTGAACCCCGCCACGATCCGCGTGGGCAATCTCGTGAGTTCCACGCAGGTGGCCGATGCGCGCCTGGAGCAGCGCGGCCGCGGCGACCTTGGCCGCGTGCAGGGCCTGGGCTGGCTCTCGCGCTTCTTCCTCAGCATCGCGCCGGTGTGATGGCCATGCGACGCGTCTTCCACACCTTGCTCGCGTGCGTGCTGGCGGCCGCGTGCGGCGTCGCCGGTGCCGTCGGCGGCGGCAGCGAACGCATCCGCGACCTCGCCACGGTCTCCGGCGTGCGCGTGAACCAGCTGATCGGCTACGGCGTGGTCGTGGGCCTGGACGGCAGCGGCGATGCCACCAACCAGGTGCAGTTCACCGGCCAGAGCGTGCAGTCGCTGCTGTCGCAGTTCGGCGTGACGCTGCCGCCGGGCGTGACGCCGCAGATGAAGAACGTCGCGGCCGTGATGGTGACGGCTTCGCTGCCCGCTTTCGCGCAACCCGGCCAGAACATCGACGTGACGGTGTCGTCGCTGGGCAATGCGCGCAGCCTGCGCGGCGGCACGCTGATGCTCACGCCGCTGCGCGGCGCCGACGGCGACATCTACGCGATGGCGCAGGGCAGCCTGGTGATCGGCGGCGCCGGCGCCGCCGCGGGCGGCAGCAAGGTCGCCATCAACCACATGCTGGCGGGCCGCATCCCCGGCGGCGCCACGGTCGAACGCGCCGTCGCCAACCGCGCGCTGGAGCAGGACGTGCTCCACCTCGAATTGAACCAGACCGATTTCTCCACCGCGCGGCTGGTCGCCGAGGCGATCAACCGCAAGCTGGGCACGCAGGTGGCCGAACCGCTGGATGGCCGCGTCGTGCAGGTGCGCTTCCCGGGCCACGGCAGCCGCGTGGCCTTCATCGCGGAACTCGAAGGCATCGAGGTCGCACTGGCGGCGCCGCCTGCCAAGGTGATCGTGAATGCGCGCACGGGCTCCGTGGTGATCAACCAGTCGGTGCGCCTGGGCGCTTGCGCCGTCGCGCATGGCAGCCTCGCCGTGACCGTTTCCAGCACACCCGTGGTGAGCCAACCGGGTCCGCTGAGCGGCGGCGAGACCGTCGTGGCGGAGAAGGCGGACATCCGCATCCAGCAAGGACCCGGCACGCTGTTCAACCTGCCGGCGGCGGCGGAACTCGCCGACGTCGTGAAGTCGCTCAACGCGCTGGGCGCGAGCGCGCAGGACCTGATCGGGATCCTGCAGGCGCTCAAGGCCGCGGGCGCGCTGAAGGCCGACCTGGAGATCATCTGATGCAGACGCCCGCCGCCGGAGCGCTTTCGCTGGACCAGCGCAGCCTGGACACGCTGCGCAGCGAAGCCGCGCGCAATCCCCAGGGCGCCGCGCGCCAGGCCGCGGTGCAGTTCGAATCGCTCTTCACGCAGATGGTGCTCAAGAGCATGCGCGACGCGACGCCGCGCACGGAGGCCTCGCCCTCCGGCGATACCTTCACGGCGATGCTGGATGCGCGCTTCTCGCAGCAGCTGTCGGGCCGCCCGGGCGGCCTGGCCGAGATGCTGGAAAAGCAGCTCACGCGCCACATGCGCAACCTGCCGGAACCCGCGCCCGAAAACCTGAACCTGCCGCAGGCGCTGATGGCGCCCGCACCCGGCAGCGCACCGGCGGCGGCTCCCGCGGAAGCTGCGCCCGTGGAGGCGCCCGCCGCCCCGAAGAGCCGCGCCGCCGCCTTCCTCGAGAAGATGCTGCCGCACGCTCAGGCCGCAGAGCGCCAGACCGGCGTGCCCGCTTCCTTCATCCTGGGACAGGCCGCGCTGGAATCGGGCTGGGGCAAGGGCGAGATCCGCAACGCCGACGGCAGCAACTCCTTCAACCTGTTCGGCATCAAGGCCACGCGCGGCTGGCGCGGCGCGACGACGCGCGTGACCACCACCGAATTCGAGGGCGGGCAGGCCGTCAAGCAGAAGGCGGGCTTCCGCAGCTACGGCTCGTACACCGAGGCCTTCGCCGACTACGCGCGCATGCTGTCCAACAGCCCGCGCTATGCGAACGTGGTGCGCAACGCCACGACCGCCGAGGCTTTCGCCGGCGGCATGCAGCGCGCGGGCTACGCGACCGATCCGCAGTACGCCGCCAAGCTGGAACGCACGATCAACCACGCGCTGGCGATCCAGCGCGCGATGGGCTGAGCATGTCGAACGCGCTGCTGAACATCGGAAAGAGCGCCCTCGCCGCGGCGCAGGGCTCGCTGGCCACCGTCTCGCACAACATCGCGAACGTCAACACCGAGGGCTACTCGCGCCAGCAGGCGCAGCTTGCGACCGCGGGCTCGCAATACACCGGTGCGGGCTTCTTCGGCCGCGGCGTGGACATCACCACCGTGCGGCGCCAGTACGACCAGTTCCTCACTGCCGCCGTGCAGTCCTCGGGCTCGGCCAGCGCCGCCGACGCCGCGCGCGCGCAGGCGCTGGGTGCGCTGGACCGTGTGTTCGCCGACGGCGAGCTGGGCATAGGCGCGTCGCTCGACGCCTTCTTCGGCGCGGCCGGCGATCTGGCCAACCGGCCGGCGGACCTCGCCACGCGGCAGGTCTTCGTCGCGCGCGCCGACCAGCTCGCGCAGCGCATCACCACCATCGGGCGCCAGGTCGCGGCCCTGCGTGCGGAGGCGGATGCCCGCCTCGCGCCGGAGGCGGCGCAGGTGAACAACCGCATCGACGAGATCGCCCGCCTGAACAGCCAGATCGTGCTGGCGCAGGGATCGGGCCACGTGCCCAACGACCTGCTGGACCAGCGCGACGCCGCGGTGCAGGCGCTGGGCGCCTTCCTCACCGTGCAGGCGGTGAAGCAGGACGACGGTTCGCTGAACCTCTTCACCGTGGAAGGCGCGAGCCTGCTGGTGGGCCAGCAGCGCTCGAAGCTGGAGGCCGTGCGCGATCCGGACGATCCGACCCGGCACAGCCTGCGCCTGACGCTGGGCAGCGTCTCGCAATGGCTGGATGCCGACGCGGTCGGTGGCGGCAGCCTGGCGGGCACGCTGCGCTTCCGCGACGAGGATGCGCCCGCGGTCCTCAACCAGGTCGGCCGCATCGCGCAGGTGCTGGGCTCCGCGGTCAATGCGCAGCAGGCGCTGGGCGTGGACATGGACGGCAATCCCGGCGCGGCGCTGTTCCAGGTGCCGGACGCGCAGGTGCGGGCGGCGTCCTCCAACACCGGCGGCGGGACGTTCAGTGCCAGCATCGCTGACGCGGGCGCCCTGCAAGCGAGCAGCTACGAAGTCCGCTGGGACGGCACGGCCTACCAGGTCACGCGCCTGTCGGACGGGCTGGTGCGCAGCAGCCCGGGCCTGCCCGCCACCTTCGACGGCCTCGCCTTCGATGGCGGCGGCACGCCGGCCGCCGGCGACCGCTGGCGCGTCGAACCTTTCGCTGCCGCCGCAACAGGCCTTGCAGCGAATCCCGTTTCGGCACGCCAGGTCGCCACGGCATACGCAGCGAGCGTGGAGGCCGGTGCGGCCAACCGCGGCGGCGTGCGCGCGACCGGCTTCGAGATCGTGCGCGCCGATGCGGCCAACGCGCTGCCGGTGACGATCACCTTCAATGATCCGCCCGACAGCGTGACGATCGGCAACGTCAACGGCCTGCCGCCGTTCACGGTGCCTTACGCGCCGGGCCAGCGCATTCCCGCGGCGCCGGCCGACTACAACGGCTGGTCGCTCACGCTGGAAGGCACGCCTGCCGCCGGCGACAGTTTCTCCGTCGGCCCCAACAAGGCGGCCGCCGCCGACAATCGCAACGCGCAGGCGCTGGCCGCGCTCGCGCGCGAAGGCCTCGCGGGCGGCGCCTCGCTCAACGAAAGCTATGCCGCCCTGCTGGGCGAAGTGGGCAGCCGCACGCAGGCCATGCAGGCCGCGGCGGACGTGTCCGCGCGCCTGCACGAGGAGACGACGGCGCGCCAGCAGGCCGTGGCCGGCGTCAACCTCGACGAGGAAGCCGCCGACCTGCTGCGCTACCAGCAGGCCTACCAGGCGTCGGCCCGCATCATCCAGGCGAGCCAGAGCCTGTTCGAGTCGCTGCTGTCCGCCGTCCGCTGAAGAACACCAGGAGTCCCATGCGCGTTCCCACCCTGCACCACGCCCAGGCCACGCTGCAAGCGCTGCAGAAGCGCGAGTCGGAGCAGGCCAAGCTGCAATCGCAGATCGCCACCGGCCTGCGCGTGCAGTCGCCTTCGGACGATCCCGTCGCCGCGGCGCAGGCCGAGCTCGCCCGTTCGCGCCTCGCACGCCTGGAACAGGACCAGCGCGCCGCGCAACTCGCGCAGGGCACGCTGTCTTCCGCCGAAGGCGCGCTGGGGCAGGGCGTGGACCTGCTGCACAGCGCGCGCGAGGCGCTGGTGGCCGCGGGCAACGGCGGCTACACCGCCGACGAGCGCGCCAAGCTGGCGCTGCAGCTGCGCGCCACGCGCGACCAGCTGCTCGCCATCGCCAACACGCCCGACGCCGCCGGCGGCTACGTGTTCGGCGGCCAGGGCACGACCACCGCGCCTTTCGCGAAGACGCCCGTGGGCTATGCCGCCAACGCCGGCACGCAGCAGGTGGGCGAGCAGGGCCGCTTCGCCAGCACGGTGGACGGCCGCGCCGCCTTCCTCGCGCTGCCCGAGGGCAACGGCGTGTTCGTCACCGCATCCGATCCCGGCAACACGGGCTGGATAGGCGCGGGCTCCGTGAGCGACGCGACGCAGCTCACCGGCCATGGTTACGCGCTTACCGTCGGGGGCGCGCCGGGCGCGCTCACCTACACCGTGATCGACACCACGGCGGGCACGGCGGTGGCCACCAACGTCGCGTGGCCGGCCGACGGCACGCTGGACATCGACGGCCAGCGCGTGCAGGTCGGGGGCCCGCCCGTACCGGGCGACCGCTTCACGCTCGCGCCGGCGCAGCACAAGGACATCTTCACCACGCTGGACGACGCGATCGCGCTGCTGGAAGACCGGAGCGCCACGGGCGGCGCCTACCAGGAGCGGCTGCAGCGCGCCCAGGTCGGCGTGGACCGCGGCCTCGACGCCGTGCTGCATGCGCGCGCGGTGGCGGGCGAGCAGCTGCGCTACGTCGAGGACGCGATGTCCGCCGGTGCGCAGCAGGAGTTCGATGCGAGCGCGCGACTGGGCGCCCTGCAGGACCTGGACATGGCCCGCGGCATCTCCTCGCTGCAGGCGAGCCAGACCGCCTACGAAGCCGCGCTCAAGAGCTACGTGGCGATCCGCCAGACGTCTCTCTTTGACCTGATCTCCTAGCCCGCGGCCCGGCGGATCAGGCTCGCCGCCACCTGCGAGCGCAGGTTCAGCAGCTGTCCCGCCTGCGCGGCGTCGCCCAGCAGCTCGGGGCCGTTCCAGCCGTGTTCCATGTGCCGCGCGATGCGCACGGCCAGCGCCACCATGCGGGGGCGCGGCGCATCGCCCACGGGTCCGTGCGCCGGATGGCGCAGTGCCTCGGGCAGCCCCCAGCGCCGCAGCAGGGTCGCGGACACGAGGCCCGGCGGTGCCGCCTCCGGACTCGCGTCGGGCGCGAAGTAGCGCGCCAGCACTTCGCCCACGTCGTGCAGCAGGGCGGCCAGGTGCACCTCCTCGACGGCTTCGTCCTGCCGGTGGATCGCGAAGGCCGCGGCGATGCGCGCGGCCACGCGCGAGCGCGCCACGATGGCGAGCGCTTCCGGGCGGGCCTGCATCGCGAGCTGGTCCTCCAGCACCGGCAGGACGGCGCAGTCGCGGAAAAAGGGATCGATGCCGGTCAGCACCAGGGCTGCCGTGACGCTCGCCACGGGCGTGGCTTGCGGCGATTGGCGCGCGGCGGCCGAAGCGAGCACGCGCAGGCACAGCAAGGGATCGCGCAGCACGACCTCCGCCAGCACGTGGGCATCGGCGTCGTCGGCATGGCGCGCCCTCGCCTGCACGGCCAGTGCGCTGGCGCGCAGCACCGGCACGCCCGTCCAGTCCAGCGTGGTGGCCCAGGCAGGCAGCGAAACGAGAGGGAGCATGCCTGTCTTTCGGCCTGCCGCCGCGGTCCTGAAGAGGGCCGTGCGGCCTGGTGTCTAGGGGTTTCTACGGGGGCGGGCGCGCAGCGCCGCCATGCGCAAGCGCAGGCGCTGCTCCAGTTCCGCCGAGCGCGCCAGCACGTCGTCGAGGTTGAGGCGCAGCGTCGTGCGCGGCTCTTCCACCAGCGCGTTTTCTTCCAGCTCGCGGCAGGCGCGCAGCAGGGCCACGGCGCCCAGCGTCTGCGCCGCGCCCCGGACGCGGTGCGCCAGGCGCGCAATTTCGGCGGTGTCGTGCGCCTCCACCGCCATCCGCAGCGCGGCGAGGTCCGCCGCGTTGGTGCGCAGGAAGCCCTCGAACAGGCGCCGCTCCTCCTCGCGCTCGCCGCCGCTCACCATGGCCACCAGGCTCGAATCGAACTTGGAATCCTGCGCTTCCGCCGCGAACTGCGGCGGCTCGGTAACGCCTTCCATGCCCGGCACGGGCAGCCAGCGCTGCATCTGCTCCAGCAGCGTGGCGAGCGCCAGCGGCTTGACGAGGCAGCCGTCCATGCCCGCGGCGTCGCAGCGCTCGGCCTCGCCGGGGGACGCGTTCGCGGTGCAGGCGAGGATGGGCATGCGCCCGCGCCCCTGCTGCGCTTCCTCTTCGCGGATCGCGCGTGCCAGTTCGTAGCCGTTCATGTGGGGCATGTTGCTGTCGGTCAGCAGCAAGCCAATGCGACGCGAGCGCCACAGGTGCAGCGCCTCGGCGCCATCCTCGGCCACCAGCACGGCGTAGCCCAGCGTCGCGAGCTGGCGTGCCAGCACCAGCCGATTGGTCGGGTGGTCGTCGACCACCAGCACCAGCGTCCCCTCGTCCTCGGCCGCTTCCACCGACGGCGCCTCGCGCAGGCCGGCGATGGCCGCCTGCAGGCGCTGCCCGCTCCTGCGGGGACTGCGGTCCTGCACCGCCGCCGGGTCCACCAGCGGGAAGCTGCCTTCGAAGACCACGCGCGTGCCGGCGCCCGGGCTGCTCTGCATGTCCACCGTGCCGCCCATCAGCTCCGCGAGGCGGCGGCAGATCGCGAGCCCCAGCCCCGTTCCGCCGTAGGTGGAGGCGACCTGCGGCGTGCCCTGCTCGAACGGCTGGAACAGTTGCGCGATGCGCTCCGGCGGCACGCCGATGCCCGTGTCGGTGACCGACAGGCGCACGTGCTGCGAGTTGCCGCGCGCGGCGACCTGTTCGAGCATCACCTGCACGCGGCCCTCTTCCGTGAACTTGATCGCGTTGCTGAGGAAGTTGTGCAGGATCTGCCCCAGCCGCAGCGGGTCGAACAGGTGCGCCGCGCCTATGCGCGGGTCGATCCACTGCTCCAGCAGCAGCCCGCGCGCGCTGGCCGCGCCGCCGTGGACCTCGCAGGCACGCCGCACCGCATCGCGCAGCGACGCCGGCACCGGCGCCAGCGACAGGCGTCCTTCCTCCACCTTCGAGAAGTCGAGGATGTCGTCGATGATGCGCAGCAGGGACTGGCTGGACTCGCGGATCACGGCCAGCGTGGCCCGCTGCTCGCCGTCCAGCTGCGTCAGGTCCAGCAGCTCCAGCAGGCCCATCACCGAGGTCATGGGCGTGCGGATCTCGTGGCTCATCGTGGCCAGGAAGGTGCTCTTGGCGCGGCTGGCGCGGCGCGCTTCCTCGGTGGCATCGCGCAGCGCGAACTCCATGTCCTTCTGCGCCGTGATGTCGGCCCAGTAGCCGGTCCAGAGCAGCGAGCCGTCCTTCAGGCGCCGCATGCGCGCGTTCGTGTGCACCCATTGCAACTTGCCCTCGCCCCCGGGCACGAGCCGGTAGCTGCAGTCCAGCGGCTGCAGGGTCTCCTCGGAACGCTTCAGCGCCTCGGCGACGCGGGCGCGGTCGTCCGGATGCACGGAGGCCATCGCGAGGGAGCGGTCGCGCAGCAGATCCTCGGCGCGCAGGCCGCGCTCGCGCGGCGCGCTGTCCGCCACGTAGATGAAACGCCGCTGGCCGTCCGGCGCGCTGCGCATCTGCCAGATGGTGACCGGCAGGTTGTCCACCAACTCGATCATCTGGCGTTCCAGGCGATGGCGCCGGCGCCCTTCGATGCGCACGCCCGCGAAGGCCAGCAGCACCATCAGCGCGAAGATGCCGAAGGCCGCCAGCAGCAGCAGCGCGGTGCGGTGCACACGCGCAAGTTCCACCTGCTGGCGATCGGCCAGCAGGCGTGATTCTTCCGCTTCGAGGCCGTCGGCCGCGAGGTCGAAGCCGCGGTGGATCTCCTGGATGCGCTCCACCTCCCCGGGTGTGAACGGCAGCGGCAGGATGGGCCTGGGCACCCGGGCGGCCAGGATGCGCGTGAGCTCCGCCCGCTGCTGCAGCAGTTGCTGCAGGCGCAGGGCCCGCGCATGCTGCGTCGCGTTGCCGCGGGTCAGCGCCTGCAGGCGGCGGCTGGCCTCCAGAGCGCGTGCGACGGCCCGGTCGCGCTCCTCGAGCATGCCGGGGGAGCCGCCCAGCAGGTAGCCGCGCTGCGCCGCCGTGATTTCCGCGTAGCTCTCGCGCAGGTCGCCGAGGACCTGCAGCACGTCTTCCGATTTCGCCACGAGGGCATGCGCCCCGCGCGCGTCCTTGACCGCGTCGTACAGGATCCAGCCCGCGAAGACCAGCGCCGCCGCCGCGGCGACGAGCGCCGTCACGGTGAGGAACTGGGGCGGCAGGCGCCGCAGGCGAAGCATTCCAGGGAGCCGGCGCATGGCAACTGCGATGGTCGCAGGAAGTCCTGATGGCTGCATCTTGCCCGGGCCCCGGTCGGGCCGGGAGGCGAAAAGCCCGGGGAAAGCCCTGCTTTTCACGGCAGCTGCGAGCTTTTTCGTACCGACAATGGCCGCATGCCGACCCTCGAGACCCCGATCCCCAGCCGCATGGCGCCCGTGCGCGTCGGCGACATCGTCGAGTCGAGCGGCCACAACCCGCTCATGTTCGTGCAGGAAGTGTCCGCCGGCTCCGCGCGCTGCGCCTGGATCCAGCTGAACGACGTGCAGGAAGCCGTGTTCCCGCTCGCGGTGCTGCGCCGGGTGCCCGTGCCCGCCTGAGCGGCGCGCCCCGGGCACCGCGCAGGCATCAGTCCACCTTCGCGCCGGACGCCTTCACGACCGGCTGCCACTTCTTCAGCTCGCGGTCGATCAGCTGCGCGAACTGCGCCGGCGTGTTGCCGCTGGGGATGGCGCCCTGCAGCTGCAGGCGCTCCTTCATCGCCGGCGTGGCCAGCGCCTTGGCCGTTTCCTGCTGCACGCGGTTGACGATGTCCATCGGCGTGCCGGCGGGCGCCAGCAGGCCGAACCAGGAACTCGCCTCGAAGCCCTTGAGCGTGGGGCCGCCGGCCTCTTCGACGGTGGGCACGTCGGGCAGCGCCGACGAACGCGCCGAGCTCGTGACCGCCAGCGCCTTCAGGCGGCCGGACTTGATGTGCGGCATGGCCGAGGGCAGGTTGTCGAACATCACGTCCATGTCGCCGGCCATCAGGCTCATGAGCGCGGGGTTGGAGCCCGTGAACGGGAAGTGCGTCATGAACACGCCCGTCATCGCCTTGAACAGCTCGCCCGCGAGGTGGATCGAGGTGCCGTTGCCGCTGGAGGCCATGTTCAGCTTGCCGGGATTGGCCTTCGCGTGCCGGATGAAGTCCTGCACGCTGTCGATGCCCTGCGCCTTCGCCTTCTCGGTGTTGACGACCATCACGTTGGGGACGCCGGCCACCAGCGTGATCGGCTGGAAGTCCTTCTGCGGATCGAAGGGCATGCGCGCGTACAGCCACTTGTTGATGGACTGCGTGCCCACGGTTCCCATCAGCAGCGTGTAGCCGTCGGGGGCGGCCTTGGCCACCAGGTCGGCGCCGATGTTGCCGCCGGCCCCGGCCTTGTTCTCCACCACGAAGGACTGGCCCAGGGCCTTGCCCAGCTCCTGCGCGACGGCGCGCGCCAGGATGTCCGTGGTGCCGCCGGCGTTGAACGGCACGACGATGCGCACGGGCTTGGTCGGCCACGCGCCCTGCGCGAACGACTGCGCGGGCAGCAGCGAGGCGAGGGCGGCGCCGGCCAGGAGGCGGCGGCGGGAGGCGGATGCGATGCGTTGCAAGGGAGGTCTCCTTCTGGTTGTGGTCTTGTGCGGGCGATGATGCCATCCCCGCGCGAAAAAAAGCCGCCCATCGGGGCGGCTCGTGTCGCTCAGGCGAATGCCGGCATCAGTTGGCGGGCACGTTCGCCGCCTTCAGCGCCGCGCCCCACTTGGCGGTCTCGGCGGCGACGAACTTGCGGTGCTCGGCGGGCTCGACGCGGTTGTCGTCCACCACCACCGCGCCCAGGCCTTCCTGCTTGCGGATGAAGTCCGGATCCTTCAGGGCGACCTTCAGCGCGTCGTTCAGCTTCTTCAGCGCCGCGGCGGGCGTGCCCTTGGGCGCGTACAGGCCGTGGAAGATGCTGACGTTGAAGTCCTTGTGGCCCATCTCCTGCATCGTCGGCAGGTCCTTCAGCGCGGGCGTGGTCAGGCGCTTGGGCGAGGTGACGGCGAAGGCCTTGACCTTCTTGGCCTCGATCTGGCCGGTGGTGTTGGTCGTCTGGTCGCACATCAGGTCGACCTGGCCGCCCATGATGTCGGTCATGGCCGGGCCGGTGCCCTTGTACGGCACTTCGGTCATCTCGACGCCGACGGCGGACTGGAACAGCACGCCGCACAGGTGCGAGGCCGCGCCCACGCCGGCGTTGGCCAGGTTGATCTTGCCCTTGTTCTGCTTGATCCAGCCCAGCAGCTCCTTGTAGTTGTTGGGCGGCAGGTCGGGGCGCGAGATCACCGTCATCGGCACGTCGTTGATCATGCCGACGAACTCGAAGTCCTTCTCCACCGAGAAGGGCAGGCTCTTGAGCAGCGAAGGCATCGTGGCCATGCCGATGTGGTGCACCAGCAGGGTGTAGCCGTCGGCGTTGGCGCGGGCCATCTTGGCCGCGCCGATGGAGCCGCCCGCGCCGGCGACGTTTTCCACCAGCAGCGTGGCGCCGTTCAGCGGCTTGCGCATGGCTTCGGCCAGGTCGCGCGCGACGCGGTCGGTCGGGCCGCCGGCGGAGAACGGAACGATGATCGTGATCGGCTTGCTGGGGTAGTCCTGGGCGGCGGCGCCGAAGGCGGCGGCGGCCAGCGCCACGGGCAGGAGGGTTTTCAACAGCTTGTTCATGGGGCTTGGCTCCCGGATTGATGACCGCGGGATCATAGGGAGTCCGTCGACCGCCCGCCATCGGGATAGTCTGGGGGTCCTTGACCGGCGTCAGCTTTCTGACCGTTTTGGTTTACTTGTAGCTCCGGGCGTCCTCGATCACCTTGCCGTCGTTGGGCAGGGCGCCGGGCTGCACCAGCTGGACGTCGGCCCGCAGCTTGGTCACGTCGCGCACCGCTTCGCCGATGCGCGCGTCCAGCCCCTGGGCCGTGGAGGACGTCTCCACCTTGAGCGTCATGACGTCGTTCGCCATCTCGCCGCTGACCACCAGGCGCGCCTTGAGCACCTCCGGGAAGCGGCGCACGACGTCCGCCACCTGGCTCGGATGCACGAACATGCCGCGGATCTTGGTGGTCTGGTCGGCGCGCCCCAGCCAGCCCTTGATGCGGGTGTTGGTGCGACCGCTCGCGTCCTGCCCCGGCAGGACCGCCGAGAGGTCACCCGTGCCGAAACGGATCAGCGGATAGCCGGGGTTGAGGGTGGTGACCACGACCTCGCCCACCTCGCCGGGCTCCACCGGGTCCCCGGTGCCGGGCCGCACGATCTCGAGGATCACGCCTTCATCGACCACCAGGCCTTCGCGCGAGGAGGTTTCGTAGGCGACGAGGCCCAGGTCCGCGGTGGCGTAGCTCTGGTAGACGTCGATGCCGCGCGCGGCGAACCAGTCGCGCAGGCTGGGCGGAAAGGCCTCGCCGCCCACCAGGCCCTTGCGCAGGCTGGCGATGTCGCTGCCCGTCTCCTGCGCCTTCTCCACCAGGATGCGCAGGAAGCTCGGGGTGCCGGCATAGGCGACCGGCTGCAGTTCGGCGATCGCCTGCAGCTGCTGCTCGGTCTGGCCGGTGCCGGCGGGGAACACGGTGCAGCCGATCGCGTGCGCACCCGATTCCATCAGGAAAGCGCCCGGGGTCATGTGGTAGCTGAAGGCGTTGTGCACCAGGTCGCCGCTGCGGAAGCCGGCGGCGAACATCGCGCGGCCGAGGCGCCAGTAGTCGCGGGTGCTGCCATCGGGCTCGTAGATCGGGCCCGGCGAAGCGAAGAGCCGCGGCATCGCGGGCCCGCGCACCAGCGCCGAGAAACCGCCGAAGGGATCCTGCGCGCGCTGCGCCTTCTGGCGCTCGAACAGCTCGCTCTTGCGCGTGACCGGCAGGCGCGCGAGCGCGGCGCGCGAGCTGACGCGCGCGGCGTCCACGCCCGCGAGGATCTCGCCGAAGGCGCGCGTGGCCTGCTGCGCATGCGCCACCTGCGCGGGCAGCGCCGCCATCAGCTGCGCCTCGCGCTCGGTCGGGTCGCGCGTCTCGAGGCTGTCGTAGAAATCGCTCATCGTGTGATCCGATCCTTTTCCAGTGCCGCCGCGGAACCGGCTTCGCCGGGCCGCTGGGGGCGCCCCCTCGAGGGGGAGGCGCCGCAGGCGCTTCGGGGGGGAGTCATGCCAGCCACCGCTTGCGGCGCTTGTAGCTCTTGACCTCGCGGAAGCTTTTCCGCTGGCCGCCGCCGACGCCCAGGTAGAACTCCTTGACGTCCTCGTTGCTGGCCAGCTCCGCGGCCGGCCCGTCCATCACGATGCGGCCGCTCTCGAGGATGTAGCCGTAGTCGGCGTACTTCAGGGCCATGTTGGTGTTCTGTTCGGCCAGCAGGAAGGTGACGTGCTCGCGCGCATTGAGGTCCTTCACGATCTCGAACACCTCCTCGACGATCTGCGGCGCGAGTCCCATGGAAGGCTCGTCCAGCAGCACCATGCTGGGACTGGCCATCAGCGCCCGCCCGATCGCGCACATCTGCTGCTCGCCGCCGGAAGTGTAGGCCGCCTGCGAGGTGCGGCGCTGCTTCAGGCGCGGGAAATAGGTGTAGACCTTCTCGAGGTTGGTCGCGATCTCCGCCTTGCTCTTGCGCGTGTACGCGCCGGTGAGCAGGTTCTCCTCGATCGTGAGGTGGGCGAAGCAGTGGCGGCCTTCCATCACCTGCACCACGCCGCGCTGCACGAGGTCGGCGGGCGTGAGGTTCTCGATCCGCTCGCCGCGCAGCTCGATCGAGCCCTTGGTCACTTCGCCGCGCTCGCCGCCCAGGAGGTTGGAGATCGCGCGCAGCGTGGTCGTCTTCCCCGCGCCATTGCCCCCGAGCAGCGCCACGATCCCGCCCTCGGGCACCTGCAGCGACACGCCCTTGAGCACCAGGATCACGTGGTTGTAGATGACTTCGATGCCGTTGAGGTTGAGGACGATGGGTGGGGTGTTCATGGCAGGGTGCTCGATGGCTTGTCATCCCGGCCTCGAGCCGGGATCCATGCGGCGACCGCACAGGCGCGGCGGCCGCATGGATGGCGGGTCAAGCCCGCCATGACAAGAGAGGGCTCACGATTGACAGTCCGCGGGAGTGCGGCGTTCCAGTTTCTTCTCCTGCGCGTACTTGTTCGCCGACGCCTTGATCATCGGCGTGATGATGGACGCATCGGCCTGGTACCAGTCGGAGCTGTAGCTCCACTTCTTGCCGTCCCAGGTGTGGATGCGGGCCCAGGTGGCGCCGCGGTGGTCGGCGCAGCTGGTAGAGATGGGGCGCATCACGCCCTTGAAGCCCAGCGCGTCCAGCTTGGCCTGCGTGAGGTTCAGGTTCTCGTAGCCCCAGCGCGCCTGCTCGGGGCTGACCCACTTGCCCTTGCCGAAGCGCTCCTGCGCCACCTTCACGCCTTCGACGGCCAGCATGGCGGCGATGAGGCCGCGCACGTACATCACCTGGCCGACCTCCTCCTTCGGGCCCGTGCCCTGGCCGGCGCCGTGCACCTTGGCGAGGATCTCCTTCACCACGGGCGCGTCGTAGTCGGCGCTGTGCTGCAGCGCGAGCGCGTTGTAGCCCTTGGCGCCCTCGCCCGCGGGCACCACGTCCGGCTCGGCGCCGGACCACCAGCCGCCGTACATCTTCTCGCGCGGGTAGCCCGTGGCGATCGCTTCCTTGATCGAGGTGGAGTTCATCACGCCCCAGCCCCAGAGGAACACGTAGTCGGGACGCGTCTGGCGGATCTGCAGCCAGGTGGCCTTCTGCTCGACGCCGGGGTGGGCCACGGGCAGCAGGTTCAGCTGGAAGCCCAGTTGCGCGGCGCGTTCCTGCAGCAGCGGGATCGGCTCCTTGCCGTAGGGGCTGTCGTGGTAGACGAGCGCGATCTTCTTGCCCTTGAGCTTGTCGAGGCCGCCCAGCTGCTTGCCCACGTGCTGCACGAGGATGTCCGCGGCGTCCCAGTAGGTGCCGGTGAGCGGGAAGCTCCACTTGAACACCATGCCGTCGGTGGTGTCGCTGCGGCCGTAGCCGCCGGTGATCAGCGGCACCTTGTCGCCCGGCGCCTTCTCGGTCAGCGCGAAGGTGATGCCGGTGGACAGCGGCTGGAACACGGTGGCGCCGCCGTTCTTGGACTTCAGGCGCTCGTAGCATTCGACGCCGCGGTCGGTGGCGTACGCCGTCTCGCATTCCTCCCAGCTGATCTTCACCCCGTTGATGCCGCCCTTGGCGTTGACCAGCTTGAGGTAGTCGACGTACCCGTTGGCGAAGGGGATGCCGTTGGGCGCATAGGCGCCGGTGCGGTACACCAGCACCGGGAAGAACTGCTCCCTGGCCTGGGCCCACGCCCCGGTGACCGCGGCGGCCGCCAGGGTGGCGGCGAGTACGACGTGACGCATCTTCATGCTTGTCTCCTTGTGAAAATGGCGGTTGTCAGTGCGGGAAGGGCCAAAGCCTCAGCTTCTGCTTGCCCACGGACCACAGGCGCGCGAGCCCGTGCGGCTCGACGACGAGGAACCAGACGATCAGCGCGCCGAACACCATGAACTCGGCGTGCGCGATGCCGGCGGTGCCGATCTGCACGCCGACCAGCGAACCCACGGCGGGCAGGAACTGGTTGAGGAAGATCGGCAGGACGACGATGAAGGCGGCGCCGAAGAAGCTGCCCATGATCGAGCCCAGCCCGCCGATGATCACCATGAAGAGGAGCTGGAAGGAGCGGTCCACCGAGAAGGCGGCCGGCTCCCAGCCGCCCAGGTGCACGAAGCCCCACAGCGCGCCGGCGACGCCGACGATGAAGGAGCTGACCGCGAAGGCGGACAGCTTGGCGTACATGGGCCGGATGCCGATCACGGCAGCGGCCACGTCCATGTCGCGGATGGCCATCCACTCGCGGCCGATCGCGCCGCGCACCAGGTTCTTGGCGAGCAGCGCGAAGACGGCGAGGAACGCGAGGCAGAACAGGTAGCGCTCCACCGGCGTGTCGATGGCCCAGCCCATGGCGTTCAGGTTGGAGACCTGCACCGAGCCCGAGGGCGTGTAGTTGGTGAACCACTTGATGCGCAGGAAGGCCCAGTCCCAGAAGAACTGCGCGGCGAGCGTGGCCACCGCGAGGTACAGGCCGCGCACGCGCAGGCTGGGGATGCCGAAGACGATGCCCACCAGCGTGGCGAAGAAGCCGCCGGCGAGGATGGACGCCACCAGCGGCGCGCCCTCGATGCGGATCATCACGTTGTAGGCCGCGTAGGCGCCCACCGCCATGAAGGCGCCCGAACCCAGCGAGATCTGGCCGCAGTAGCCCACGAGGATGTTCACCCCCAGCGCCGCCAGCGACAGGATCAGGAAGGGCACCAGGATCGCCTTGAACATGTAGTCGCTGGCGAGCAGCGGCACGGCGACGAAGGCGATGGCCAGCAGCGCCAACATCCCCCAGCGGTCCTGCAGGATGGGGAAGATCGCCTGGTCGGCGGCGTAGCTGGTCTTGAACTGGCCGTTTTCGCGGTAAAGCATGCGGACGTCTCCGGCTTCAACGAACCTTGTCATCCCGGGCTTGACCCGGGATCCATGCGGCGCGGGCTCCGGCGCCGTCTGGATTGCGGGTCGAGCCCGCAATGACAAGAGGAAGGGCGGTGCGCAAGGTGCTCATACCCGATCGATGATCTTTTCGCCGAACAGCCCCTGCGGCCGGAACAGCAGCACCACCAGCGCCAGCATGTAGGCGAACCAGATCTCGATGCCGCCGCCCACCAGGGGACCGATGTAGACCTCGGACAGCTTCTCGCCCACGCCGATGATCAGGCCGCCGAGGATGGCGCCCGGCACCGAGGTGAGGCCGCCGAGGATCACCACCGGCAGCGCGCGCAGCGCGATGGTGGCCAGGGAGAACTGCACGCCCATCTTGGAGCCCCAGATCACGCCAGCGACCAGTGCCACGACCCCCGCGACGCACCACACGATCACCCAGATGCGGTTGAGCGGGATGCCGATGGATTGCGCGGCCTGGTGGGCGTCGGCCACGGCGCGCAGCGCGCGGCCGGTGCGCGTCTTCTGGAAGAACAGCGTGAGCAGCGCCACCAGCGCGGCGGCGATCACGGCGGCGATCAGGTCTTCCTGGTTCACCAGGATGCCGCCCTCGAAGGCCTTCTCCAGCACGAACATCGGCTCCTTGGGCATGCCCACGTCGATCTTGTAGATGTCGCTGCCGAACAGCGTCTGGCCCAGGCCGTCGAGGAAGTAGGTGATGCCCAGCGTGGCCATCAGCAGCGTGGCCTCGGCCTGGTTGACCAGGTGGCGCAGCACGAGGCGCTCCACCAGCCAGGCCACCGCGAACATGCAGGCGCCCGCGAGCAGGAAGGCGAGCGCGTTGGCGAGGAACAGGCTCTCGAAGCCGAGCCAGCGCGGCAGCCATTCGGCGAAGCGCGCCATCGCCAGCGCCGCGAACAGCACCATGGCGCCCTGCGCGAAGTTGAAGACGCCCGAGGCCTTGAAGATCAGCACGAAGCCGAGGGCGACCAGCGAATACAGCATGCCCGTCATCAGGCCGCCGAGGAGGGTTTCGAGGAAGAAGCCCATCATTTGTCATCCCGGCCTTGAGCCGGGATCCATGGATTGCGGGTCGAGCCCGCAATGACAAGGTGCTTGGAGTTCAATGGCTGCTCCCCAGGTAAGCCTTGATCACGTCCGGATTCGCGCGCACTTCCTCCGGCGTTCCGTCGCCGATCTTGCGGCCGTAGTCCAGCACCACGACGCGGTCGGAGATGTCCATCACCACGCCCATGTCGTGCTCGATCAGGACGACGGTGGTGCCGAACTCGTCGTTCACGTCCAGGATGAAGCGACACATGTCCTGCTTCTCCTCCAGGTTCATGCCCGCCATCGGCTCGTCGAGCAGCAGCACCTGCGGCTCCATCGCGAGCGCGCGGCCCAGGTCCACGCGCTTCTGCAGGCCGTAGGGCAGCTGGCCCACCGGCGTCTTGCGGAAGGCCTGGATCTCCAGGAAGTCGATGATCCGCTCCACGTACTCGCGGTGGCGGATCTCCTCGCGCTCGGCCGGGCCGATGCGCAGCGCCTGCAGCAGGATGTTGCTGCGGATGCGCAGGTTGCGGCCGGTCATGATGTTGTCCAGGACGCTCATGCCCTTGAAGAGCGCGAGGTTCTGGAAGGTGCGCGCGATGCCCATCTCGGCGACCTGGCGGCTCTTCATGTGGCTGAAGGTGCGGCCGCGGAAGCTGATGCTGCCCTGCTGCGGCTGGTACACGCCGTTGATGCAATTGAGCATCGAGCTCTTGCCCGCGCCGTTCGGCCCGATGATGGCGCGCACCTCGTGCTCGCGCACGTCGAAGGAGATGTCGGTGAGCGCCTTCACCCCGCCGAAGGCGAGCGCGATGTTCTTGACGTCGAGGATGACGTCGCCCAGGCGCCGGCCGGTGCCCGGGGCCGCCGGGGCGGCCGCGATGCCGGAGTGGTCAGGGTCCCGCATGATCTTCATGCCGCCGCCTTCAGGGGCGCATAGGTGCGCGCATCCATGATCCGCAGCGTCGCGCTCACGCTGCCGGTGCGCCCATCCTCGAACTTCACCTGCGTCGCTATGTATTGCTCGCTGCGCCCGGCGTACAGCGCGTCGACCAGCACGCCGTACTTCTCGGCGATGAAGCCGCGGCGGACCTTGTTGGTGCGGGTGAGCTCGCCGTCGTCGGCATCCAGCTCCTTGTGCAGCACGAGGAAGCGATGCACCTGGCTGCCGGCCAGCTTGTCGTCGGCCGCGAGGTCGGCGTTGACCTTCTGCACGCAGTCCTGCAGCAGCGCGTAGACCTCGGGCTTCTGCGCCAGGTCGGTGTAGCCGGCATAGGGCAGGTTGCGCTTCTCGGCCCAGTTGCCGACGGCGTCGAAATCGATGTTGAGCATCACGCACACCATGGCGCGGCCGTCGCCCACCGCCACCGCTTCCTTGATGTAGGGAAAGAACTTGAGCTTGTTCTCGATGTACTTGGGCGCGAACATGGCGCCGTCGGCCAGGCGCCCCACGTCTTTCGCCCGGTCGATGATCTTCAGGTGGCCCTGCGCGTCCAGGAAGCCGGCGTCGCCGGTGTGGTACCAGCCCTCGGCGTCCTTCACTTCGGCGGTGGCCCTGGGGTTCTTGTAGTACTCCTTCAGCAGCCCCGGCGAGCGCACGAGGATCTCGCCGCTGTCGGTGAGGCGGATCTCCACGTCGCGGCACGGAATGCCCACCGTGTCGGCGTGCACCTGGTGGTCCGGCTGCATGCAGACGAACACCGCGGTCTCGGTGCTGCCATAGAGCTGCTTGAGGTTGATGCCGATCGCACGGTAGAAGGTGAACAGGTCCGGGCCGATCGCCTCGCCGGCCGTGTAGGCCACGCGCACACGCGACATGCCCAGGTTGTTGCGCAGCGGGCCGTAGACCAGCGCGTTGCCCAGCGCGTACAGCACGCGGTCCAGCGTGCCCACGGGCTTGGCGTCGCGCAGCGCGGGACCCACGCGGCGCGCCACGTCCATGAAGGCGTGGAACATGCGCCGCTTGATCGCGCCCGCGTCCTCCATGCGGATCATCACGCTGGTGAGCAGCGCCTCGAAGATGCGCGGCGGGGCGAAGTAGTAGGTGGGGCCGATCTCCTTGAGGTCGATCATCACCGTCGAGCCCGACTCGGGGCAGTTCACCACGAAGCCGCAGGCAAGCCACTGCGCGTAGCTGAAGATGTTCTGGCCCACCCACGCCGGAGGCATGTAGGCCAGCACTTCCTCGCGCTCGGTCAGCTGGTCGAATTCGGCGCCGGCCTGCGCGCGATCGAGCAGCGTGCGGTGCGTGTGCACCACGCCCTTGGGCTGCGCCGTCGTGCCGGAGGTGAAGAACATCGCGGCCACTTCGTCCGGGCGGCCGTTCTCCACCTGCGCGCGGAACAGGCCCGGCTGGTCCTGCGCGATGCGCGCGCCGGCCTCCATGAGCGCGTCCATGGACTGCAGCCCCGGCTCGCTGTAGTTGCGCAGGCCGCGCGGATCGTCGAACCAGATCGCACGCAGCTGCGGGCACTCGGCGCGGATCTCCAGCAGCTTGTCCACCTGCTCCTGGTCTTCCGCCATCGCGAAACGCACCTCGGCGTTGTTGATCGGGAAGACGCACTCGGCGGCCACTGCGTCCTGGTACAGCGGCACGGGGATGGCGCCCAGCGACTGGATGGCGAGCATGGTGGCGTACAGGCGCGGGCGGTTGGTGCCGATCACCACCATGTGCTCGCCGCGCTGCAGGCCGGCCTGGTGCAGGCCGCAGGCGATGTGTTCGACCATCGTCGCGAGCCCCGCCCAGGTGACGGTCTGCCAGATCCCGTATTCCTTCTCGCGCATCGCCGCGGCGCCCGGCCGGCGGGCGGCGTGCTGCAGCAGCAAGCGGGGGAACGTGGTGTCCATGGCCGTCCTCCAGGTCAGGCGTGTGGGCGGACTGTAGGACGGGGTTTGACGCCAATCTGTCTTTGCAAAGACAATCCTAGGGATATTCCTCATGGGACGTGCCCTAGGCATGGCATCCGAGCTCACCCTCCACCAGCGTCGCCGCGAACCCCGGCCCGAAGAACTCGCGGGCATCCCCTGGCTGTCCGTGCTGCAACCCGCCGAGCGCGAGGTGGCCGTGCGCGACATCCGCGTGGGCGACGCGCTGCCCGGCGACTACGTGTGCCGCGTGGGCCGGCCCGTCACCTACTGGTTCGGCGTGGTCGAAGGCCTGCTGAAAATGAGCTCCGACAATGCGCAGGGCCGCACCATCACCTTCACCGGCGTGCCGCCGGGCGGCTGGTTCGGCGAAGGCACGGTGCTGAAGAACGAGGAGTACCGCTACAACATCCAGGCGCTGCGCCGCAGCGTCGTCGCGGGGCTGCCGGCCGCCACCTTCCACTGGCTGCTGGACCACTCGATCGGCTTCAACCGCTTCGTGATGAACCAGCTGAACGAGCGCCTGGCGCAGTTCATCGCCGCGCGCGAGATCGACCGCATGACCAGCCCCGACCTGCGCGTGGCGCGCAATCTCGCGGCTCTGTTCAACCCCGTTCTGTTTCCCGGCGTGGGCGAGGTGCTGCGCATCACGCAACAGGAACTCGCCTACCTCGTGGGCCTGTCGCGCCAGCGCGTGAACGAGGCGCTGGCCTCGCTGCAGGAGCAGGGCATCATCCAGGTCGAATACGGTGGCCTGCGCGTGCTGGACCTGCACGCGCTGCGCCACGGAACCTTCTCCAACTCTCCCACGCATGCCTCCTGATTCCCCCGCCGCCGCGACGACAAGACTGAACAAGCGCATGGCCGACCTCGGCCTGTGCTCCCGCCGCGAGGCCGACGACTGGATCGCCAGGGGCTGGGTGAAGGTGGACGGCGCCGTCGCGCCCATGGGCCTGCAGGTGGGGCCGCAGGCCAAGATCGAGATCGACCCGCGCGCCCGCGGCCAGCAGCGCGAGCAGGTGACCATCCTGTTGCACAAGCCCGTGGGCTACGTGAGCGGGCAGGCGGAGGACGGCTACGAGCCGGCGAAGGTGCTGGTGCAGGCGCGTACGCGCTGGAAGGGCGACACCGCGCCGCGCCGCTTCGCGCCCGCGCAGCTGCAAAGCCTGGTGCCCGCGGGGCGGCTGGACATCGATTCCACCGGCCTGCTGGTGCTGACGCAGGACGGCCGCGTGGCCCGCCAGCTGATCGGCGAGGATTCGCTGATCGAGAAGGAGTACCTGGTGCGCGTGGCCTTCGGGCGCGTGGAGGCGAACGTGCAGGCGGTGTTCCCGCAGTCGCAGCTCGCGCGGTTGCGCCACGGACTCTCGCTCGACGGCCAGCCGCTCAAGCCCGCGAAGGTGGACTGGCAGAACCCCGAGCAGCTGCGCTTCGTGCTCGTGGAAGGCAAGAAGCGCCAGATCCGCCGCATGTGCGAGCTGGTGGGCCTGAAGGTGGTGGGGCTCAAGCGCGTGCGCATCGGCCGCGTGGCGCTGGGGCACCTGCCGCTGGGGCAGTGGCGCTACCTGGGCGCCAACGAGCGCTTCTAGGTCGAAGGCTTCGCGAGCAGCAGCTCGCCGGCCGCATCGAGCGCCGCGGCGGTCTCGGGGTCCTGCAGCATCTGCTCGTGCACGGCGTCCACCATTTGCGTGAAGGCAGGGTCGTTGACGAGGTCCGCGCCGAATTCGCGCGCGAGTTCCGATTCGAGATAGATGCGCGCGGCCTTGCGGTGGCGTTGCGGATCTTGCGGTGCGATCGCCTGCAGGCGCTGGGCGAGCGGCGAAGCCGTCGACTGCGTTGCTGCCGTGGACGCGGTACGCGGCAGCGCGGATCGCTCGCGCAACCGCGCCGCCTGCTGTTGCATGGCGGCGAGGAGGGCCTGGCGCGGATCGATGGTGGTCATGGGGCCGGAAGACGAGGATAGTGCCGGCGGGCCCTGGCGTGCCGCGTGCAGGTGAATAAGGCGCTGAAATCGGTGGCAGCCTGCGTTCTTGCGTACGCGTTCCGGCGGTCTAGCCTCGCTGTTCCATGAACCACGGACTTCCCGATCCCGCCGCGCGCGCCGAACGCCTGGCCGCGTATTTGCGGCAGGATCCCGGCAATGCCACCTTGGCGCGCGAGCTCGCCCAGGAGCAGCAGCGCTTGTTGCGTTCGCTGCATCGCGCATCGCGGCTGGCGGATGCCTGGGACTGGATCCTGGCGGCGCAGGGCGCGGGCGTGCTTCAACCCCCGGCGCGCGGCGTGGCCGCGCTGATTGCGGTGGACCGCGGCGATTTCGCCGCGGCGCGCGCGTGGTCGGCCGATGCGTTGCAGGACGAAGGCGCATGCATGGAAGCGCTCGTCGCGCACGGCACCGTCGCCCTCGCCGAGCGACAGGCGGCGCGTGCGGTCGACGCCTTCGAGCGGGCCCTGCAACGGAACGCGCAGGATGGACGCGCACTCGGCGGCCTGGGCCTCGCGCACCTGCTGGCCGGTGACTTCACGCGCGCGCGCAGCCATCTCGAGCAGGCCGTGCTGCGCGTGCCGGAACACATCGGCACCTGGCATGCGCTGGGATGGACGCGGCTGCTGCAGGGCGATCGTGCGGGCGCATTGGAGGCATTCCACCGTGCGCTGCAGGAAGACCGCAACGTCGCGGAGAGCCACGGCGCGGTGGGGCTGGCGCTGGCGCACCAGGGACTGGTCGAAGAAGCGAAGCGCCACCTCGACCGGGCTGACCGATTGGATCCTTCCAACGTGACGGCTCGCTATGCGCGGGCCGTGTTGTCCGGCGAAGCGGGAGATGCGGGGCGAATCACGAGGTTGGCCCGCCGCCTGCTGGACCGCCCCGGCTTCTTCGGCGGCCGATTGCACGACAGCGTGCTCGCCGCCGCTGCGCAATCGCGGGAACCGTGAACTCCTCGTCTTGTGTTACTGGATGTGCTCCGTATCATCACCGGCCACAACAACGAAGGAGGGTACTCCATGGACTTCAAGCAAGCGGTCACCGCCTGTCTCAAGAAATACGTCGAATTCAACGGGCGCGCCGGCCGTCCGGAGTTCTGGTGGTTCGCGCTGTTCACGCTGGTGGTGTCGCTGCTCGCCTCGTGGATCCTCGGCGACTTCGTCGGCATGCTGGTGAACCTCGCCTTCCTGCTGCCCTCGCTGTCCGTGGGCGCGCGCCGCCTGCACGACATCGGCAAGAGCGGCTGGTTCCAGCTGCTGTGGATCATCCCGCTGCTGGGATGGGCCGTGATGATCTACTTCCTGGTGCAGCCGACCGCCGGCCCCAACCAGTACGGCGAAGGCCCCGCGCTGCCGGAAGAGCCCGCGGCGGTTCCGCCGGCGGCTTGACCCGCGCGCCGCGCGCTCAATACCGGATGGTGAGCGTGCGGTAGTCCTGTCCCGTGCAGGTGGAGCCGCTGCATCGGCCCGCCTGCCCGGGGTCCACGCTGATGTTGATGCGATAGGGCTGCGCGGCCGCCGTCCCGGATCCGCCCACGGCGCTGAGCGACAGGCTGTAGGCCAGTTGCACGTTCGGCACCACGCTGCGCGTGGCGTCGAGCAACAGTTCGTAGCTCGTACCCAGGGTGCAGGTGACCGCGAAGTCGCTGCGGCCCGTGACCGCCGTGGGGGAGAACGCCGGGTAGGTGATGCCGATCGCCGGGGGCGGGGTGCTGAAGCGGCAGCTCTTGGGAACGTTGATAGAGACGTTCAGGGTCGTGTTGACGAGAACCGTGCCGGACTGGTTGTTCAGCCGCAGCGTGATCGGAATGGAATCCTGGTAGTCTCCGGCCGGGCGGGTGCCTACGCCGGGGACTCGCAGGAAGAATCGGTACGACTCGGACTTCGTGAACACCAGGAGTGGGAAATCCAGGGGGTCGACGATGGCCCCGTTGCTGGAGCTGCCCGGGGTGACGCCGCCGGTATTCAGCCAGATGCCGGCGTTCGTGGTGTTGTGATACACCGTGTAGTTCAGCGTGTGGCCAGCCTCCTGCATCGCGTTGCGACCGCTCGCCACCTGGTCCATCCCGATCCAGATGTCCGGCCGGCCGTCGAAGAGGCCGCGGGTGCATGTCATGTTGAGCGTGCCGGTCGCCGTCTGGGTGGTGCCGTCGTAGGTGAGGTTGACCTGGCTCGGGTTCGGGGTGAGCGAGCAGCTGATGGCGCTGTACGCAGGCAGGGACGCCGCGGCGAGCCCCAGCGCGAAGGTAAGGTGGAACAGGAATTTCATCGTGCGACTCCCTTGCAGCGCAGGGGACCTGCGCGGACAATTTCGGGACCGTCGGCGCGCAGCGCCAGGTCCAGCATGCAGCGTTTGCCCTGCCACTCCATCTGCAGCCGGTTGTCGGCGGGCTTCAGGCCGGTGATGTAGGCCTCGCCGCGCCGGGCCACGTAGAAGTCGCGGTCCTCGCCTTCGATGCGCACCGTGGCGCCGGGCGGCGCAGGTTGCCCATCCTCCATCTCAATCGAAATGAGGGCGGCGCGGCCGCCTCGCACCGCGAACTCCACCTTGGAGACTGAGCGCCAGGGCGGCACCACTTCCTGTTCGATCGAGTCGATCTCGGCGGAGAGCGGCAAGTCGTTGGCATCTAGGCGGATGGGATTCTTCTGGTAGGGCGCGAGGCGGTTGATCAGGGCGAAGCCGTCGGCGTCGGTGCGCTGGGTAGTCTGCGCACCGAGGC